>JANORB010000199.1:0-18824 GCA_031415135.1 Methylibium sp.
GCCCCTGCAGCGCCGCTGGGAGCACCGAATGCTGAGGGTACGGCGCCGGCTTGTCCATTGGCACCAACCTGCGGGAATTGCTCCAACCGGGAGCAACTTTTGCGCTCGGTGATGGCATGGAGTTTGCGCCCTGTGGGTCGATGGAAATTCACCTGGGCGGAGTGCTTTGATGAGACTGTACGGACCTCAATTACCCGCGCCCGGCGCCACGCCTGACACCGCGCCGCTGCGGCTCGCCGCCGCTGTGCTGGCCACGCTGATGTTTTGCGCCGGCGCCGGTGCGCACGGCGATGTGACGCCGCAGGCGGTGGACACGGCGGCCCTGCCCAAGCTGGGCGGGGCTTGGCTGGCCGAAAACCCGTTCCGCCAGAACGCTGAGGCCGTCCAGATCGGCACCTCGGCCTACAACCAGAACTGCGCGCGCTGCCATGGGCTGGAGGCCATCTCCGGCGGCATTGCGCCTGACCTGCGCAAGATCGAGAACGAATGCGCCACCTTGAAGGACGCGGCGCGCAAGACCGCCTGCGTCAAGGACACCGACGACTTCTACCTGTCGACGGTGCGGCGCGGGCGCACGCGCAATGGCGCGGTCTACATGCCCCCGTTCGAGGGCGTGATGAACCAGGAGGCGATGTGGTCGATCAAGGCCTACCTCGAAACCCGGCGCGAGAAGCCGCTGTGAAGCCGGTTGACGCCATCGACGCGCGCCGCCGCCTCGGCCTGCGCTGGCTCGGCTGCGGTGCCGCCGCGCTGGCCGGGCTGCCCGCCACCGGCCACGCCACCGCGCTCGAAAAGGTGCGGGCCCGCGGCGCGCTGATCGTGGCCGTGTACCAGGACATGCCGCCCTTCAATGTGCAGGGCCAGGGCATCGACATCGACCTGGCGCAGGCGCTGGCCGACGCGCTGTCGCTGAAGCTGACCCTGCTGCCGTTCGCCGCCGACGAGAACATGGGCGACGACCTGCGCAGCATGGTCTGGCGCGGCCACTACCTCGGCCACGGCCCGGCCGACGTGCTGCTGCACGTGCCGGTCGACAAGCCGCTGATGGACGCCACGCCGCAGGTCAACATCTTCGCGCCCTACTACCGCGAGCGCGTGGCGATGGCACGCAACCTGGCGCTGCTGCCGCGCCTGGAAACGCTGTCGCAGTTGGGCACGGCGCAGGTGGTGGTGCCGGGCCAGTCGCTGGCCGGCTGGCTGCTGATCGGCGCCGACGGCGGGGCTTACAAGAACCAGCTGACAACACAGTGGAAAGACGGCGCGCAGGCCGCGGCCGCGTTGCTGCGCGGCGAGGTGCCGGTGGCGGCCGGGATGGCCTCGGAGCTGCAATCGGTGCTGCGCGGCGACCCGCGTTTTGCGATCGATGCGCTGCCCTCGCCGCGCGCGCCGCGCGATGGCTGGGCCGTCGGCCTGGCGGTCAAGCGCGACTCCACCGATCTGGCCAAGGCCTTGCAGGCGGCCATGAACGGGCTGATGGCCAGCGGGCAGGTGGCAACGCTGTTTGAACGCGGCAACGTGACGCCGTAACATCCGGCAGCGTGACCGTGCGCGGCCCGAGGGGGGCAGGCCACTGGGCACACCCGGGAGGTGTTGCATGAGCTGGACCGAGATCAAGGGCGTCGAGCACGCGGGGCAATGCATTCAGCGCTGGTTCGGCAACATCCCGTTCATCGACGACTACGCGCAGCTCGCAACCTGGCTGTCCAACGTCGAGCTGTACGAGGGCGATTTCGCCAACAGCCTGGAGGCCTTGTCCAAGCGCCTGTGGCTGACCTACCTCGAAAGGTCGATCGGCTCGAACCGGCTCACGCAGGCGATCCAGCGCGAAGGAAACACGCTCGGCTTCAAGGCCTTCGTGGCCAACAACCTGGACCATCACACCGTCTACTTCAACACCATCAAGGCCGAGACCTTCATCCACAACCTGATCAACAAGGTGCTGTGGAAGGACTCCTTTGCCATCCACCACGGCGAGTTCAGCCATTCCTACCAATGGCTTGCCGCGGGGGACTACTTCGGCTGGGGTCACAAGACCTCCAAGTTGTTCAGCGCCACCGGAATGATCCAGAGCCGGGAGCCGATTCCGCACATGAGCGCCGGTGGTGCGGTGCTGAACGAGAAGGTCTACCTGTGGGAATGGCTGGTCGACAGCCTCAACGCCAAGGACAAGGGCAAGGTCGCCGCGGCGATCGGCCAGGGTGAACCGCTGAGCCTCAATGGCCACTGTTTCACCGACACCTTCCGCCATGCGAACAATGTGCATGCGCTGCTGCGGGAGCACCGGGAAGACTGGTTCCTCGGCTACTACGCGAGCCGGCGCGACGCCCGGCTGCTGGACAACACCAACCGCTTCGAGCAGCGGGACTTCCCGGCCATGAACCTCAGCAGGACCAAGTTCGGCGGCGCCGCCGGCATGACCAAGGCGGCGGTGACGCAGACCTACCAGGCCCTGGAAGGGCAGAAGCACGGCCGCGTCGACCCCGAGGAGGGCTTGTATCGAGGCGCGGTCAGGGTGGGTGCGAACAAGCCCGGGCCGTACCGCATCTTCGAGTTCCACGGCATCCTGGGCGGGGCGCCCGACACGTTTGTGCCGAAGTTCCCGAAGATCGAGAAGGCGAAGTAGGCCGGCTCGCGCCGGCCGGGGCCGCCGCTGGAAACGCCGATGAACACCCCTGAATCAAGCCTGACAGCGTGGATCGGCCGCACCGAAACGCAGCGCGACACCCTCGTTGCGACGCCCATGGTGGCATTGGCGGCCACCCTGGACCACCCGGCCGCGCCGGTCGAGCCCGGCACGCCGCTGCCGCCGCTGTGGCACTGGCTGTACTTCTTGCCGATGCAGCGGCAGTCCGAGATCGGCCCCGACGGCCATGCCCGGCGCGGCGGCTTCCTGCCGCCGGTGCCGCTGCCGCGGCGCATGTGGGCCGGCAGCCGGTTTGAGTTTCGATCGCCGATCCGCGTGGGCGACCGCGTGGCGCGCACGTCTTCGATCGACGACGTGACGCGCAAGGACGGCCGCACCGGCCGGCTGGTGTTCGTCAAGCTGCGCCACGAGTTGCGTTGCAACGATGCGATCGAGCCGGCGCTGGTGGAGTTTCACGACATCGTCTACCGTGAAGCGCAGCGCCCGGGCGACGTGGCGCCGCCGCCGCAGAAGGCTGAAGCAGGCGCGCCGTGGCAGCGCGAGATCGTGCCCGACGCGGTGCTGCTGTTCCGCTACTCGGCGCTCACCTTCAACGGCCACCGCATCCACTACGACCGCCGCTACGTGACCGAGGTCGAGGGCTACCCGGGCCTGGTCGTGCACGGCCCGCTGATCGCCACGCTGTTGCTGGACTTGCTGCGCCGCGAGCGGCCCATGGCCGACGTGGCGAGCTTCCGCTTCACGGCCGTGCGGCCGACCTTCGACCTGCACCCGTTTCGCGTCAACGGCGCGCCGCAGCATGACGGCAAGACAGTTCGCCTGTGGGCCCAGGACCATGAAGGCGGGTTGACGATGGACGCCACCGCCATCTTGCGCTGAAGGAGCCGCGATGCAACCGCTCAAAGGCCTGACCGTCGTGACGCTCGAACACGCCATCGCCGCGCCGTTCGCCACCCGCCAGCTCGCCGACCTGGGCGCGCGCGTGATCAAGATCGAGCGCCCCGGCGGCGGCGACTTCGCGCGCGGCTATGACACGCGGGTGCGCGGCCTGTCTTCGCACTTCGTCTGGACCAACCGCTCCAAGGAAAGCCTGACGCTCGACGTGAAGCACCCCGAGGCCGCCCGGCTGCTGCAGCGCCTGGTGCTGGAGAAGGCCGACGTGCTGGTGCAAAACCTCGCGCCCGGCGCGGCCGCGCGGCTCGGGCTGGGCCACGCCAAGCTCGCGGCCAGCAAGCCTTCGATCATCGTGTGCGACATCTCCGGCTACGGCGCCGACGGGCCGTACCGCGACAAGAAGGCCTACGACCTGCTGATCCAGAGCGAAGCCGGTTTTGTCTCGGTCACCGGCACGCCCGACCAGCCCTGCAAGGCCGGCACCTCGATTGCCGACATCGCCGCCGGCATGTACGCCTACACCAACATCCTGGCGGCCTTGCTGCAGCGTGGGCAGACCGGCCAGGGCCAGCACATCGACATCTCGATGCTCGAAGCGCTGGCCGAATGGACCAGCTTTCCGCTGTATTACGCGATCGACGGCGCGCCACCACCACCGCGCACCGGGGCGAGCCACGCCACGATCTACCCCTACGGCCCGTTCGCCACCGGCGACGGCGGCACGGTGATGCTGGGTCTGCAAAACGAGCGCGAGTGGGTCAACTTCTGCGCCGGCGTGTTGCGCCAACCCGCGCTCGCCACCGATCCGCGCTTCGCCGGCAACGCCCGGCGCGTGGCCGAGCGGGGCGCGCTGCGCGAGATCATCGATGCGGCCTTCCAGGCGCTGACCGCGCCGCAGGTGGTCGAGCGGCTCGAAGCGGCGCAGATCGCCAATGCGCGCGTCAACACGATGCACGAGCTGTGGCAGCACCCGCAGCTGAAGGCCCGCGAACGCTGGCGCGAGGTCGGCTCGCCGGCCGGAATGCTGCCGGCGATGTTGCCGCCGGGTTCGTGGCGCCGGGACGGGACCGATGGCCCGCGCATGGACCCGGTGCCCGCGCTCGGTGAGCACACGGACACGATCCTGGGCGAGCTCGGCATCGACGCCGCCGGCATCCGCGCGCTGCGCGCAGCCGGGGCGATTTGACACGGCTCCGGGCAGTCGGCCAGACCACCCGCGGCCCGGCCGACTACCCGGGTCCGTCGGGCGTGAGGGTGGCCCGCGTGCCGGCCGGCTTGTGGCGGTTGACCAGCCCGCGCACCCGCTCGCTCACGCCCTGAGCCACCTTGCCGGCCAGGGCCACCGAGATCGGCGCCGCGAGCATGCGCCGGAACTCGTCGCGAACCTGCCCGGCCGTGACGGCTTGCACCCGCGCCAGCACCTCCGCCCGCGGGCGCACCCGCCCCAGCGCATACAGGTCTCGCGCCGCGTCCTCGAGCCGCTGGTAGGGCTGCTCTTGCGCGCGCAGGTGGCGCACCGCAATCTGGTTGCGGGCCCGCTCGAGGTCCACGGGCGCGATGGTTTCGGCGTGGGCGACGAGCAGCCGCATCACCTCGGTGAAAAACTCGTCCACATGTTCGGGCGCGGTCGACGCCTCGATGACGAACTGCCCGCACAACTCGGTCACATCGGCCGAACAGGCGGCGTAGTACACCAGCGCGCGCCGCTCGCGGATCTGGTCCATCAGCGGCGAGCTCATGCCCTCGCCGAACAGCGCCGCGGCGACGACGCCGGCGTGGTGGTCCTGCGCCAGCGCGGGCATGGGAAAGCCCATCGCCACATGGATCTGCGGCGCGCCGGGCAGCCGGCGCGCGGCCACGCCCCCCAGGAACGCGGGCGCCGCCAGCACGTTCGGCGTGCCGCCCTCCATGCTGCCGAAGGCCGCTTGCGCTTCGTGCAGCACGGCCTGCGGGTCCACCTGGCCGGCCACGCCGACGATGACGTTGGCGCCGGTGTACTGCTGCCGCACGTAGCCCAGCAACTCGTCGCGCGTCAGCCGCTCGATGTTGCCGCGCGTGCCGATGACGGGCTGGGCCAGCGCATGCGAGCCGAAGCACAGCTTGTCGAACAGCTTGAACGCGGTCGACATGCCATCGTCTTCGTCTTCGGTGTATTCATGCAGGATGACCTGGCGCTCCCGTTCCAGTTCGGCCTGCGGGAACGTGCTGTGGCGCACGATGTCGCCCAGCATCCGCAAGAACCGCCCCGCGTCGCGCGCCATGCCGCGCATGTGGTACGCGGTGTGGTCCTTGTCGGTGTGGGCGTTGACCTCGGCGCCCAGCAACTCGGCGTCCAGGTTGACCTGCTGGCAACTGCGCTCGGCCGTGCCCTTGAACGCCATGTGCTCGCAGAAGTGGCTCGCGCCATTCAGCCGCCGGCTTTCGTGCGCACTGCCGGTGCGCACGAACACGCTGACGCTGGCGCTGTCGAGGTGCGGCAGGGCCAGCGTGACGACGCGCACGCCGTTGGGCTGGGTGGCGACGGTGGTGTCGGGGTCGTGGGGGTGGTGGGTCATCACCGGGATTGTCGGGGCTGGCTCAGCGACGCGGTTGCACCGGACCGGCGGCCTCGCCGTGCTCGCGCAGGCCGGCGAGCCAGGCTGCGCTTTGCGGCGACAGCGCGTCTCGGTGGGCGGCGTCGCCACAGGCGTCCATCGGTGACTCTTGCAACATCGTCGGGCTCCTTTGGTGGCTGTCTCAGCACGGTATTTCGGCGCCCGCGCGGTGCTGGCCGGTTCGGCGCCTGGCGGCCCTTGTTACAAACAGATACCCGGAAGCAGTCTGGCATAGAGCATGATTTATTCCACAGATCAACCCCCTGAACGGGGGGTAATGCGCACGCTTTTGTGGCCATTGTTGGGTCGGGACTGGAAACATGACATCAATCCAAGTTGGAATCATCGGCGCGGGCCCCCGGGGCTTGACCGTTCTGGAGCGCATCGTCGCGAACGAAAGATCGCACCAGTCCGCCCCCATCGAGATCCTCCTGTTCGATCCGAACGACCCGGGTGTGGGCTGCCATGACCCGGAGCAGTCCGAGTTCTTGCTGGTCAACACGGTGGCCGGGCAGATCACCCAGTTCTCCGACTCGTCGGTGGTGGGGGCAGGCCCCGTCATGGAAGGCCCCTCGTTCTACCAGTGGCTGCGCGATGAGCCGCGCATCAGGCCCGCGGTTGCCGGGGCAAGTACAACGATGTCGGCCGACGCCTACTACCCGAGAGGCCTCTTCGGGCGCTACCTGCACTGGGTGTTTCACTACCTCTGCGCACTCGCGCCGGCGCATGTGAAGATTCGCTTCGTCAGGGCCTGCGTCACTCGCGCCGAGCGCGCTGCCGACGGCACCTGGTTGCTGGCCACCAAGGACGGCGCCTTTCGTGTGAACTACCTGTTCCTCACGACCGGGCACACCAAACCGGCCAGTTCCACCCGCGGCGCTGCGGCCCCATCCCGGCAGGCGCCGGCCCCGCGCCATGCGACCAAGCTTGTCCACGACCCCTATCCAGTCCAGCAAAAGCTTTCGTTCATCACCCCCGACATGACCGTTGCCATTGAGGGGATGGGATTGACCGCCTGCGATGTGCTGGCGGAGTTGACGGTAGGCCGAGGCGGGAAGTTTGTGCCCTCCTCCACCGCTGGCGAAAAGAAGTACATCCGGTCCGGCAATGAGCCGCGCATCGTTGCGTTTTCTCGCTCTGGACTTCCGCTCACCGCGCGCGGGGCCAACCAGAAGGGCGTGTCGATCCAGCATCGGCCACGCTTCCTGTTGGCGCCGAAACTGCGTGAACTGCGCGCCACCCGCAAGCTTGATTTCATTCACGACGTTCTGCCGCTGCTGCTGGCGGACATGCAGTACGCCTATTACGAGGCGCTTCTGCGGGAGCGGCGCGACCCGGTTGCAGCCATGCTGTTCTGCAATCAATTCGTTTGCGCGGACGCTGCGCAGCGGGACGCGCTGGTCGCCAAGTACATCCCGGCAAAGGATCGGTTTTGCTGGGACAGGCTGGTGGCACCGGTGCCCGCCACTGCGCTGGCCACACGCACCGGGTTCCAGGCCTGGCTGATGGCACATCTGCGCCAGGATCTCGCCGAGGCCCGCAAAGGCAACCTCGACAGCCCGTTGAAGGCAGCCAGTGACGTGTTGCGCGACCTGCGCGACAACCTGAGGGCGGCGATCGACTTCGGCGGCCTGTCGGAAGCCTCGCACCGGTGGGTGCTGGCAGAGTTTCTGCCGGTGATGAACCGGGTCGCCGTCGGGCCTCCGGCGAGGCGCATCGCAGAGATGCTCGCGCTGATGGAGGCCGGCGTGCTCAAAGCCGATTGGGGGCCGGGCGCCGCCTGCGAGCGCAGCGCGCGTGCCGGCGGGCCCTTGCGAGTCGCCTCCGCACGATGGCCGCAACACACCGAGGAAGTTCACGCGCTGATCAAGGCCAGAGTGTTGATGCCCGGCCCCGAGGACGATGCCTCGCCGCTGATGCGAGGCCTGCTCGACGCGGGGCACGTTCGCCCGTTCCACAACGGAGCCTTTCACCCGGGCGGGATCGAGATCAATCGCGACTTCAACTGGGTGTCCAAGGGCGGCGAGGTCGTCGGCAATGCCTGGGCCCTGGGCATACCCACAGAAGGCGTCAAGTTCTACACGTTTGTTGTGCCGAGGTCGGGGGTGAACTCGACCGCGCTGGTCGATGCGGGCCGCGCGGTCGGCAAGATGCTTTCGATCGTCAACCGCCGGCCGGAGGTGCGCAGGCCGGTGGTCGCCAGGCCCCTCCCCACGGAGGAAGACGCATCCGCCTTTGCCTCGATCCACGGCGCACTTTCCTGAGGCTGTGCCCGCGTCCGCTGCTGCCCGGTCTCGCTGCTGCATGTTGAGATGGTCGAACGCGCGCTGAACCGGCTGAGCTTGGCCGGCCTCAGCGCCACGCTGGTCGGCAATGGCATCGGTCGGTTTGCGTTCATCGCGCTGGTGCCCGCGCTGATCCAGGCAGGCTGGTTCACCAAGGGTGAAGCGTCCCACCTGAGCGTGGCGACACTGTTGGGATACGTCATCGGCGCATGGGCCTCGGACTTCCTGGGATCGCGTTTCCGGGCGGCCGATTTACTCCGCAGCGCGATGCTGGTTTGTTCGCTGAGCTTCTTTGCCGGCGCGATCGAAGGTGGCGGCATGCCGTGGCACTACTTCTGGCGCACCGTTGCCGGGTTCTGCGGAGCGATTCTGATGGTGTTGCCCGCGCCGGTGTTGCTCCCGCGGCATCGCCCGGGGCTCCGGGGGCGGGTCAGTGGCATCGTGTTTGCCGGCATCGGACTGGGTGCCGTGCTGTCGGGCTTGCTGGTCCCCGTGCTGGTTGCAGGCGTGGGCCTGGCGTTCATTGTCGGCACAACCCAAGTGCCGTTGATCGAGATGCGCGGCGTGGTCGGCGCCTGGCTGGGCATGGGCGGCATCTGCCTTGCGCTGACGCTGTTCGCCTGGCGCCAGTGGCCGGTTGAAGCGCACCCGCAGCCCGGTGCTGCGCTTGCGAGCGGACCGGCGGCGCCGATCCCGTCCGAGAGCCGGCTTGCGGTCCGGCTCATCCTGGCAGCCCATGCCCTGAACGCGATCGGGTACCTGACCCACACCTTGTTCTGGGTCGACTACATCGTCCGGGAACTCAAGATGCCGTTGGCAACCGGCGGCTTCTTCTGGTCGATCTTCGGGCTGGGCGCCGCGATCGGCCCCTTGCTGACGGGCGCCCTCGCTGACGCGTTCGGCCTGAAGCGGTGTTTGCTCGTCGCGTTCCTCCTCAAGGCCGTGAGCGCGGCGCTCCCCTTGTTGAGCAACAGCTTCCCGACCTTGCTCGCGTCATCGCTGTTGATGGGGATATTCACTCCCGGGATCGTCGCCCTGGTTTCGGCCTACACGCTGGACCGCGTCGGCGCCGAGCATCATCGCCGGGCCTGGGGCATGGCAACCTTCAGCTTCGCCATTGCGCAGGCCGTCGGCGGCTTCTTCATGGCGCTGGCAGCGACCCGCATGGATTCCTATCAACCGCTCTTCATCGTGAGCGCAGCCGCGTTGCTCGGCTCGCTGCTGTGCATTGCCCTGATCCGCGCCAAGCCGTCCGCGAACCCGTCCAATCCACAGGCCGAACCGCCTGAGCCGACACCCGGTGCCGCCACCTGTGAAGAAATGGCGCTGCCGAGCCCTTTCGGTTCCCTCAACGCCCCGTCTCCAGCGTCCCCGCCCCAGCGAGGCGATAGACTGGACCTCCGAAATATCTTCAGTTGACCGCCGAAAGACGGTTCGTCTTTCGCGTTGGCGAAACAGGGTTTGCATGGTCAAGTTTCCAGCCCGCGCAATGTGCGCCGCAGCGATCGGCTTCAGTTTTCTGGTTGCAGGATCGGCCACCGCACAAATACGCATCGGGCAAACCTCCGGATTCACCGGCCCGGTCGCAGGGGCGGTCGCCGAAATCAACATCGGCGCCAAGCTCTATCTGGATTCCGTGAATGACGAGGGTGGGGTCGGTGGCCAGCGCATCGAATTGATTTCGCTGGATGACAAGAACCAGGTTCCGCTGGCAGCAGAAAATGCCAAGCAGCTGATTGCCGACGCAAAGGTCGTGACTCTTTTTCTGACGCGCGGGACGCCTCACGCTCAGGCCATCTTGCCGCTGTTGGCGGACGGGCAGATCGTGCTGCTGGCGCCATCGACCGGCGCCATGGTGCTGCACAAACCGGTCAACCCGTGGGTCTTCAATGTGCGCGCGACCTACCAGGTCGAGGCCGAGCGTGTGGTACGCCATCTCGGGATGGCCGGGCTGGACAAGGTTGCCTTGTGCTTCGTCGACGATTCATTTGGCGCCGATGCGCTGGAGGGCGCGCTCAAGGTCTTCAAAGAGGCCGACAAGCTTCCTGCCATCAGCCAGCCGATTGACAAGTTCAAACCCGACTACACCGGCTGCGTGCAGAAGTCTCTCGCGGCCAATGCCTTGGGCGTGCTGATCATCGGCACGCCGGTATCGGTCGCAGCGGGGGTGAATGCGTTTCGCGCCGCCGGTTCACCGATCATCGCGGCGACGCTCTCCAACAATGCGTCGTCCGGCTTCATCAAGGAATTGGGAAAGAACGCCGAAGGCGTGATCGTGAGCCAGGTCTTTCCGTCCGAACGCAGCCTGGCCACGCCCATGATCGCCGAAGCCTCGCGCCTGGCGGCGGCCAAGGACATCAAGCAGCTCACACCGGCGATGATCGAAGGGTTCGCGGCGGCCAAGGTGCTGGTTGCCGGCCTCAAGCGCGCGGCGGAGACCAACAAAGGCGGCGTGACCCGCGCCGGCTTCAAGCGCGCCCTGGAATCATTCAACCGGATTGACATCGGCGGCGGCCTGGGCGGCAGAGAGTTGAGCTACAGCCCCACCGATCACACGGGGCTCGAGTACGTGGACCTGTCGCGCATCAACGCCGATGGCCTGTTCCGCCGGTGACGGCCGTGGCCCTCGCCGCTGTCAGTCTCAGCCCCTCAGATCGCGCAGCTTCGAAACCCGCAAAACATGTCGTCGCGCTGGGGCAGGTAGAAGTTGCGGTACTTCGGATGCCGAATCCGCGAACGGGTGGCGAACGACGCGCCGCGCAGCACCTTGTGGGTGCCGAACCACGGTTGTGAATAGTCACGGTACGGGTCGGCGCTGAAACCCGGATACGGCCGGAACGTGCTGGCCGTCCACTCCCACACATCACCCCAGCGGAACCCGCGCGATTCGCCCTGGTGCGCGGCGGCTTCCCATTCCACCTCGGCCGGCAGGCGCCGCCCGGCCCAGCGGCACCAGGCATCGGCCTCGTACCAGCTGACATGCATGACAGGTTGCGCCATCGGCACCCGCATCATCTTGCCGCTGCGGCGCAACAGCACACCCTGGCGCATCTGGTCCACGTGGCGCGGGGTGCGGCGGCCTTCGCGCTGCACCCAGGCCCAGCCCTCGTCGCTCCAGAAGCGGCGCTCGTCGTAACCGCCGTCTTCAACGAACTCGCCGTATTGCGCCCAGGTCACGGCCTGGGCGTCGATCTCGAATTCGGGCACGGCGATGTCATGCGCCCACTTTTCGTTGTCGAACACGAAGCCCGCGCCTTCGCTGCCGAGCGCCCAGCGCGTGGCCGGGAACAGCAGCGGCTCGCGCGCATTCAGCGTGGCCAACGGCGCCAGCAGCCCGGCGTCAAAACCAAGCGTCTGCGACAACATCGCAAAGGCCTCGGCATGCATGTCTTCATGGAACAGCGCCAGGCGATAGAAGTACAGCGCGTCGTCCTCGTCGGGCGCGGCCTCGAGCAATTCCAGCGTCGTCTCCAGCGTGTGCACCAGGTACTGCTTGGTGTCTTGCAGGCCGGGCAGGTCGAGCTGCCAGCGGGTGGCGTGCGGCACGTTGCTGGAGTCGTACCAGCGGTCGGCGTCCGGCAGGATGGAGGCGAGTTTCGGCGTGCCGGGATCGCAATGGGCGCCGCGCTGGCGCCGCACGTTGCGCCCGATCCAGTATTCCTGGAACCAGCCGATGTGGCCCAGCTCCCACAGCGGCAGGTTCAGCTCGGGCAGTTCGGGCACCACCAGCGGAGGCTCGCGCAGCGCCCGCTCGCAGGCGGCAATCCAGCGCAGGCTGTGGTTGCGCGCATCCATCAGCGCCAGCGACAACAGGCCTTTGTCGGCGCTGCGCATGCGCGCGGAAGGGACGGCGGTGACTTCGATGTCGAGCACGGCAAGGCCTGATGGATGGCGCAGCGCTTGCTCCCCGCGCGATCGCCTACGAGCCGGGGCGCACCAGCGCCGCTTCCAGGTCGGCAAAGCTGCGCGACTGCAGCGAGCCTTCGATCACCGTGTTCAGCGCCAGCTCGACGCGCCGCGCCGAGAACAGGCCGCGCAGCGATGTCTGGCCTTCCTGCACCTCGGTCACCAGAAGGTAGCGCAACCCATGCTCGCGCAGCGTGGCGACGATGTGGCCCACGCGCGCGCCGGCCAGCTGCGACATGGCGATCACCTGCCATTGCGAGACCGGCGTCATCACGTGTTCGAGCGCGAGTTCTTGATGCCGCACGTGGTCGGCCAACGCGCGCAGCACCGGCCGCTCACCCTGCAGATCATCGGCGGTGACCAGCCCGATCAGCTCGCTGCGAACGCCGGTCACGAAGACCATGCGCACCCCGGCGCGTTTCATCACATGCAGGGTCTGGTCCAGGCCGTCCTGGTGGCTGGCGATCACGACCGAGCTGTGGCGCAGGTCGGTGAACAGGCTCAGCGCAGCGTCGTCCAGGCCGGCCGTCTGCAGCACCGTGGGCAGCGCCGGCGCGCCGGCCAGCCGCGCCAGCGGCAGGGGGCGGAAATGTTCGTTCGACGGCATGGTGAACTCCTTCATTTCGCGGATGGTCGGCAGGGACGCCAGTGGCATTATGTCCATGTTGGCCCTGCGCGGTGCGGCTCGACTGCCGGCGTTATCCTCGGGCCCCTTCCACCGATTGCCCCATGGCCGCGCTGCACATCACCGACATCGAATCGGCCATCAACTGGTGGCGCCGGCGCAGCCCGTCGCCCGACGGCATCACGGCCTGCGCCGAAGTGCGCGCGCTGGCCGAGGTGTATGGGCTGATGGTGTACCACCACGAAGTCGAATGCGACGAGGACACGATGCCGGCGCGGGCCCGCGAGGCCTGGCTGGCCTGGTACGCGAGCACGCCCGACGCGCCGTGCATCGCCATCTGCTCCACCAGCCAGGGCGATGAGGTTTGCAAGGGCTGTGGCCGCCGCTTCGACGAAGTGCAGCGCTGGACCGGGATGACACCCGGTGAGAAGCGCGCCACCTGGCGCCGCATCACGATGGACAACTCGGCCTGGCGCTTCAACAAATACGCCGAGCGGGCGCAAGCACAACACCCCGAGGCCAGCGCGTGAGCGGGCCGGCGCTGCTGCACAGCGCACGACGCATCGCCAGGCTCGCGTGGCCGGTCTTCATCGGCCAGGTGGCCGTGCTGGCGTTCAGCACGGTGGACACGCTGATGACGGCACGCCATTCGGCCACCGACCTGGCCGCGCTGGCGATCGGCGGCTCGGTCTACATCTCGGTGTTCATCGGCCTGATGGGGGTGGTGCTGGCGGTCGGGCCGATCACCGGGCAACTGTTCGGCGCGCGCAAACTGCCCGAGGCCGGCCGGCAATTGCACCAGGCGATGTGGCTGGCGCTGGCCTTGTCGGTGCTGGGCTGCGGCGTGCTGCTGTTCCCGCAGCCGTTTCTGGGCCTGGCACGGGCGCAGCCCGAGGTGGCGGCCAAGGTGCGGGCGTACCTGTCGGCATTGGCATTCGCGTTGCCCTCGGCGCTGCTGTTCACCGCGTTCCGCGGCTTCAATACCGCGGTATCGCGGCCCAAGATCGTGATGGCCTTGCAACTCGGCGCGCTGGCATTGAAGGTGCCGCTGACTGCACTGCTGGTGTTCGGCTTGACGCTGAACACCCCGCTGGGTGCGCTGCAGGTGCCGTCGCTCGGCGCGCTGGGCTGCGGCGTTGCGACGGCCGTGGTGATGAGCTGCCAGATGATGGCGGCCTGGATGGTGCTGAAGCGCGACCCGTTCTATCTGCCGTTCGGGCTGCGCGGCAAGTTCAGCGCGCCGCACCGCGCCAGCCTGGTGGGGCTGCTGAGCCTGGGCGTGCCGATGGGCTTGTCGATCGCCATCGAAGTCACCGGCTTCAGCTTCATGGCGTTTTTCATCGCGCGCTTCGGCACCACGCCGGTGGCCGCGCACCAGATCGCGCTGAACCTGGTGTCCTTGATCTTCATGCTGCAACTGGCCATCGGCAACGCCACCGGTACGCTGGTGGCGCAGCGCATCGGCGCCGGCGACGCCGCCGACGCGCGCCGCCTGGGCTGGCACGGTGTCGAGGCGGGCGTGCTGATCGCCACGGTCATCGGCTGCATCGTCTACCTGCTGCGCGAGCCGATCTTGCGCATCTACACGCGCGACCCGGCCGTGATAACCGCCGCGCTGCCGCTGCTGGCCTGGGTGGTGCTGTTCCACGTGGCCGACGCCGGCCAGACCCTGGCCGCCTTTGTGCTGCGCGCCTACCGCGTCGCCACGGTGCCGCTGCTGGTGTATGCGTTGGCCATCTGGGGCGTGGGGCTGGGTGGTGGTTATGCGGTGGCGTTCAACACCGTCGGCTGGAGCCCTGTGGCGCTGCATGGCGCGCCGGGCTACTGGGCTGCGGCCACCGCCGGGTTGGTGGTCGCTGCGGCCGGTTTGTGCGGGTTCCTGGCGTGGATGCTGAAGCAGCAGCGCGGCCGCGCGGCAAGCGGGACCGAGGCGCAGAAGGCCAGCGTGACGACCCGCTGAAAGGCGCTCAATCCCGGACGCGCACCAGCGACGGTTTCAGGTTGCCGGCGCTGCGCAAGGCCAATGCTTCGTCGAGCGCCTTGTCTTCGGGCACGGCGTGGGCATCCGTCGTCACCAAAAATCCAGCGCCCGACTTGACCACTGCGGCAGCGGGAAATTGTGACTTCAACGCCTGCACCCGAGCCGCGGCTTGCGCCTCGCTGCCGGTCTCTTCGAGCACGACCAGGTACTTGCGCGGAACCACCTGCACGCCAAAGCCTCCCCGTGTCTGCGCCAGCACCACGGGCGCGATGCCGTCCGCCGCGTGCGCCGCCGGGATCAACCCGACTGCGGCACCGCGCTTGGGCGCGACCACCGGCGTCTCGCTGATCGGTATCTGGGCCAACGCGGCCGCCTTGGCGGTGGTGCTCTGCACGGTCTCGTCGGCACGCCTGAGCTGGTCGACGGTGCCGGCGGTGGTCAGCGCACCGCTGACGATGGCGGGGAACCCCAGCGCCATCATGAAGACATCGCCGGGCTTGCTGAACTTGCGCCACTCGAAGACCAGCACCCCCAACCCGACCAGCACCGCAAACGCCAGCCCGATCAGCACGTACTGGGCGCTGACGAACTTGAGGTCGGCGTTGTTGTTGCCGATCAGGAAGACCAGCATCTTGGGCAGAAAGACGGCACACACACCCGCGAAGACGCCGATGGCGAACTTGAGCCAGCCACTCGACGTGGCCCCGCCCTCCTTGTCGAAATCTCCCAGCAGGGTGCGTGGGATTCGGGTCCCTGGATTCGGCATGATGCGCCCTCCTTGAGTGCCAAACGGGTCACGGCAGGCCGACGCACGCGCGCCGACGAACTGCATGTTGCCGCTTCCCACGGAGCGCTGGAATCCACAATATTCCGGAGAAAGTGCGCGGCCACCCTCCGGCGCGCGTGGCGTGGCGCTCAGGGGTGGCGCTCAGGCGTGGCGCTCAGGCGTGGATCACACCGGCAGCGTCAGCACAAAACAACTCCCCCCGCCGTCGCGCGCTTCGCAGCGCACGCTGCCGCCGTGGCGTTCGGCGATCTGGCGCACCAGGCTCAGGCCCAGGCCGACGCCGCCTTCTTTCTCGGCGTGGCCGGGCAGCCGGTAGAACGCTTCGAAGATGCGTTCCCGCAGCGCCTCGGGAACACCCGGACCCCGGTCGCACACCCGCACCACCGACCGGCCCGGCTGCCGCTCGGTGCTGACCCGGATGTCACCGCCACCGTAGCGGCGCGCGTTCTCCAGCAGGTTGCGCAAGGCGCGGCGCAGCAAGCGCTCGTCGCCATGGGCCGCCAGCGGCACCCCGTCGACCACCGCATCGACACGCGCCGCCTCTTCGGCTGCCAGCGCCAGCAGGTCGACCCGATCGGGCTGGTCCAGCGCCGCCGCGGCGTCGAGCCGGCTGGCCAGCAGCACCTCTTCGACGAGCGCGTCGAGCTCGGCCACGTTGGTGTCGATCTCGCGCTTGAGCTGCTCGCGCCGGGCCGGGGCGGCGTCGTCGAGCATCGACACCGCCATCTTCATGCGCGCCAGCGGCGAGCGCAGTTCGTGGCTGGCGTTGGCCAGCAGCGACTGGTGCGAACGCACCAGGGTCTCGACCTTGGCGGCGGCCTGGTTGAAGCTGGCCGCCACGGCGGCCACCTCGTCGCGGCCCGAGACCTCCACCCGCTGGCGCAAGTCGCCGGCGCCGAAACGTTCGACACCTTGCTTGAGCGACTCGAGCCGGCGTGTCAACCGCCGCACGACCGGGAATGCACCCGCTGCCACGGCCAGGAACAACAGCGCCAGCAGCACGGCCAGGCCGACGCCGCGCTGCCAGGCCGGCGGCACAAAGGGCAGCGGCAGCGGCTCGGGCAGGCCCAGCGGGCCGGCGCCGCCCGGCCGGGGCCCGCCAGCGCGCGAGCGCAACCCGCCCGGGCGCATGACCCACAGCGTGCGGCCGTCTTCCAGCCGCACCGGAAAACCGCGCAGGCCCGACTCGGTTTCGCGCCGGGTGAACGATTCGGACACCGCAATGCGCTCGCCCTGCGGGTTGTCCAGCGCCAGCGGCAGGCGCAGGCGCTGCGACCAGTCGCGCACCGCCGCGGCCTGGTCGGTGGCCGAGGCGTCCAGGCCGGGCAAGGAGCGCTGCAGCAAGTCGCCCCAGGCCTCCATGCGTTCGCTGATCACCGACTCCGACCGTGCCCGCTCCTGGTCCATCTGGCGCTGGAACAAAAGGCCCGAGGCCGAGGCGAACAGCAGCAGCACGACCACCACGGTCAGGTAGATGCGCAGGTACAGGCTTCGCATCAGCGCCTATTCGGAATCGTCCGCGTCCTGCTTGCGCGCGAACACGTAGCCCGCGCCGCGCACCGTGAGCACCCGGCGCGGCAGCTTGGGGTCGTCTTCGATCACGGCGCGGATGCGCGAGATGTGCACGTCGATCGAACGGTCGAAGGCTTCCAGCGGATGGCCCTTGAGCATGTCCATGATCTGGTCGCGCGACAGCACGCGCCCCGGGCTTTGCGCCAGCACCACCAGCAGGTCGAACTGGTGGCTGGTGAGGTCGCAGGCCTGGCCGCCCAGGCGCGCCACGCGCGCACCCAGGTCGATCTCGAGCCGGCCGAAACGCAGCACCTCGTCGCCCAGCGCCTGCGGCGCGGCGCGGCGCAACAGCGCCTTGACGCGGGCGAGCAACTCGCGCGGCTCGAACGGTTTGCCCAGGTAGTCGTCGGCACCCAGTTCCAGGCCGACGATGCGGTCCATCGGTTCGCCGCGCGCGGTCAGCATCAGCAGCGGCAACGCCCGGGTGCGCGGGTGGGCGCGCAACTCGCGGCACAGGTCCAGGCCATCGCCGTCGGGCAGCATCAGGTCCAGCACCAGCGCATCGAACGGCTCGCCGGCCAGGCACACGCGGCCGGCGGCCAGCGAGGCGGCCACGGTGATGTCGAAACCGGCATGCCGAAGGTAGTCGCCCACCATGGCCGAAAGGCGGGCGTCGTCGTCGATCAGCAGCAGGCGGGAGGTCATGGCGCTCGGGGATGAAGGTCAGCAAGGCATCAGGAAAACCGCCCTGCGGCCGTGGGGCCTGCAAGGCGGGGTGGCGGAGCGCAGCATAGCGCCGCGCTCATTGTCCTTGCTTGGGCTGCTGGCGCTCCATCAGCCTGGCCCGCTCTTGCGTGTGGGCGCCGCGCTGCTTCATGCGTTCGGCCCACTTGGCGCGCTGCTCGGGCGTGAGCACGCGGCTCAGGTCCAGCATGGCCTGCAGCATGCGCCGGCTGGCTTCGTCGTGCTTGACGCCCAGCTGCTGGCGCACCGACTCGGCGGCGCCGGCATCGACCACCGGCGCGGCGAAGATCTGCAGGCCCTTTTCGCGCAACGCACGGCTGGCTTCGCGCTGGGCCTTCAGGTCGACCGCAGCGGCCTGCGCAATCTGCTTCGCTTGCGCGCGCTGCGCATCGGTGGCGTCGAGCCCGTCGAGCATGTGGTCGACGCCGCGCGCAACATGCTCGGGCGAGCCACCGAACATCATGCCGCCGCCACCACCACCGTGGCGCATCGGCTGGGCCCAGGCCGAGATGGCCACCGTGGCCGACGCCGCCACCAACATGCTCAGCATCACCCAGCGCAGCCCGCGATGGAAGGGTCGGGCGCAAGCCCGCGTCATCTGTGCATTCGACATCATTCACTCCGGTTCGTGGGCCGATTGCCCATGAATGAATGCTCAACGCCGCCGGTGAAGCGGGCTTGGCCGGGGCGTAAAGATGTATGAAGGCGGTGTCAGAGGCTGAGAGTTTTTCGAGCGTGTCCGAGCAGCGCGCCAGAAGGCGGCCGATCTAGGCGCAAAGCGCAGCCATAGCTCGGGCTATGGCGAGCATTTGCAACGACGAGCGGGCGTCTTCTGGTGTGACGAGCGGGCAT
>JANORB010000200.1:0-6492 GCA_031415135.1 Methylibium sp.
AACAAATTCGCTAACATATGCTTAACTTTACCATTCGTGCGCGCAAAGGCTGACCAGCTATCCACAAACAAAAAGGCCCGCCGGTAAAGCGGGCCTTGTCCATTCGGCAGCCAGCTTCAGCCCTGCGGCTGGTCGTCTTGCTTGTGCCACCACGGGTAGCCCACCCGTTCGTAATATTCCATGGCCATGCGCCGTTCATCGCTGCCGTTGCTGCTGTAACCATCGGCGCGCGGGTTGCTGGCCCAGTTCATGATTCCCGCCAGGTCTGCGATGAAGCCGCGCAGCACGGTGCGCGGCTCAACGCCATCGGTGGCGCACAGTTCGATGAACTCAGGCGGCAGCGTGAGCGTGATGCGGTTCTTCCTGCGTGGCATGTTGATCCCCTTGGGTGTTGGTGCCCGGTATTCGGCGAACGCCACTGGCCTGGCCCAAGGAGTGCCGCGCGCAGCCGTGTCAAGGCCGCGCGTACTCGCGCGCCCGCAGGGCTTGGCCTTGACGCGGCGAGCACGGCGCTACGCTGAGCAAGGACAGTGGAGAGAGCCCGGGAGACCCCTCGGGGGGCGGATGGTGGGCGGGCGGGGGCCAACTCCATGACCGCGCCGCTTGCGGCGCCTGACCTCGTGACTTGCAGGCCGGTACTCCGGGCTGCACGAGCTTCAGCGTCAGCGCTGCAGGTGCTGCGGGGCGCAAGACATAACGGGGGTTGCGCATGGTGCCGACACGAAGCGAGCTTGCGAGCGACTGGCGGCACCGTGCGCAACAGCCCGTTATGTTGAATTGCCGCAAGGCAATTCACCCCGCAGCGACTGCCAAGGACGGGCGGGCTCAATGCCCGCCTGGCCTTGTCTCGTAGCTCTGCGCGCAAGCGCCTGATCTCTGTCTTCTCGGGGCTGGCCAGCGCGGCGCGGTGGCGTCACCTCGGTGCAGCGAACGGCGCGGGCCTTGCCCCGCAAGGCCCGTGACGGCAGCGGGCCCGAAGGCGTCAGCGCGCATCCAAGTTCAGCGGCGCCGTCAGGCGTCCGCTGCAACGCCGCCGGCGTCTGCGTCGCCAGCGTCCTCACCATCGGCTTCAATCGCTCGCTGGAGCGCCTCGCGCGCCTGGTCGAGGCTCGGGCCGCTCACCGCCGCTTCGTCGCCTCTATGCCGCTGCAATCGGCTCGGATGCGTGGCCCGGTGCACCGCGATCAGCTTGTCGATGCTGACGTGGGTGTAGATCTCGGTCGTCTGCAAATTCGCGTGCCCCAGCATCTCCTGGATGAAGCGGATGTCGGCGCCGCCTTCGAGCATGTGCGTCGCGCAGGCGTGGCGCAGCAGGTGCGTGGCACCCGGCTTGTCCACGCCGGCGAAGCGCAGGTATCGCTTGACCTTGTCGGCCACCTGCTCGGGCTTGATCGGCTGGCCGTAGTCGCTCAGGAACAGCGCCTCGGTGTCGCCGGCCAGCAGCTGCGGCCTGGCCTCGGTGAGGTACTTCTCGACCCACGCGCCTGCGCGATCGCCGATCGGCACCACACGCTGGCGGTTGCCCTTGCCCTTGCGCACCCACAAGAGCCCGCGCGGCAAGTCCACGTCATAGATCGCCACGCCCACGATCTCCATGCGGCGCAGGCCCGTGGCGTACAGCACTTCGAGCAAGGCGCGATCCCTCAAGCCCTGGGCATTCGCCGGCTCGGCCTCGGCGAGCATGGCCTCGACCTCCTGCACGCTGGGCACGCTGCGCGGCAAGCGCTTGGGCTGTCTGGGCAGGTCGATGTCGGCTGCCGGGTTGGCCAGGATGTGGTGCTCGCGGGCCAGCCAGCGGAACCAGGTTTTGAGCGGTGCCAGGTACTGCACCTGCATGCCCACGGTCAGCGCAGCACCTGCGTCTTTACGACCCTTGGGCGTGTCGGGCTTGCGGTAGTAGAACAAGTGCCGCTGGTAACGCTCGATCATCGGTCGCGTCACCTCGCGCGGGTCATCCAGGCCGCGCTCGTCAGCCCAGGCGATGAACTTGCGGATGGCCTGCCGTCTGGCGCGGATCGTCTCGGGGCTGTAGCCGCTGACGAGCATCCACTCGAAGTGTTCTTCCATGTAGCGCACCAAGCGGTTGCCGGCCAGCGCGTCGGCGGCCTTGTGCGCCGGCCCGGCCGGCTTGACGGCGGCGGGCTTGCGCGTCTTCAGGCGCTGGCCGGCGCGGGGCACTTCAGGCCCCGGCAGCGGCAGCAGCTAAAGGAATGGCCGGGTGCGGGTACGGCGTGCCGATGCCGTTGAACCCGGAGCAGTGCGTTTGCACGTCTTCGTCAGCGTCAACTCCCGCAACCCGCATGGATGCTGGCTTATCGGCCGATGCGCCGGCCCGCGACATGCCCGCAACCGGGCCGCTATCGCCCCGCAACCGCCCCGCGACTTGGGGGTCTGTGCCCCGCGACTTCGCAACCGTAGGCGTGACGGTAGGTGCAGCTTTGGCGTCGGCCATCGCGGCTTCGAGTGTGGCCAGGTCGATCAGCCCGGCCACCTGCGCGCGCTGGTCGCCCGCCAGCTCGTAGGCCAGCTCATAGGTGAACTTGCCGCCGGCACCGTCGCGACGCGGTATCAGGTATTCGAGCTCGACCAGGCGCTCCAGATGCAGACGCAGCTGCGTGTCACCCCAGGCAATGGCCTCGCGCAGCGTGCGCCGGGCGAAGCGGTAATCAGCGCGCCGGATGGCCTGGCGTTGGCACTCGGCGCCGACGTGGCCGTCGATGAGCGTGAGCAGCCGGCGCGTCTGCGGCGGCAACTCGTCCAGGCTGCGCCCGAGCACGTCATGCGCTATTGCGTTGGCGAGTTCGATGTCGGCCAGCGTGGCCTCGATGTACTCGACGCGCTGGCCGGCTCGTTCGGCCACGCGGATCGGCCGCTGATGCTGGTGCACGAAGGCAATGACGTCGATCAGCGTCAGGTACTTCTCGTGATCGCGCCGCAGTCGCGTCGTCTGATCGGGGAAGGTCAGGAAGCTGGCGAACGGGTTCAGCACGTCCAGCGGCTTCAAGCACCGCTGCGCGTTCTGGTGCAGTGCGATCAGCGCCTGGCGCTCACGGTTGGCGAACAAGCCATTAAGCGTGCGCCGCGCGCGTTGGCGCTCGTGGATCGCGCGCGTCTGCTCGCGGCCCTCGTCCACGGCCAACACCAGGCAGCGGTTCATGAGTTCTTCGTCGATGTCGCGCGCCGTCGTCGTGATGAGCAAGGCCACCGGGCCTTCGACGCGGTATTGCTGCGTGATGAGGTTGCCCGATGCGGGGTCTTTGCCGGTGCTGGCGATGGTGAGTTCACCCTCGCTTTGCAGCAGTTTCAGGGCGTAGCTCGCGCGGCTGGCGCCTTCTTCCTCCACGATGGCCAGCGCCTTGTGCTTGAGGTTGGTCTCGCCCATGTAGAACAGGCTCTGCCCCGTCATGGCGCTGTACTTGACTTTCTCTTCCTCGGGCACGAAGGCGAGCACCGCGTCCATCAGCGTGGACTTGCCGGCCGCACTCGATGACTGGATCACCACCCCGAGCGGCTTGTCCAGCTTGCGGCTGACGGCGGCCAGGTAGCCGACGAGCTTGTTCGTTTCCTCGCCGACCAGGCCAACAGCGGCGAAGTCCGCCAGCACTCGCTCGATCAGGTTCGGCGCCTTCAGCAGCGCGAGTGCGGCCTCGCGGTCTGGCTCGCTCATCTGCGGCTGTGGATCGGGCTTGAGCACGTCAGCAATGGTCTGGTCCTGCAACTGCTCCAAGGCCAGCAGCACGCGGCCGAGATCGGCCTTGAGGATCGGCTCGGCGAGCGCGGTTTCTTGCGTGGCCTGCGCCACGTAATGCGCCCGCGCCTTGGCGCTGTACAGGTCCAGCGTGTCGACGTGGAAGGCGTCGCCAGCGGCGACCATGAGATTGACCTTGAGCACATCGACGGCGAGGTTCTTGGCCAGGCCACGCACGCGGTAGCGGCGTGCGGCCTGGCCTTCGCCCAGCGTGAGCGTGACCTCACGCCCCTGCTCGCGCTCGCGCACCTCAAGGCCGGGCTCGCGCGCGGCGGCTGGCATCGGGCTGGCCGGCAGCGCCTCGATCTCGGGCTCGACGGCGGCCACAGATGCAGCGGCTAAAGGAATGACGGCCGGCCTGTCGTTCGACGCTTGTCGCATCGGCTCGACTGTCGGCGCCGTCGTCTCTTCTTTAGTCGCTGTCGTTGGCGCCGGTGCATCGCCCTTTCCAAGCCACACCGCCTTGCGGATCAGCAGGCCCAGCGACTTCGTTGCCGGCTGCACTTTGAGGCCGTACTCGTTGGCGTCCATGCCCTTGGGGAACTGCACACGGAAGCATTCGATGCCGGCTGCCATCAAGGCTTCGGCCACCTTGACCGCGCCACGCTCGCCCGCGTCGTCGCGGTCATAGGCGATCAAGACTCGCTCGGTGCCGTGGCGCTTGAAGGCCTCGACGTGCTCGTCGGTGAAGCCCTCGATGCCATACGCGGCCGTGACGTTGCGGTAACCGGCGCACCAGAACGTCAGCGCGTCGAGCAAGGCCTCGCACAGGATGATCTCCTTCGACGTGGCCAGTGCGGTGACGTTGAAGACCCCGCGTGTTCTTCCTTCGCGCGCCGGCAGGTACAAATGCTTGGGCGTGCCCGCGCGCAGGTTGTCCAGCAGCTTGCGCCCGTACACCTCGACCACGTTGCCAGCCTCATCGAACACGGGCACGACAAGCGAGCCATTGAAGTGCTCATGGCCGCTGTCGCGGTACAGGCCGATCTTCTGCAGCCGTGCACGGATGTCGGCGCCGGCCTTGCGGGTCTTCTCCGGTAGCCTCAGGCCGAGCGTTCTGTCGGCCACGCCCAGCTTGAAGTGCGCGACCAGTTCGGCATGCGCCAGGCCGCGCCCGGCCAGGTACGTCTGCGCCTCGGTCGTTGCGAGCAGGCGTTCGTGGTAGTAGCTCACCGTCTGGTTCAGCAGCGCCTGGTCGTCGGCGTCGAAGGCCACCGGCGGCGGCAAGACCCGAAGACGCGGGTTGTTCAGCACCGCGCCGTCAGCGGCTAAAGGGACGACTCCTTCGCGCAGCAATTCCACCGCGTGGCGGAAGCTCACGCCGCGCCGCTTCATCACCCAATCGATGGGCCCGCCACCGACCCCGCAACCGAAGCAGTGCCACAGGTTCTTGCCCGGCGTCACGACAAGACTCGCCGTGTCGTCCTTGTGGAACGGGCAGCGGCCGAGCATGTCCTTGCCGCCTCGCTTCAACTCAACCCCCGACGCTTCGACCAGGCGCTCGACGCTGACCTCGTTTCTTAGCCGCTCGATCTCGGTGTCGGGGATGCGGGGCATGGATGAAGACTCCTGTTTTCCGACTGCGGCGCAGGGGCTTTGCGGCGATCTGGCGGGCAAATAAATTTCTCGTCGGCACTTTACTACTCACGGTAGTATTGTCAACTACGAATCAACGAAGGAGGCCTAACCTTGGCGGCACTGACATTCCAGATGCCCGCCATGACCATCAGCGACGACGAACGCACCTTCTTTGCCGGCCTGGGCGAGCGCGTGGCGCAACTGCGCAAGGCCCGTGGCATCACCCAGGTTCAACTGGCCGAGTCCTTGGAGGTGTCGCAGCAGACGGTGCAGTCCTACGAAGTCGGCCGCCGACGTATCCCGGTGTCAACGCTGCGGCTGCTGGCCAAGACGCTTTCCGTCTCGCTCGATGAGTTGATGGCCGAGGGTGAACATGCACCGCGCAAACGCGGGCCGGTGCCGCAGGTTCAGCGGCAACTGGAGCGTATCAGCGCGCTGCCGAAGCCCAAGCAGCGAGCGGTGATGGATGTGATCGAGGCCCTGCTCGCGCAGCAGGGCCGCTGACCAGACAGCGAAGGAAGGGAAGACCGATGAACGCCATCGTGTTCGAGCATGTGCCGGTGGCCGAACTGCCGGCCGAGTGGCGCGCCAAGTTGGCCAAGGCGCCCGGCGCCACCGTGACGGTGCGCATTGAAGAAGAAGGTCAGGACAGCGCCAAGGCCTACGCCGACGATCCGCTGTTCGGGATGTGGCGCGACCGCGAGGACATGGCCGACGTTGCCGGCTACGTGCGCGGCATCCGCGCGGATCGGTTCAGCGACAACAAACCAAGCAAGGACTGATCAGCGATGCTGATCGATTCGGATGTGCTGGTGTGGCTCACGCGTGGGCATGTGGGTGCTGCCGAGCGGCTGCATGCGCTGCCGGCGTGGAGGATTTCGGCGGTGACCTATATCGAACTCGCCCAGGGCTGCCGCGACAAGGCCGAACTCGCGCGGCTGAAGAAGGGCCTGGCCGCGCGCGGCACCGAGATCGTGCCGATCACGCCGGCCATCAGCCAGCGGGCGGCCGAACTCATCGACAGCCTGGCGCTGTCGCACGGCATGCGCCTGGCCGATGCGCTCATCGGCGCCACCGCCATCGAGCTCAAGGCCACGCTCATCACCGCCAACGTCAAGCACTTCTCGGCCGTCGAGGGGCTGACCATCGAGGCGTTCGCGCCTTGA
>JANORB010000201.1:0-2261 GCA_031415135.1 Methylibium sp.
TGAAAAACCAGGCTCATCAGATCGGCTTGAAGTATTCGAACGGTTCACGGCAGGCCAGGCAGCGGTACAGCGCCTTGCATGCGGTGGAGCCGAACGCGCTGAGCTGCTCGGTGTGGCTGCTGTCGCAACGCGGGCAGTGCAGATTTCGCGGGTGAAATCGCAACGGCTGGGCCGACAGTGGAGCGCCCGACAGATGAGGAGGCGCGATGCCGTAGCGGCGCAGCTTGTCCGCGGCGGCAGGCGCAATCCAGTCGGTGGTCCAGGCCGGCGACAGCTGAACTTCCACCTGCACGAGGCCAGCACCGGCGGCCGTCAACGCGCGAATGATGTCGTCCTGGATCACCTCGGTGGCGGGGCAACCCGAGTAGGTGGGCGTCACGGTCACGCAGACGCTGCCGCCTTGCACCACCACGTCACGCACGATGCCCAGTTCGAGTACCGACAACACCGGCACTTCCGGGTCGAGCACCTGCGCCAGCGCGGCCCAGGCGCCGGCCGGCGTGATCGTGGGCGCCAGCACGGTGCTCACCACACGGCGCCTGGAAACGAACGCGGCAGCGACTGCATTTCGGCCAGCAGCAAGCCCATGTGCTCGGTGTGATAACCACGCTTGCCGGTCGAAAGAAACGCCGACTCCACAGGGCAGGCAAGGCTCGCCTCCCGCAGCACCGGCGACACCGTGGCAAGCCATCCGGGCCGCAGGCTGTGCCATGACGGGCCCCAGCCGTTGGCCAACGCCGATGTGTCGGTCGCATCCTGCGCAAACCATTCAGCGGTGTACGGCCACAGCTCGGTCAGCGCCTGGTTCATGCGGCGTTGCGACTCCGGCGTGCCATCTCCGAGGCGCACCACCCAGTCGGCCGTGTGACGCTGGTGGTAGCGCGTCTCCTTCAGGCTTTTGGCCGCGATCGCGGCGAGTTGCTGGTGGCTGGAATCGGCGAGCGCCGACCACAGCAGTTCCATGAAGGCGGACCACAGAAAGCAGCGCAACATCGTGCGCGCGAAGTCGCCGTTGGGCAGCTCCAGCATCGTCACGTTGCGGTAGTCGCGCTCCATGCGCAGGAAGGCGAGGGCGTCCTCGTCCCGGCCCCGGCCCTCGATCTGCCCCGCCAGCGTCAGGCTCAAGCGGGCCTGGCCGATGTGGTCGAGCGCGATGTTGGTCAGCGCTATGTCTTCTTCGAGCACCGGCGCGTGGCCGCACCACTCGGCAAGGCGCTGGCCATGGATCAGGCACGAGTCGCCAATGCGCAAGACATAGTCCACCGCATGCGGGTCGGCCGGCACCGCGGCGGCGGCCGGGATGACGATGTTCATCGAAGTCACATGTGGTCCATGTCAGCGGGCAGCTCGTAGAAGGTCGGGTGCCTGTAGACCTTGTCTTCGGCCGGGTCGAAGAACATGTCCTTGGTGTCCGGGTCGCTCGCGACGATCTGGTCCGAGCGCACCACCCACACGCTGGTGCCTTCCTGGCGCCGCGTGTACACGTCGCGGGCGAGCTGGATCGCCATGCGCGAGTCGCTCGCATGCAGGCTGCCGCAGTGCTTGTGGTCCAGGCCGCTCCTGCTGCGGATGAACACTTCCCACAAGGGCCATTCGGCAGTCATGATTGCCTTTCCGTCGCGCGGGTGGCGGGGGCGGTGGCGGTGGCGTCCTTTTCCCGTTTGGCCGCGTGCGCCAGTGCGGCTTCGCGCACCCAGGCGCCGTCGTCCCACGCTTTCACGCGGGTGGCCAAACGCTCGGTGTTGCACGGGCCGTGGCCGTTGACCACGTTCCAAAACTCGGTCCAGTCGATGGCGCCGAAATCATGCTCGCCACGCACCTCGTTCCACTTCAGCGCCGGGTCGGGCAGGCTTACGCCCAGCACCTCGGCCTGCTGCACGCAGGCGTCGACAAACTTCTGCCGCAACTCGTCGTTGGAGTTGCGCTTGATGCCCCAGCGCATCGACTGGGCGCTGTGGGTCGACTCGGCGTCGGGCGGTCCGAACATCATCAGCGACGGCCACCACCAGCGGTTCACCGCGTCCTGGACCATGTCGCGCTGTGGCGCCGTTCCGCGCGTCATCATCGTCAGCAGAGACTCGAAACCCTGGCGCTGGTGGAACGATTCTTCCTTGCACACTCGCACCATCGCGCGCGCATAAGGCCCGTACGAGCAGCGGCACAGCGGCACCTGGTTCATGATCGCCGCGCCATCGACCAGCCAGCCGATCACGCCCACATCGGCCCAGCTCAGCGTGGGGTAGTTGAAGATCGAGCTGTAC
>JANORB010000202.1:0-2774 GCA_031415135.1 Methylibium sp.
GCGCGCCCGGCCGCGCGCGCCGAACCCGCGCCGGCCGCGCCGCCGCCACCGCCACCCGCACCCGGCGGCATCAGGTTCTGATCTTCGCCGCAGCCGGCGCGCTGCCGATGCGGCGCGCCTGCAGGCTGCCGGCCCCAAGCCCCGCGGCCATGGCCCAGAACAGCGTTGCGGCGCCAATCGCCGCGCCGGCCAGCCCGAACATCAACGGCATCAACGCGCTTGAAATGTTGAGGGTCATCGAGCGCAGCGCAATCGCCTCGCCATGGCGCCGCTGCGGCGTGATCTGGTGCAAGGTGCTCATGATCATCGGCTGCACCGCGCCCAGCGCGATGCCGAGCAAGACGGCACACAGCATCATCATCCCGGCCGACCGGACCAGCGGGTAAACGGCGAACACCGCGGCCGTCCACAGCATCGCCCCGGCCAGCACAGTCGATTCGCGCAGCCGGTGGGCCAGCCCCGGGATCACCAGCCGGACCGCCGTGACCGACATCGCAAAGGCCCCCAGCACCAGGCCGATGGCCGATGCGCTGAACCCCCGTTCATGCCCCAGGATCGGCACCACGAAGGCATGCACATCCCAACTCGACGAGAGCAGCCAGTTGATGAGCAGCAGGCGCCGCATGCCGGGCATCTTCAACAAGCCCCATGAACTCTGGCGGCGCTCGCCGCCGGCCTGACGCGGCGGCGCTTCCAGCGGCACCTGCCGCGCCCACCACAGGCCCAGCAAGGGCAACAGCGTCAACGCGATGAAGGCGCTGCGAAATCCGCCCAGATCGATCAAGGCCCCGGCCAACACCGGGCCCACCGCGTTGGACAGCGCCGGCGCCACCCCCAGCCAGCTGAACACGCGCTTGAGCTCGGTCGCATCAATGGCCGCGCGGCCGGCGGTGCGCTGGATCGCGATCATCCCGACGTTCGCACCGGCGCCCACCAGGCTCGCAGCCACGCACATCACCGCGAACGAGGCCCCGCCCGTCCACGTCGACAGCACGGCCACCAAGCCGCCCAGCACGGTCAGACCCACGGCCACCCGCATCGGCCGGTGGTAGCCATGGCGATCGGCCAGCCGCCCGGCCTGCAGCGCCAGCACGATGGGCGCCGCGGCGAACAAACCCAGCAAGACTCCCACGGCCCATTCGGCATGCCCCTGGCGCAAAGCCTGCAGCGGCGCGGCCATGCGGATGCCGGTCATGCACGAATGCAGCCCGACCTGGCCGACGATCAGCGCCACCAGCGTGCGCGTCAGCCCGATTCGCGCCAGCACCGGGGCGGGCGGCAAATCAGGCACTTTCTTCGTCGGCCGCATCGGCCTCGGCGCCAGGCAGCAGGATCTGGGCGCGCGCCTCGGACAAGCCCTCCACCGCCTTCAGCTTGCGCGTCATCACGTTGGTGCGGGTCTGTGCCGCGTCGATGGTGCTGCTGGCTTCGTCGAGCTTCTTCTTGGTCTTGGCCAGCACCTCGCCGAACTTGCCGAACTCGGTCTTCACCGCGCCCAGCACCTCCCACACCTCGGCGCTGCGCTGCTCGAGCGCCAGGGTTCGAAAGCCCATCTGCAGGCTGCTCAGCGTGGCCAGCAGCGTGGTCGGCCCGGTCAGCGTGACGCGGTAGTCACGCTGCAGCGCTTCCATCAAGCCGGGGCGGCGCAAGGCCTCGGCGTACAAGCCTTCGGTCGGCACGAACAGGATCGCAAACTCGGTGGTGTGCGGCGGCGCCACGTACTTCTCGCGAATCGTCCGAGCCTCCGCGCGCAGGCGCTGTTCGATGGCCCGGCCGGCCGCCTCGGCCTCGGCCTTGTCGGCGCGTTCCTGAGCGTCGAGCAGGCGCTCGTAGTCCTCACGCGGGAACTTCGCGTCGATCGGCAGCCACAGCGGCAGGCCATCGTCGCGCCGGCCGGGCAGCCGGATGGCGAACTCGACCCGCGCGCCGCTGCCGGGAACGGTCTCGACGTTGCGCGCGTACTGGTCCGGCGTGAACACCTGTTCAAGCAACCCGGCGAGCTGCACCTCACCAAAGACGCCGCGGATCTTGACGTTGGTCAGCACCCGGTTCAACGACCCCACGTCCTTGGCCAGCAACTGCATTTCGCCCAGCCCCCGGTGCACCTGCTCGAGCCGGTCGGCCACCTGCTTGAAGCTCTCGCCCAGGCGCTGCTCCAGCGTGGCATGCAGTTTTTCGTCGACCGTGGCGCGCATCTGCTCCAGCTTGAGTTCATTGCCCTGCTGCAGCGCGCTGAGCTTTTGCTCGACGGTGGCGCGCACCTCGGCAAAGCGGCGTTCGTTGGCGTCGGACAGAAGGCGCAACTGTTCATTCAGCGTATCGCCAAAGCGCTGCAGCGACTGCGCGCTGGCCTCGGCCTGGCGCTTGAGCGCCAGGTCCTGCGCGTCGCGCCCGCTCTGGCTTTGCTGCGCCAACGACGTGGTCGCCGCCTGCAAGGCCTGCGACACCGCCTGCTGCATCGCGGCGAGCTGGGTGCGAAACGAATCGATCTGTTCGTTTTGCGTGCGCGCCACGTCGCCGGACTGGTTCAGCAAGGCCTGCTGAAACAAGGCCAGCGTCGAGCCGAGTTCCTGGCGCGAGCCGCGGGCGCTGAGTTGCACTTCGGTGCGCAGTTCGCGTTCCAGCCGTTCGGCCTGGGCCCGCGAAGCCTCCTGCAAAACATGGCCAAGCGACTGGATTGGCGCGTTGTCGCTGCGCCGAAAAACCAGCCACAGCAGCAAGATCAGGGTCAGCGCCATCAACGCCAGCAGGGCGGGCATCAGCCAGTCGGTCAT
>JANORB010000203.1:0-11780 GCA_031415135.1 Methylibium sp.
CGACCGTACTTGCTCCCTCGCCCCTTTGGGGAGAGGGTTGGGGTGAGGGGCTGCGCCGGGCACGATGGTGTTTTGCGAGCCCTCACCCCCACCCTCTCCCAGAGGGCGAGGGAGTCAATTCAAAAAACTCTCAGCCTCTGAGGGCCGGCTTTCGAGTCGACATGAGTGCACGGCCCACCGCCCTGCAAACAGGTTCCACAGTGTGGCGAGGGGAGATTCCCGGGCGCTGCTTGTTTGTCGCTGCGGCAAAATCCGGCTTTCGAAGCCTGTGCATCGCGCACTGGGCCCGAACCGGTCGACACGAATCAACCGTCGTGGCGCCGGATGTCCCCCTTTGCCGGCAATCACCCCATGACATTTCGATTTCCCTTGCGCCACTTCCTCGCCGCTGTGATGTTCCCCCTGCTGGCCGGTTGCGCTTCGATCCTGGCGGCGCAGGCGCCGGCGCAGCTTGCAGCGGCGCGCCCGGCGGCCGTTGCCGCGCTGGCCGATCCGGGTGCATCGGCGCCTGCTGCGGCCACGGCGGTGGCCAGTGCGGCCTCGGCCGCGTCGGCGCCGGCGGCTGCGCCGCGGCCCGACCCCGCAGCGCCCAAGCCGTTCGACGAAGTGATCAAGGGCGCCACGCAACAGGCCGGTTTTGTGCCGCTGTGGCGCAAGGACGAAAAGCTGTGGATCGAGGTCGCGCCGGAACGGCTGGACCAGCCGTTTCTGCTGTCGGTCAACATCTCGCATTCGATCGGTGAGCGGCGGTTGTATGCCAGCCAGATGGGCCCGTCGTGGCTGGCGAGCTTTCGCAAGATCGGCACCAGCCAGATCCAGCTGATCGCGCTCAACACCAATTACGTGGCCAACAACCCGGCGATGAAGGCTGCGGTGGAGCAGGCGTTCTCGCACAGCCTGCTGGGCTCGGCGGCCATCGCGAGTGCGCCGCACCCGCAGCGCAAATCGGTGCTGATCGACGCATCGTTCCTGTTCACCGACATGCCGGGCTATTCGACCCAGCTGGAGCAGGCATTCCGCATTCCCTTTGTGCTCGACCGGAGCAACTCGTTCTTCGAGAAGACCCGCGTCACCGACGACCTGAGCACGCTGAACGCGCGCATCCACTTCGCCACCCCGCGCCTGCCGGCGCCGCCGCTGGTGCCCAGCCCGGTGCCGGCGCCGACGCCGCCGGCGACCACGCCCGACCCGCGCAGCTTCTTCGTCGGTTATGTGTACAGCTTCACCAGGCTGGCCGACCGGGCGATGGCGCCGCGCCGCACCGACCCGCGCCTGGGCCATTTTTTCGATGCCGTCACCGACCTCAGCACCGACCTCAACGCCAACCCGAAGCTGCACTACATCACGCGCTGGCGGCTGGAAAAAAAAGACCCGCAAGCGGCGCTTTCCGAGCCCGTGCAACCGATCGTCTACTGGCTCGACAAGAACATTCCGCCGCGCTACCGCGCCGCGGTCGAAGCCGGCATCCTGGAGTGGAACAAGGCGTTCGAGAAGATCGGATTCAAGAACGCCGTGGTCGCCAGGCAGCAGCCCGACGACGCCGACTGGGACAACATGGACGCGCGCCATGCGTCGATCCGCTGGTTCGTCGGCGCCGATGTCGGTTTTGCGATCGGCCCGAACCACTCCGACCCGCGCACCGGCGAGATCATCGACGCCGACATCGGCATGAGCGACGTGTTCGGTCGCGGCTCGCGGCGCTTCATCGTGGAAGACGTGGGCCGCCCGGCGGAGGCAAGCCTCGCGCCGCTGGCCTCGACCGGGCGCAACCGCCTGCACGATGCGCGGTGCACCTACGCACACGAGAGCGCGGCCGAACTCGACTTTGCGCTCGGCGTGCTCGAAGCGCGCGGCGACATCACGGCTGACGGCCCCGAGGCCGAGGCCTTTGTGCAGGCCGTCATCAAAGACACGATCATGCACGAGGTGGGCCACACGCTGGGCCTCAAGCACAACTTCAAGGCGTCCACAGTGGTCAGCCGCGCGCAGTTGCAGGACAAGGAATTCACCGACCGCAATGGCATCTCGGGCTCGGTGATGGACTACAACGCCTACAACCTGGCGCTGCGCGGCGAAACCCAGGGCACGTACAACAACACCACGCTGGGGCCTTACGACTATTGGGCCATCGAGTACGCGTACCGGCCGCTCGATGCGGCCGTTGAAGCCACCGAGCTCGGAAAGATCGCGTCGCGCAGCACTGAACCGCAGCTGGCCTTTGCCGACGACGCCGACGCCGACGGCAATGCCGGCATCGACCCGCTGGTGAACCGCTTCGACCTGGGCGACGACCCGCTGGCCTACTTCGAGCGGCGCCTGTTGCTCTCGCGTGAACTGTGGGAGCGCGCCCAGGAGCGCGCGCCGCAGCCCGGCGACGCGGCAACACGGCAGCGCCGGGTGCTGCTCAGCGGCTTTCGGCAACTCGGCCGCGCGGCCGAGCTGGTGGGCAAGTACGTCGGCGGCATGCACACGCTGCGCGACCTGCCCGGCACCACCGGCCGCGCCACCTACACGCCGGTTGATCCGGCCCGGCAGCGCGACGCATTGCAGTTCCTGGCCACGGGCCTGTTCAATGCCGACAGCTTCCGCTTCAAGCCGCAGTTCCTGGCCGGCCTGTCGCCCGACTACGACGAATGGGAGCGTGCCGGCCCGGTGAGCATTCCGGCCGCCGTGCTGCAAATGCAGACGCTGGCGCTGGACAAGCTGCTCAGCGCCGGCACCGCGTCGCGCCTGCTCGACTTGCCTTTGTACGTGCCGGCCGCCAAGGCGCGCGGCCTGATCTCGTTGCCCGAGGTCTACAGCACCTTGCAGGGCTCGGTGTGGAGCGAGTTGAAGACCGGAGCCGAGATCGACCGGATGCGGCGCAACCTGCAGCGCGAGCATTTGAAGCGGGTCCAGACCCTGCTGACCCGTGGCTCGCCCACGCTGCCGGCCGATGCGCTGAGCCTGGTGCGGCTGAACGCCACCGCCTTGCAAGCCGAACTGCGGCGCGCCGGCGGCAATGCCCGGCTGTCGATCGAAAGCCGGGCCCATCTGCAAGACAGCCTGGCCTTGCTGACCGAGGCGCTGCGGGCGTCGATGACACGCAGCTGATGTGCTGCGGCGGGTGGCGCCGCGCCGCCGCCGCGGGTGCCCGGATTGCCGTCGTTCGTCGCATGACCCGGCGCAAACGCCTGGTGCCCGGGCCGGCACGCGTTCATCGCGGCTTGAATGAAACCGCCGAGGTGGAGATGATGGGCGGCAAGGGCCTGCTGCCGGTGAGCCGCGGCTTTGTCCACCTGTTCCGGCAGACGTGAGCTGTCATTGCACGTTGCTGGCGGCCGGCTCGGTGCCGCCGGTGCGGGCGACGGTCGTGCCGGCCTGCTGACGTTTGCCGATCACTTCGACCGCCGGCAACTTGACGGTGTGCGTTTCAACCACCGGCAGCGGCACCACGCGCACAGGGACCGATGGTGCGCCAGGGCGGCTTTCGAACAGCGCCGATCCAATGGCCAGCGTGCCGCCGGCGAGCACGCTGAAGGTCAGTGCGGCGAAGAAGATCCGGTCGATCATGAAGGGCTCCTGAGGGGTTCATTGGTTGGCGCATCGGGGTTCGCGCTGAAGTGAACTCTAGGAGCGCCCGGCCGGCGGCGAAACCGGGTTGCGACGAGTTGCGGTTTTGCCGGGACGAACCGCAGCCGCCGGCGCTGCGCTGGCGCGCTTCATGCCCACCACCGCCGCCGCCAGGATCAGCCCAAACCCCGCCAGGTCAAACGGGCTCGGCCGTTCGCCCAGCAGCCACATCGCGCTGGAGACACCCACCACCGGCACCATCAGCGTGCCCAGCGCGGCCACGCCGGCGGGCAGGCGGGTCATGACCTCGAACCAGATGAAATAGGCCAGCGCCGTGGCCAGCACGACGTGAAAGGCGAGCGCGACGCTGGCCGCCGCGCTCAAGGCCTTGGGCACCGGCACGCCTTCAACCGCCAGCATGCCGATGCCGGCGGTGACCGCGCCCACCAGCAACTGCCAGGCGGTGGACGACAGCGGCGCCGCATCGACGGGAAAGCGCTTGATGAACACCAGCCCGGCGGCCCAGCAAAATCCCGCCCCGAGCGAATAGACGATGCCGGCCGGGAGCGTGCCGGCGCGCACGATCGGCGCGGCCAGGATCAGCAGCCCGGCCACGCCCAGCGCCAAGGCGGCCCAGCGCCGCGCATCGGGCCGTTCGCCCAGCACCGGCCAGGCCAGCGCGATCGCCCAGACCGGCATCGTGAAGGTGACGATCGCCGCGCGCGAGGTGCTGCCGGACAACTGCGCAAACGCCACCAGCAGATTGAAGGCGGCCACCGTCAGCACGCCGGCCGCCAGCAGGCGCGGCCAGTGGGCGCGGGGCACCCGCAAGCTCTGGCCGCGCAAGCACGCCAGGCCGAACAACAGCAATGCGCCCAGGCCCATGCCGGTGGTGCGCAGCGTCCACGGCGCCACTTCGGCGAGCACGGTTTTCACGGCCGGCCAGTTCAGGCCCCACAGCAGCGCCAGCAAAGGCACCGCGAGCAGGTTGCGATGGGCCGACAGGGCAGCGCGTGGAATGGCCAAGGTGGGGCATTGTGAGCGTGAACCCGGCCCCCACTGGGCATCGCAAACGCGCTACTGTCGGGGTCGCGGGCGGCGCGACCCAGACCGCCGCACCGCCTGTCCACAAGGAGCCAACATGACCGAGGGATTCGATGCGATCGTGATCGGTGCGGGCCAGGCCGGCCCGGCCCTGGCGGTGCGCTGCGGCAAACAAGGGCTGAAGACGGCCATCATCGAGCGCCACCACTTTGGCGGCACCTGCGTCAACAACGGCTGCGTGCCGACCAAGACGCTGGTGGCGAGCGCGCGCGCCGCGCATGTGGCGCGCCGCGCCGGCGACTACGGCGTGCTGATCGACGCGCCGGTGCGGGTCGACATGGCGCGCGTGAAGGCGCGCAAGGACGGCATCGTGCGACAGTCACGCGACGGCGTGCGCTCATGGCTGGACGGTGCGCGCAACGTCAGCGTGATCGAAGGGCATGCGCAGTTCACCGCGCCGCACCGGGTGCGCGTGAGCGGCGCTGCGGGCGGGCGTGAGCTCGAAGCGCCGCGCATCTTCATCAACGTGGGCGGGCGCGCCGCGGTGCCCGACCTGCCGGGCATCGGCGACGTGCCCTTCCTCAACAACGAACGCATCATGCACATCGACCAGTTGCCCGAGCACCTGATCGTTGTCGGCGGCAGCTACATCGGGCTGGAGTTCGCGCAGATGTACCGCCGCTTCGGCTGCCGCGTGACCGTGGTTGAAGCCGGCCCGCGGCTGATCGGCCGTGAAGACGAGGATGTGTCGGCCGCGATCCGCGACATCCTCGCCGCCGAGGGCATCGAGTTCCGCCTCGACGCCAAGTGCATTGCGCTGCAGCGCAGCAGTGGCCGGGTGGCGGTCGGGGTGGCCTGTGGCGAGGGCCCGCCGCTGGTCGAAGGCTCGCACATCCTCATGGCCACCGGCCGCGTGCCCAACACCCAAGACCTGGGCTTGCAGGCGGCCGGCATCGACACCGACGCGCGCGGCTACATCAGCGTGGCCGAAGACCTGTCGTGCGGCGTTGAAGGGGTTTATGCGCTGGGCGATTGCAATGGCCGCGGCGCCTTCACCCACACCAGCTGGAACGACTATGAAATCGTCGCTGCCAACCTGTTCGATGGTGGTGCGCGCAAGGTCAGCGACCGCATCCCCGCGTATGCGCTGTTCGTCGACCCGCCGCTCGGCCGCGTCGGCCTGACGCATGCGCAAATCCGCGCCTCAGGCCGGCCCGCGCTGGCCGCCAAGATGCTGATGACGCGGGTGGGCCGGGCGCGCGAGATGGGCGAGACCGCCGGCTTCATGAAGATCGCGGTGGCCGCCGACACGCGCGAGATTCTCGGCGCGGCGATCCTCGGTGTGCATGGCGATGAAGTGATCCACGCGATTCTCGAAGTGATGACGGCGCGCCAGCCGCACACCGTGATCAACTGCGGGGTGCACATCCACCCGACCGTCTCGGAGCTGCTGCCGACGCTGCTGGAGGGCCTGGCGCCGCTGAAATGACGGGCGCCGGCGCGTTCGACGAACATTCGGTTGCAAGTTCGTCGCGGCGCCATTTCGGGGCCGCGGTCAACGCATCGGCCCAGGGGGCGTTGAAGGGTCACACGGCCAAACCCTGGCCGTTTTCCTTTTTCCACTCTGAAGGTATTCATGAACAAGCTGCTTGCCACGTTGATTTCCGCCTCGTTTGCATCGATCGCCATGGCCCAGACCGCCGCGCCGGTGGCCGCCACCCCGACGCCTGCCGTCGTCAAGGCCGAGGCCAAGGCCGACAAGGCGGTCGTGAACGCCGTTGCCGCCGAAGCCAAGACCGACGCCAAGGCCGACGCCAAGATCGGCAAGGCCGACGCCAAGGCCACCGAGAAGAAGGCCGACGCGGTTGCCGACGCCACCAAGACCAAGAACAAGGCGCATGGCAAGGCTGACAAGGCCAAGGCCGAAGACAAGGTCGCCGCCCACGCCAAGGCCGACAAGACCGAAGCCAAGGCTGACCTGAAGGCCGACAAGACGATCGTCAAGGCCGATGCCAAGGCCGACAAGGTCAAGATCGACGCAGTCGCCGACAAAGCCACTGCCAAGGCCGAAACCACCGCCGTGAAAGCCGAAGCCAAGGCCGACGTGAAGGCGTCGACCGCCAAGTAATCAGCGCAGCGCAGCGCTGACGCCAGAGACAGGCTCCGCCCTGTCTCTTTTTTTGTGCGCCCGATCCGATTCATCGAGCGAACTCGTACGCCAGCGCCGTGATCGTGCCGCGCCAGTACGGTCTGGCGCCGGCCGGCAGCAGCCAGGCCACTTCACCGCGCATCGGCACCTGCATGCCGTCGTGTCCGGCGTCGTCGGGCCCACCCGCAAGGCCACAGAGCGCGAAGCTCGGTACGACCAAGGTGAATGACCTGGAGGCTGAGTCCGATCTGTCGACGATGAAGCTGCGTCGGAATCCCCATGCATCGAAGCCCAAGAAGTCCGTGACCCTGCGGCTCTCGGAAGATGTCGTTGAATACTTCAAACTCAGGGCTCACGAAGATCTGGCGTTCCCTACCAGAGTCTCATCAATCTCTACCTCAGGGACTGCCCTGCCCAGAACCGCAAGGTCGAGATCAAGTGGCCGAGTGCTGCCTGATCGGGTCGCCAGGGGCGTCTGGCCCCCGGCCCCCACACCACCCAACGTGCGGGTCCGCAGTGGGCGCATCGACACGTCGGCGCGCTTGACGAAGTGTTCCCTCATGCGGTGCAGCCCTGGGCTTTGCACCACAGGTCTTTCACGCTGACCAGTCGCTGCGCTTTCAACCGCGCGTTGCGGGCGACCCCGCGCGACGGGATTGACGTGCGTCAGGCCAGTTCGGGATCGAGTTCGATCCGGCCCAGCCGCACCATCGTTGTGCCCACCCTCAGCTGCGCCATCGACGGCATCACCAGCACCGTGTTGTCGTAGGGTGCGCGGATGACCTCCGCGCCGTCGTGGGCGATCGGGTCGCCCGCAATGGCAATGATCTCCAACCCCTTGAACGCGCCCTCGAAGCGGAACTCCAGGCTCTTGGCCACCACCGCTTCGGTGACGCGCACCGTGCGCTGCTGCTTTGCCGCCTTGAGCCCGATGCGCGCGAGTTGCGGGGCCACGAATTCGGCCGACGCCGCGCCGCTGAATTGCAGAAAGCGCAGCATCGTGTCCAGCGCCACGTCGGCGGCGGCCTGTTCCCAGTGCTGGCCGCATTCGATCAGCAGCGCGGTGCGCGCGTCGCGCGGGTGGCCGAAGTGGCCGCGCTCGATCATGCGCAAGCCCGAGGGGTGGCCGGTGTCGACCAGCAGCACCTCGGGCACCTTGAGCTTCCTGGCGTAGGCCGCGCCCTTGTCGCCGCCGCGGCCGGTGGCGCCACACACCATGATCGGCACGCACGGTTCGTGCATCGAATGGATGTCGAGCACGAAGTCGGCCGAATCGACAAACGGGCGCAATTCGCGCGCGCGCCTCAGTTCCGCCGAGTCTCGGGTCGAGAGCAGCACCTCGTCGGCCCAGACGCGGTTCAGGTCTTCGTCGACGAAGCGGCTGCGGTCGGGCTCTTGCGGGTTCCAGCGCGAATACGCGTCGACATTGGCGAAGGCCAGCGTCAAGCGCCCGCGCACCGGGTGCAGCTCGACGGGTTGCTGCAGCAGCCAGTCCAGCGCGATGGCGCCGCAGATCTCGTTGCCGTGGGTCAGCGCCTGCACCATCACGTGCGGGCCGCGCCGGCCGGAGTCGAAACTCCAGACGAATTCGGTGCCGGTGTTGCCGGCGCGCCAGCGCGAAATGTCGGGGGCCTGCAGTTCGATGCGTCGGTCGGTGCTCATGGGTTGGGTTCGGCGAATTGTCTTGCGGGTAGTTTGCCAGCAGCCGTGAAATGGGTTGAGCAGGCCTTGGCGCGGCGCTGTCCGGCCGTCATGGCAAACCCGGGTCGCCGGCCGCTGCAAAACGCCAGCGTTTGCGCTACCCTTGCGTCCCCCATCACGACCTCGACCTGGCGCCAACGGGCCGCACGGAGACCCTCCATGATCAAGATTTCAGTCAACGGCAAGGCAGTCGCTGTCGACGCCGATCCCGACATGCCCCTGCTGTGGGCGTTGCGCGAGCAACTGCAGTTGACCGGCACCAAGTTCGGGTGTGGCATGGCGCTGTGCGGCGCCTGCACGGTGCACCTGGACGGCAAGCCGGTGCGTTCGTGCTCGACGCCGATGTCGGCGGCGCAAGGCAAGAAGGTCACCACCATCGAAGGCATCGCCGGCACGCGCACCGGCAAGGCCGTGCAGGCCGCATGGGTCAGCCACGACGTGCCGCAGTGCGGCTATTGCCAGTCGGGCCAGATCATGAGCGCCTGTGCCCTGCTGGCCGAGAAAAAGCGGCCCACCGACGCCGACATCGACAGCGCGATGAGCGGCAACGTGTGCCGCTGCGGCACCTACAACCAGATCCGCGCGGCCATCAAGGACGCATCGGTCACCCTCACCAAGGGAGCCTGAGCATGGACAACGCCACTTTCGACAGCCTCGACGTGAACCGCCCGTCGCGCCGCGGTTTTCTCAAGACCAGCGGTGCCGCCGCACTGGTGGTCGGCTTCGCATTGCCGCTGGCCAGTGGCCGCGCGCTGGCGGCCACCACCGCCCCGGTGTTCGCGCCCAACGCGTACCTGCGCATCACGCCCGACAACCGGGTCAGCGTGATCTGCGGCTCGGTCGAAATGGGGCAGGGCGTGCTGACCGCCATTCCCATGCTGCTGGCCGAAGAGCTCGACGCCGACTGGGCCTTGGTCAGCGTTCAACAGGCGCCCACCGACGCGGCCTACAACAACCCGGCTTTCGGCATGCAGGCCACCGGCGGCAGCACCACGGTGCGCGGCCACTGGGAACCGCTGCGCAAGGCCGGCGCGGCCGCGCGCGAAATGCTGGTGGCGGCCGCCGCGGCGCAATGGAAGGTCGACGCGTCCTCGCTGCGCACCGAGAACAGCCATGTCATCGCCCCGAATGGCAAGAAGCTGAGCTATGGCTCGCTGGTGGCCGCGGCGTCAACCCAGGCCGTGCCCAAGGAGCCGAAGCTGAAGGACAGCAAGAACTTCAGGCTGCTGGGCAAACCGCTGAAGCGGCTGGACACGCCGGCCAAGGTGAACGGGGTGGCCCAGTACGGCATCGACGCCCAGGTGCCCGGCATGCTGGTGGCGCTGATGGCGCGTGCGCCGCTGCCCGGCGCCAAGCCGGCCAGCGTGGACGACAGCAAGGCCAAGGCCGTCAAGGGCGTGCAGCAGGTGATCACGATTCCGAGCGGCGTGGCCGTTCTGGCCACCGGCTACTGGGCCGCGAAAAAAGGCCGTGACGCGCTCGACATCAAGTGGGACCTGGGTGCGAGCGCGGGGCTCTCGAGCGCCATGGTCACGTCGATGCTCACCGAGGGTGCCGACGCCGCCGAGTCGGTGGCCACCGACGCCGGCAACCTGCGCGACGCCGCCGCCAACAGCGCCGCTACGGTGGACGCGCTGTACGAAGCGCCGTACCTCGCGCATGCCTGCATGGAGCCGATGAACTGCACCGCCTGGGTCAAGGGTGACGAAGTCGAGATCTGGGCCGGCACCCAGAGCCAGGGCCCGGCGCAAGGCATCCTGGCCCAGGTGGCGCAGGCCGCGCCGGGCAAGGTCAAGGTCAACGCGCTGATGCTGGGCGGTGGTTTCGGGCGCCGCTTTGCCCCCGATTTCGCGATCGACGCCACGCTGCTGAGCAAGATCAGCGGCAAGCCGGTTAAGTTGATCTACAGCCGCGAAGACGACATGGCCGCGGGCTTCTACCGGCCTGCGTCGGTGGCGCGCTTCGAGGGCGCGCTCGATGCGCAGGGCGTGCCCACGATGTTCAAGGTCGGTGTCGGTTCACCGTCCATCATGGCCGCCTCGGGCTTCATGAAGATTCCCGACAACGGGGTCGACGCCTTTGCGATGGAAGGCATCACCGACCACCCGTACGACATCGCCAACCAGCGCATTGCCTATGGGCGGCGCGAGCCGGGGCCACAGGTCTGGTTCTGGCGCTCGGTCGGGCATTCGCAGAACATCTTCTTCATGGAAGGCTTCATCGACGAGATGGCCGTGGCGGCGAAGAAGGATCCGTTCGAGTTTCGCCGCGGCCTGCTGAGCCGGCAGCCGCGCTACAAGGCGGTGCTCGAAGCTGCGGCCGACAAGGCCGGCTGGGGCAAGCCGCTGCCGGCCGGCGTGTTCCGCGGCATCGCGGTGGCGCAAAGCTTCGGCAGCTATGTGGCCGAGGTCGCCGAGGTGTCGGTCGGCGCCGACGGTGTGCCCAAGGTGCACCGCGTGGTGGCCGTGGTCGACTGCGGCATGACCGTCAACCCCGAGATCATCCGGCGCCAGATCGAAGGCGGCATCGTGTATGGCCTGAGCGCGGCGCTGTACGGCAAGATCACCTTGAAGGACGGCAGGGTCGAGCAGGGCAACTTCAACGACTATCCGGTGCTGCGCATGAGCGAGATGCCCAAGGTCGAAGTGCACATCCTGCCGAGCACTGAACTGCCCGGTGGCATCGGCGAGCCCGGCACGCCGCCGATCGCGCCGGCGGTGGTCAACGCCATCTACGCGGCCACCGGCAAACGGCTGCGTTCGCTGCCGATCGACACCGCGGCGTTGAAGAAGGCATGACGGAGCACGGGGCCGCCGCGATGCACGCTCCGTTTCGCGCCGACCATGTCGGCAGCCTGCTGCGGCCCGATTGGCTTGCACAGGCGCGTGCGCAATGCCAGCGCGGCGACATCGACGCCGCCGCGCTGGCCGCCACCGAAGACCGCGCCATCCGCGAGGCGGTGCGGCAGCAGGAGGCCATCGGCCTGCACAGCATCACCGACGGCGAGTTCCGGCGCGACTGGTGGCACCTGGACTTCCTGGCCCAACTCGACGGTGTGACCCTGCAGCACAACGCCGGCCCAAAGTTCAGGTTCTCCGGCCAGGCCGAGCAGCCGCCGATCGCCAGCGTGACCGGCCGCATCGCGTGCACCCGGCCGATCATGGCCGAGCACTTCGCGTTTCTCAAATCGGTAACCACGCGCACACCGAAGATGACGATCCCGTCGCCGTCGATGCTGCACCTGCGCGGCGGGCGGGCGGCGATCTCGGCCGAGGTGTACCCCGACCTGGCGGTCTTCTGGGCCGACGTTGCCGCGGCCTACCGGGTGGCCATC
>JANORB010000204.1:0-49591 GCA_031415135.1 Methylibium sp.
GACCCAGATGCGAACCGCTCAGCGGGGTCTCCATTCCACTCCCGTGGACATCGACGAATCGAGCCACCAAGGGTTAGTCGAGCTTGGCCGCTGCCGGTCTGACCTGTCATCTCATCTTCTGGCTTGATGCCTGCTGCAGGACGGATTCGTGGTTCGTTGTTCGTCAGGCGGTGGCCGGCGTCGGCGTTGGCACGGGCGTCGAAGCACCCGGCTTCACACTCACATGCCGCGGGTTGAAGGCTTCGCCCCGGGTCATCACCGCCCACAGGATGCGCGCGTTCTTGTTGGCCAGGGCCACGGCCGCTTTCTGCCAGCCCACGCGCTCGCGCAGCGCTGCGGCCCACAGTGAGATCGGATCGCTGCGCTTGTTGATTCTGGACAAGCTGAGCTACGTCCGGCGCGAGCAGGCCGAGACCTCGGTGCTGTTCGAGCGGATCCCCGAGCGCTGCGAGCACAAGAGTCTGGCCATCACGGCCAACATGCCGTTGTCGCAGTGGGTGAGGTATTCGTCGAGCCGGCCATGACGCTGGCTGTGGTTGACCGGGCAAGATCGTTGTCGCCGGCCAGGCGGCCGAACTCAAGAGGGGTTCGCCGCGCGCTCACCTTGCCGCAACGCCGGCTACCGTTTCTCCAGCGTCCCGAAGATCTCGATATCCACCCGCCGGTTGGGTTGCAGGCAGTCGTAGTAGCTCTGCATGGCCGGCGCACTTGCGCTGCCCCGCTTGACTCCGTCGGAGCCTTTGGGCGCGGGGCAATCGGTCTTCACCGGCTGGCGGTCTCCGGCGCTGGCGATTTCGGTTCGGCTCGTGTCGGCGCCCTTGACGGTCAGGTAACTTCTGACGGAGCCCGCCCGAGCCAGGCTGAGCTTGTCGTTGTACTGCTTGTCGCTGGAGCTGTTGGTCTTGTCGGCATGGCCGGTGATGACCATGCGCTCAAGGTCCTTGAGCAGCTTCAGTTTGGCGACCAGCTCGTCGAGTTGCGCGCGTCCCTCGGGCAGCATCTGATCGACCGCGGACTTGCCGTGTTTGAACAATGCGCCGGCAGCGAGCGTGATCTTTTCGTAGCTCGGCAGCGGTGGAGGCGGCGGTGGCACCGGGGGCGGCAGCACCGGCGGAACGGGTGGCGGCCCGGGCGGTGGCGGTGCCGGCGGGCAGGCGTTTTGCAGCGCTTCCTGGCACAGGTCTTCGGCCATGCGCACATGCGGTGTGGCGCGGCGCCAGCCGCCCAGGTTGGCCAGTGCGTGGCCACTCCAGACCAGCTGGACCTCGCAGAACGCCGCTTCTCTTTGCGCGCAGCACAGGTGGCCGGGCAGGTCGGCCTTGATCTTCTGCGCGATCGCCCACAGGTCGGGCCGGAGCTTCTGCGAATCGGAGACCAGCGGCGTGTCCATCCCCGGGTCTTTGCCGGCCTCCAGCGCCTCGACGATGCGACGCGACTCGTTGAAGGTTGTGGACTGGATGTCCTTTTGCCAGGCCCGCTCGTGATACTGGTCGCGGCTGAAGTTGAGCCACGCCTGCGCCTTGGCGATGTGGTAGTCGCGCGGGCATTGCGGGTTGGCGCCGCGAAGTTTGGCAATCCGCGCCTGCAGGTCGACGAAGGATGCCGGCTCGGTCACGCGCAGCGTCGGGTCGCTGGGTTCACCGGGCTGCAGGTTGACCGGCGGCAGGTTTTGCTTGAGCACGGACTCGGTGGCGCTGGAGCCCGTGTTGGCCCCGGCCCGGTCGCGGCTCGGCGCGGTGGTGTTCTGGCCGTGCGCCGCACACGCCAGCGCCAGCAGGGCGGTGGCGATCAGGGTGGAGTGCTTCATGGTGATGCGGGTTCCGGAAGTCATTCGCGCCACTGCCTCGGGCTCTTGTCGGCGCCGTCGGCCGCGCCGTCGAGTGTGCGGTTCACGCGCGGGTCGCTGCCGGCGAAACTTTTCTCGTCGAACTTGAAGCGCAAGCGCAGGTGCCAGCCGTTCCAGCTCTGGTTGTTGCTGAACGCATCGACATCGCTGAACCTGCCGCCGCTGTAGCCCAGCGACAACCACAGGTTGTCCAGCACGCGGTAGCCGAGTTCGCCGCCCAGCCCCCGGAGGCGGCTGCCTTTGGCGCTTTGCACACTGGCATACACGCTGGCGTCAAACCGATCGGCAAAGTCCCAGATGGCGCGGCCGCTGAGCAAGCTGCCGTTCCAGCGGCTGGACTCCCCGAGCAGCGAGACCGGCACGCCGTTCGCGTTGATGGTGCCGGTCGGGCTGGCAAAGGCTTCGTCGACGCTCTTGTGCGCAAGCTGGCCCGAGAAGACCCAGTTGCGGGTGGGCTGCATGTTGCCGTGCAGGCTGGCGATCCAGGCCCGGCTGTCGACCGGCGCGCTGACCGCACTGGAGCGTTCGGTGCGGTATTCAAGCCGGCCCAGGCCATGCCAGAAGTTCGTCTGCGTGTCGCGGTAGGCCAGGCCCAGTTGCAATCGATCTTGCGTTTGCTCGCCGTTGTCGGCCGCTGTGCCTTGCGCGGTCTGCCGCAAGTACAAATTGCGCAGCAAGCCAGCCCAGTTGTCGCTGAGCTTGCGGTCGTAGGCCAGCGTGGACAGCCAGGAATCCTGCGTGTCGGAGGTGCGGTACTCCAGCCTGCCTCCCATCTTGTAGCGAGCATCGGCCGTGTAGTCGGCGCCCAGGCTCACGGCGGTGGCCTGCTGGCTCGCAGCGGCTGCCGGGTTGACCTGCTGGCGCTCCAGCGACGTGGTCAGGTTCAGGCCCGAAGCCACCCGCCACAGGTTGCGCACGCCCATCGCCGCGGCGGCGTCGCGGCCGCTTTGCGCACCGGCCAGGCGGTACTCGCTGAAGATCTGGCCGTCTTTCATGTACGCGGTGTCGACACCGAGAACGGTGTTGCTGGTCTTGCTGCCGTCGGTGGTCAGGCCATAGATGCCGGTCAGGCTGTTGGCGAACTCGTGCTTGGCGTAGGCGCGGCTCTTTTCGTCGATGCGGTACTCGCCGCCCACGGCCGCGCGCTGGCGGTCGTCGGTGGCGCGCTCGTATTCGCCGTACAGCGTGGCGTCGTCGGTCACCTTGGCCGTCAGGCGGGCCTTCAGGCTGGTGTAGCTGTTGGGCACCAGCGCCGGCGCGCCGCCATTGGGGCTGAGGCCCGCATACGCGCTGGGGCTGGCCAGCAGCCCGGTGCCGCTCACGCCGAACGAGGTGTTGCTGTTCCAGCCCAGGCCGGGCTGGCTGGTTTGCTGCGCGTCGAGTGCCGACAGCACACCGCCCGATCCCGCGACCTGATTTTCCTGCACGCGGTTGACGCTGATGTCGAGCTTGATGCGCTGGCTCAGTTTGATGCCCGCGCCCAGGCTGGCCGCATCGCGGTTCGCGCCATCGGTGGCGGTGCCGCTGTTGTCCTTGGTCTGGAGCAATTCGGCATTGACGCTGACGGCCTCGGCCACCTTCAGGTCAGCGCGCGCGCCGGCCTCCTGCCGCCCTGGCGCCAGACCCGCGCTGGGGTTCTGGAACGTCGAGCCGGACTTGGCCACGTAGGCGCGTGCCTTCAGTTCGTCGCCATCGTGGCGCAGTTCGATGCGGCCGGCGCGGCCGGTCTGGTCGATGGCCGGGCCGCCGATGCTTGACGCCGCGATCGATTGATTGACGTACTGGTTGCCCTTGCTCTGCGCCAGTTCGGCGACGATGTAGGTGCGCTCGCCCAGCTTGAGTTCGGCGTTGACGCCGGCGATGCGATAGGGCGCGACCGGGTTGCGGTCTTCGGCCGCGCTGGCGCCCACGGCGAGGCTGTCACCCAGCTTCACCTTGACATCGGCGCCGCCGACCCAGTGGGTGTCGCCGCCTTCTTCGACCTCGTAGGCCACGCGGATGCTGACCGGGTTGAGGTTCTCGTCGACGCTGGGCACCGGCTGGCGGAACAGCAGGCGGCCACTGAAGGGCTCGAAGTCGTAGTCGGCAAAACGCACCAGGCGCTGGCGCTTGAGCACGATGGCCGGCGCATTGCGGTCGCGCACGATCAGCTCGACGGTTTCGGAGTTGGCCACCGCATTCGGCTGGCCCAGCGCGTACGGGCCGCTGATGCCCCGGCCCGGTTGTTCGTCGACCAGGCTGCGGGTGGCTTCCTTGGCGGCGTAGACGTTGACCTTCACGGTCTGCCCTTCGTAATGCCACTTGGCGCCGGTCAGGCTGCGGCTGTAGCTGGCCAGGCGGTTGCCTTCGTCGGTGCTGGCGGTCTGGTAGTCGCCGTACAGCAGGTAGCTCTTGTCCTTGTCGATGCGCACATAGACGCGGCTCTTGCTCTGGGCGTCGAACTGCTGGACGCCGGCGTCGCCGTAGATCGGATAGAACGCGTTCGGGTCGATGTCGCGAAACAGCTTTTCGCGCGTCAGCTTGTCGCTGTCGGCGGCCGCAGTCAGCAGGTACTCGCCCTTGATCGTGCCTTTGGCGAACAGCGCCGCGCGGCCCGCCAGCGTGCGGTCGCCGGCGCTGTTGGTCTTGTTCCAGTTGCGCAGTTCTTCTTCGAAACCGGTGTCGGCCAGTGGCGGGGCGTTCGGGTCGGTCTTCTTGACCTTGTTGAAGTTGATCGCGCCTTCGACGAGGCCCACCACCAGCAGCGGCCGCAGATCGGGCACGAAGCTGATCTCGCCTTGCACTCCCACCGCGCCGCTGGAGGCGCGCACCTGGGCGTCGCCCGGGGTCACCGGCGCCATCAGGAATACGGTGGCCTGGCCGTTGCGGTCGAGCAGCACCACGACCCCCCCCAACGCGGTGACCGGCTGGCCGCTCGGTGTGGTGGTGAGCTGCACTCCGGGCTCACCGCCGCGGGTGAACAGGCCGGGTGCGGCGGCGACACCGGGCACCTGAATGCGGCCCAGGCTGGTTTCCAGCCGCACCCTGATCGGCGCGCCATCGAGGTTGTTCAGCTCCTTGCCTTGTGCATCGAAGGCCTTGATGCGCAGTTTCAACGCGGCCTTGCCGTCGGCGGGCGCCTTCGGCGCGCTGACCGACATCAGGATCTTCGCCCCTTCGGGCAGGCCTTTGCTGGCGCGCCACAGGCCCTCGTCGGCGGCCACGGGCAGGTGGCTGTTGGCGCTGCTGAGCGGCACACCGTCAACGCGGCGGAACGCCACGCCCTGGGTGCCCAGGTTTTCGACATGGGCTTCGGCCTGCGGGATGGCCTTGGTGGGGTCTTGCGCGTGGGCGGCGCCGTATGCCGCAATGCAGCCCGCTGCGAACAGGGCGCGAGCCAGCGGCTGGAGGGTCAGGGGTTTCATGCTCGACGTCGCGGTCGCTGCGGTGGGGGTGTGAAAGGCGCGCATCACCGGCCACCTCCGGAAGCGGGGTTCGCCGCGGGCGTGCGGTCCAGCTTGTGCTGGTCGCTGTTGAACTGGATGCCCCACGGGTCGTCCTTGCCGTCCTGCTTTTGTGGCACGTAGACCGGCCCCAATCGTCGCCGTTGGTTGATCTGCTCCAGCACTTTCGGGAAGCAGCTCTGTTCACGGAAGTCGGCGCGGTGCAACTCGCCGTTCTTCTGGTCGATGAACAGGCTCTCGGCATCGCCCGCGTTGCGGCTGGAGGTGATGCCGAAGCGGGCGCCGACCGGAGCCGATTGCGGGTCGATCTTGAGCACGTGCGTGATCGGCCGGATGCCGCACAGGCTGTACTGGCCGTTCTCGTCGGTGGTGACGTTGGTGCCGTCTTCCATGTACAGGCGCACGCCGGGAATGCCGGGCTCGCCGTTGTCTTGCACCTTGTTCTGGTTGCAGTCGACGTAGACCTTGCCGATGACGCAGGCTTCGGCAGTGAACACGCCGCCGCTGACCCTCACGCCGGCACGCGCGCTCGCCGACCGGGTCGGGCCCGCCTCGACATGGGCCGAGTTGACGCCGCTGCCCTTGTCGGCACCCAGCCCGAGCCGCACGCGGTAGGTGAGGGTGGCCTCGCTGTTGGCGGCCATCAGACCGACCGTGAAGGTCAAGGCGGGCCCGGGGAAGCCGGTGATCGCCGTGTCGGCAATGGCCGTGGTGGCGGCGCTGCCGAGTTGCAGCGTGGCGCTGCCGCTGATCATCTTGAAGCCCAGCGGCAACAGGTCGACCACGCGGACGGCGGGCACGGCAAACGCGTTGGGGTTGTTGATCCGAATCCGGTACAGCAGCGAATCGCCGACCTGGGCCTGGGTCTTGTCGGCGGTCTTTTGCAGCAGCAGTTCGGCGGCCACATTCGGGTCGAGCGGAATGTGGTTGTGGATCACCAGCGCGCTGCCGGTGCCGAGGCTGATCACCAGGTGGTAGGTGGTGGGCTGGCCCTGGGCCGGCGCGGTGGACTGCGGAACCACCGGGTAGGTGGCTCCGTTCTGGCTGGGCAGCGGTGGGCTCGGGGCAATCGCCCGCGATGGCGGGGTGCCATAACCGGCCGGCGGCGTGACGCGAATCGTGTAGGCGGTGACCGCCGCCGGGCATGCGGGGTCGGCACCGGTCAGCAGGTCGAAGCGGTACGCGCCGGCGGTGATTCCGGTGGGCGGGGTGGCCTGGCCCTGCTGGCCGGGCAAAAGGCAGGCTGCCGGCAACGGCGTGCCGCCCGGGGCCAGCAGCTGGACGATGGCGCCGCCCAAGGGCAGGCGCGACGTGCTGTCGTACACCACGCCGCTGGGGTCGACCGGCAGGCTTTGCTGCGGCAATGTGACACCTGCGACCACGGTGACGACCAGCGAGCGCGTTGGCAGATCCAGGCTGGAGTTGGGTTGCGGATTGTTGTTCTCGCCATTCACCGGGATGCCGATCACCGGCCCGGCCGTGCCGGCCACGCCGGGTGCCCGGAAACGAACCTGGTAGGTGCCCTCGGGCACGCCAACGATGGTGTAGTTGCCGTTGGTGTCGGTCACCGCGGTGGCCGGTGTTCCGGCGCTGGTCAGCACCACCTGGCCGCCGACATTGACGCCGCCGATGATGGTACCGGCCGGATGGATCACCTCGACCGTGAATCCGCCCAGGCCGGGTTCGCCCGGATCGCGGACGCGGTTGCCACCGGTCCCGCTGCTGGCGTCGTTCCAGACCGAGCCGCTGATGGCGCCGGGCAAGGCCAGCGGCGTGGGATCGTTGCTGCCGCCGGTGTCTCCGGGCGCGCCCGGGTTGGTGCCGGTCGGGCTGGTGCCGCTGTCGGAGCGGTCACTGGCCAGCGCTGGGCCGGCCGGGGTGCCACCGGGTGCGGCGGCGGGGTTGGGGTAGCTGCTGGCGACCGCGGTGTTGTTGAACGGGCCGATGGAGCCGTTGGCAGTGAACTCGACCGCGAACCGGAAACTGCACGACTGGCCCGGGCTCAGCGAGGTCTGGCCGGTCATCAGGTTGGTGTTGGTCAGTGCAAAAGTGGGATTCACGGCACATTGGGCCGCGCTGGCCCCGCCGGTGCGCGCCACGTTGTTCAAGCCGCTGACCGCGCTGACGCGGGCCGGCGCCGGGAAGGTGGCCGACAGGTTGTCGGCAAGCTGCACGTTGGTGGCCGGCACGGTACCGATGTTGGCCACGACGAGCTCGTAGGTCACGCTGTAGCCGGCCCCACTTTGTGCGATGCCGGCCACGCGTTTGGCCGCACCAAGCTGCTGCGGCACCAGCGTCACGGCAGTGGGAACGGGGTTGTCGGCGCCGGGTGATGGGGGCAGCCCCGGCGGGGCGGGTGGTGTGCCCGGCGCGCTGCCGGCCGGCGGCGTGGTGCCTGCGGTGGAGACATCGGTGGTGCTGGCGGCCGGGGGCGGTGTCGGGGTGCCGCCGGGAAAGGTGTAGCCCGGGTTGGGCGTGCCATCCGCGGCGACGCCGGACGCAAAAACGCTGTTGTTCAATGGCGTGGTGGGCACGCTGGCGGCACCGAAGGTCACGACGGCGGTGAAGCGGATCGTGCAGCGCTGGCCGCCTGCCAGGTCATCGGTGCCCGCCAGCAGCCGGGTGTTGGACTGGCCGTTGAAAGCGGCATTGGCGGTGCATGGGCCACCCGTGGCCACCACGCTGTAACTGCCGGGCTTGATGCTGATGGCGCCCGCGCTGCCGAACGTAGCCGCCAGATTTTCGTCGGCTTGCACGTTGAAGACCGTGCTGCCGCTTGGGCCCGCGTTGCCCACCACGACGACATACGGCAACTCGAACGTGCCGGGTTCGACTTGCAGCGGCACGCCCACCGCCTTCACGACATCGATCTTGCCCAGCACGGTGACCGTGGCGGTGGCGGTGTCGCATTGCGGCGGGGTGAGCGCCGGCCTGGCGCAGATCTGGTACGCGACGGGATAGGTCCCGGCCGGTGTGCCCGCGCCGATGTTCAGGATGCCGGTCGCGTTGTCCAGCGTGATGCCGGCGGGCAGCGGGTCGATCGGCGTCAGCGTGATGCTCACGTTGCCGGCCGCAGCCGGGTTGGCCGGGTTCGAGCCCAGCGTGTCGTTGGCGACCAGATTGAGCCTGCCCCCGGCGCCGAACGGCACACTGGCGCTGTCGTTCAGCGCGTCGATGATCGCCACGGTGAGCGCGGCGGTGCTGTTGTTGCCGCCGCTGGTGGTGCCGCCATTGCTGTCGTTGACGGCGCCGGTGGTGCCGGTGAGCGTGACCGCAATCGGGGCCGTGTCGGAGCCTCCGGGCGTGCCCGGCGTGGTGTAGCGGACGGCGCAGGTCAGCGTCGCCCCCGCGGGCAGGCTGGCCGCGCTGCCGCTGGACGCGACACAGCCGTCCACAGTGACCGGCACCGGCGCGCCGTTGTTGTCCACCGCGGTGGCCGCGCAGGTGGCACTCGTGGCCGCCACCAGGCCGAGGTTGCTGCACACCAGGCTGCCGCTGACGACCGAGCCGGGTGCGCTGACCACGGGCACGCCGGTGAGGGCCGGAATCATGTCGGAGACGGTTGCCGCGGAGGTGACCGTCAGGGTGGCGTTGTCGCAGGTGGTGGTGTGGGGCGCGGGCGCGCAAACCTGGTAGTTGACGATGCAGGTTCCGGTCGCCGGAACGGTGAAGCTTGCGATGCCGGCGCTGCTCACGCCGGCGGCGGCACAGGTGCTGCCGGGCTGGAGGGTGAAGTTGGAGCCAGCCGGGAACTGGTCGTTGGTGGCCAGGTTGCTGGTCTGCCCGACGCTGCCCGGTGGCGCGGCGGTGCTGTCGTTGACCGCATCGATGATGGCAACCGCGGCAGCCGTGCTGTTGTTGCCGCCGGCGGTGGTGCCGCCATTGCTGTCGTTGACCGCGCCGGTGCTGCCGGTCAACGCGACCGAGACCGGCGTGGTGTCGCCTCCACCTGCGGTGCCCGGCGTGAGATAGCTGATCGCGCAGGTCAACGAAGCGCCCGCGGGCAGGCTGGCAGCACTGCCGCTGGAGGCGGTGCACACGCCGACCGTGACCGGGACTGCGGCGCCGGTGCTGTCGACGGCCGTCGCGCTGCAACTCGCATTCGCGGCCGCCGTGGGCCCGGCGTTGGTGCAAACGATGCTGCCATTGACCGTGGCACCCGGCGCGCTGACCGCCGGCAAGCCACTGAACACGGGCGCCATGTCGGCCGCCGCGCTGGTGACTGTGAGCGTGGCCGTGTCGCAAGTGGCCGCGTTCGGCGCGGGCGCGCAGACCTGGTAGTTGAGCGTGCAGCTGCCGCTGGCGGCCACGTTGTAGGTGGCGGTCCCGCCGCTGCCGACGCTGGGGTTGGCGCAGGTCCCGCCGGGTTGCAGGGTGAACGTGGAACCGGCCGGAAACTGGTCATTGGCAGCCAGGTTGGTGGTCTGCGCGGTGCTGCCGCCGAGCTTGCTGTCGGTGTCTGCCACCGCGTCGATCAGGGTGGCGACCAAGGTGGCGACGTTGTTGGCCGCATTGCCGTCGTTGGTGGCACCGGTGGTGCCTGTGAACGTGACCGCCGTGGTGGGTTCGTCGGCGCCGCCGGGCGTGCCCGGCGCGGCGTAGTCGTAGCTGCAACCGATGCTGGCTCCCGCGGCGACATTGCTGCCCGATGCCGGTGTGCACACCACGTTGCTCACCGACCCGGTGCTGGCCGAGGGCACACAGGTCGCAGCCGTTGCCGCGCCGCCGCCGGCCGCGTTGCTGCAGACCAAGGTCAGGCCGGCGAATGTCTGCCCCGGGCGAACGACTGTGGGGGTGGTGGCGCCCAGCGTGACGCTCATGTCGGCCGCAGGCGCCGCCGTCGGTGTGATCGGAGGCGCGACCGCGCACCCGGCGGGCGTCCCGGTGGCGGTGCAGGCGCCGGGCACCGTGGGCGGGGGCGTGCCGCCGCCCGGGTCGAGTGCGGCCTTGTTGACGCTGGCCACGCCCGCGGCCGCAGCCTGCGGGGTGACGTTGATCGTGAAGGAGGCCGAGCCCCCGGCGCCAATGCCGGCAGGCGTCGTGACGGTGCAAAGCAGGTCCAGCCCCGCGGCCAGCGAGCCGGACGGTGTGCAGCTGACCGCAGTGACACCCGTGCCGGGGGCCGCGCTGTTGTAGGCGAAATTCGGCGGCAACTTGTCGTTGACGATGATGTTTGCGGGCGATGTGACGGCGTTGACGCTGTTGCTCAAGGTCAAGGTGTAGTTGCCGGCGACACCGACGCTGAAACTGGCGGGATTGGCCTTGGCCAGGCTCAGGTTGGTGGTTTGCGGAGCGCACGAGGCTGCGTCATGTTCGGGCGTGGACGGGATCGACGTGCCGAGGCTGGACGTGCCGGCCGCCATGTCGATCGTCAACCAGTTCAGGTTGTTCAGATCGCGGATGAGCATGAAGCGCCCGTCGCGCGAAAACACGATTCCCCCCGCATTGCTCGGTGCCGGGCCGGTATATGTGGAATAGGGGGCGGCGAGCCCGGTGTTGGTATCCCACTGGTAAACGGTGAAGTCCGGGACAGTTTGGCTGCTCGCCACGAACAAGACCTTTCCGTCGGTGGGGCGCACAGCAATATCGAACACCCGAAACGGAATCGGCGCACCGATGGTCGTCGCCGCACCCGAGGAGAGGTTGATTTCGTACAACTGGGTGGAGAACGGTGCGCCGCCGTTTTCGCCGGCAATGTAGTACCGCGGGCCGGATGGGGTTTGCACAACAACCGCGGCGGCAGTCGACAAGTGCAGGGAGGCCGGGTTGAGTCCTGTAATGTCAGCCACAACCACGGCCGCGCCCGCGCCAGCACTGCCAATCCTCACCAGTTGCTGGGTACCGGCGCCGTTTGAACTGCGAGCGACAGCGTAGAGATAATTGTCCTGATAGTTGTACCCGAGCGAGTTGATTGCCGGAGCCACCCCGGAAGACCAAGGCGTTCCCAACGGGATTTCGGCGGAGACGATCCCGGTGGTTGTGCTGTAGGCAGCAGTTGCCAGTTGCCCCGTGGCGATACTGTAGGCCGTGGCATCGCACACAAAAGGAGCGCCTTGCGCCTGGGCAAGCGTCGCCGCTGTGACGACCAAGGAACCGAGCAGACCTTTGAACTTGTACTTCAGCACTGTTTTCCCCAGTTTTGCGCTTTGCCGCACCGTACCGAGAAACTCGCGGTGATCCTTGCTGCCAAAAACCCCGTGCCCTGCCCGCTGGCTCTGTCACGCGGATTTCGTCGACTTTTTTCAGTCACGCTTTTCGATTCTATTCGGCCGCTGACGCCATATTCGGCGGCAGTGACGATGAGCTCCCCATGCCCTGTAGCCCGAGATCAACAACGCAATTCCGCAGAATATGCAGGCTCTGGCAGGAGGGGAAACGCCCAAAGCGGCATTCTGGTGGCTTCGAGTGGGTTCGGGAACCCCTATTTGGAGGGGTGATGTAACTTCTTATGCCATTGCCGAGGAGCCAATCCATGTTTTGTAGAGGTTTTGCAACGCCACAGTGTGGGAATCGACGGGGCCGAGCTTTCCCTTCAGCCGTCGTTCGCGGCAGGGCCCGGGTCGCGGCGGGCCCAGGCATGTTCGCGCCTGCATTCGATCCAGGTGCGCGCGATGCGCGAGATGGGTTCGCGTCGAGACCGGGCGTGGCTTGGACGACAGAAGAGAGCGACTGCCGCATGTGCGGGATATCACGCTTTCGGCTCGTCAGAGGCGGCAAGGACAAGGCCAGGCGGCGTTTCGCGCTCGCCCGGCGCGGATTGCGAGACCCGACGCGCTACGATGCATCGTCGCCAACCCTCTGGCCCACGAATGCCGCGTCGATTCCATTCTTCAGGGCGCCTCGGGCCGTGTGAGCCGACTCCACGTGCAATACAGCCGGCGTCCGGTCGGGTCAACGGGAAATGAACAGTTTTGCGTCGCAACGGGCTCCTGTGGCCGCGCCCAAGGACGACGACCAGCGGCGCAAACCGCGTGGCAACGTGTCGTACGTGTCGGGCCTCACCGATGATCCGTTGTGTTTCGTGACGGTGTCGCAGGCGCTGGACGGGATCGTGATGGCGCATGGCAATCGCGCCGCCGCGATCTTCAGTGCCGACCGCGAGGTGTTGAGCTGGAAGGACTTGCAGCGCCACTCGGACGACGTGGCCGCCGCGCTGATCGCCGCCGGCATCCGGCGCGGCAATCGGGTGGGCATCTGGTCGCCCAACCGGCGCGAGTGGCTGTTCGCGCAGTTCGGCGCCGCGCGCATCGGCGCCGTGCTCGTCAATATCGATGCGGGGTGTGGAGGCGCCGAGCTGGAGTCGGCGCTGAACAAATCGCGCTGTCGCATGCTGATCGTGGCCCGGTCACTCCACGCGAACGATGGCCTCGGGTTGTTGCGGGGTCTGGCGCCCGAACTGGACCGCCCCGGCGACAAGCCGCTGCTCGAAGCCAGCCGCCTGCCGCACCTCAAGCAAGTGATCGTGCTGGGCGACGGGCTGGTGCCGGCAAGGGCGGAACGCTTCTCCGAGTTCTTGCGCCGCGGCAGCCCGGCGTTGCGCCGCCGATTGCCGGCCCTGGCGGCCGCGCTCGACCCGGACGACACGATCAACATTCAGTTCACCAGCGGCGGCACGGGCGCGCCGAAGGCGGTTGCGCTGTCGCACTTCAACATCGTCAACAACGCCCGCCACGCCGCGCAGGCGATGCAATTGGCCGAGGTCGACAAGCTGTGCATCGCGCTGCCGTTGCACCATGGCCTGGCGATGGTGTTGGGGGTGCTGGCGTGTGTTGCGACGGGCGCCACGATGGTGTTTCCGAGCGGGAGGTTTGAGCCCTTGGCCACACTCGATGCGGTGTCGCGCCACCGCTGCACGGCGTTGCATGGCATGCCAGGCATGTTCGAGGCGCTGCTGGACCACCCCGATCTGCCCGAGTACGACATGAGCAGTTTGCGCACCGGCATCGTGGCCGGCGGGCCGTGTGCGGTGGACACGCTGCAGCGCATGATCGAAGAGATAAACCTGGACGAGATGACGGTGGCGTACGGCCTGACTGAAGCGGGCCCGGCGGCATTTCAAACCAGCGTTGAAGACTCGCTGGAGATTCGCGCCGACACGGTTGGCCGAGTGCATCCGAACATCGAGGCGAAGGTCGTCGACCGCGAAGGCCGCATTGTGCCCATCGGGCGGCGGGGCGAAATCTGCTTTCGCGGCTACTCGGTCATGCGCGGATATTGGGACGATGCGAAGCGCACGCGGGAAGCGTTGGACGGCAGCGGTTGGCTGCACAGCGGCGACCTCGGCACGCTCGACGCCGACGGGTATTGCCGCATCGTCGGCAGGCTCAGCGACATGCTGTCGTGTGGCAGTGACACGGTCTGCCCGGAAGAGATCGAAGCGCTGATCCGGCGCCATCCGAAGGTGCAGGACGCGCAGGTCTTCGGTGTGCCCGGTTCGCGCCAGGACGACGAAATCTGTGCCTGGATCGTGCTCCGGCCGGGTGCCCATGCCGGCGTGGATGAAATCATCGCCTTCTGTCGCGCCAAGATGGATCATCACAATGTGCCACGGCACATTCGCTTCGTTGCCGACTTCCCGCACACGTCGACGGGCAGGCCGCGAAAATTTCTGATGTGCACTTCCATGCTGGTCGAACTCAAGCGGAGCGAAGCCAGAGTCGCGTGACACCCGCGGGCGGCAACCGGCGCGTTCGCGCAACCGGCATTCAGGGCGTGATGTCCGGTGGCTGGTCTGCCGGGTCGTCCTGCGGTTCGGGCTTGGCCGGCACGGCGTAGCGTTCGCTGGCCCACGCGCCGAAGTCATTGTTCTTGCAGCGTTGGCTGCAAAACGGCCGGTACGGGTTGTCGGGCGCATACACGCTGGGTCCACCACAGCCCGGGCATTTGACAAGGCGACCAGGAAAGGCGCTGTCGGTCATCGCTGCCATCCAGGCGCTGCCGGGCCGCGCAGCGCGCGGGGCGGTTGAAAGCGTGGCGCAATCATCAGCAGAGGGTCAACTCGATGGGGCTGTCGACGCCACTGGGCTTGAGGCGGCCCTCGGTGTCCTGCTGCATCAGGCGCACCGAAACCATCAACCGATGGCCGCTGATTTCGGGCACGAGGTCGGGCGTTTGCCTCAGGCGCAGCCGCAGCAATTGGCACGTGCGGCCGGCCGGCAGGCTTTGCTGGTAGACACCCGCTGCGGCGACCACCTCGCGCGGGGTGCCGGAATCGCGCAGCAAGACCAACAACAGGCGCAGTGCGTCCGCCAGCGGCATCAGCGTCATTGACCAGCGCAGCAAATCGGAGCGACGGCGCTGCGCGTCAAACTGTTGCCAAGCGTAGTAGGCCGGCAAGTCGAAGCCGCAGGTGCCACCGGGAATGCTGATGCGGCTGCGAATGCTCATCAGCCACTCGTTGGCGGACAGGGCGGCGCCGGCCTTGCCGGGCGTCTGGTTCAAGGCGCCGAAGGCTGCGTCAACGCGCCCTATGACCTCGTCCAGCACCACCGGCGCCACGGCGGGGTTGCCGCGATACCCGTTGAGCCGCAAGCGCTGGCGTTCGAGGTCCTTCAACAGATCGGATTTGAGATCGGCGCGCGCCGCGACATCCATGATCTCGAACAAGGTGCTCAGGGCGTAGTGATGGTCGACCGCTGGATCGCGCACGATCAGCTCACCGAGCCGATCGAACAGATATTCCAGCCGCAACATCGTGCGGATGCTCTCGTTGAACGGGAACTCGTATCGGACCAAAGCGCGGATGGGTTTTGGAGTCGGGTGGAGACTGCCCGGTGATTGTTCCACAGCGACAGTTGTCAGGGGCTCGAGCGGCCGCCCAGCCCCGCCGTCGGTATCGCGGCCGGTCGTAGCCTGCCCAAGGCCGACTTCCGGTGACACCATTCGCGCGGGTTCAGTCCAGCGGCAGGGCCCAATGCCTTGCGAGGGTCGCCACGCGCTGGCCCAAGGCATCGAGCGAAAGCCCGTCGTTGAAGATCACCGCGTCGGCACAAGCGCGGCGCGCCGCGCGCGTTGCCTGCTGCGACATGACCGACCGCACCGCGTCCGCGGTCCAACCGGAACGCGACACGACCCGGTCGATCTGGGTCTGTTCGCCGCAGTCGACCACCAGCACCTTGTCCACCCTGGCGCGCCAGTGCCGCGACTCCGCCAAGAGCGGCACATCGAACACCCGCGCCGCCGTGCCGGCCGATTCGGCGCGGGCCTGGGCCTCCGTGCCGATGAGCGGGTGGAGAATGCCCTCCAGTCGACGCTTGGCGAGCGGGTCGGAGAAGACCAGCGCGCGCATGCGCACGCGGTCGAGCGCGCCGGTCGTATCGATGAAATCACTGCCGAAGGCTTGTCGAATGGGGGCGATGGCCGCACCACCAGGGAGCGTCAATTCGCGCGCGATGGCATCGGTGTCGACGACCGCGGCGCCCAGTTGCCCCAGCAGGCTGGCCACCGTGCTCTTGCCGCTGCCGATGCCGCCGGTCAGCCCGATCCGAAAGCCTGCCTTTGCCAGCATGCGCTTGCCATCAGATCCAGCCCAGCCACCCGAGCACCCGGGACTGGCCGGCCAACATCACCACCAACCCGGCGCCGGCAAGGAATGGTCCGAACGGAACATAACGACCCTCTCGAAGCGTGCTGGCGAACTTCATCGCGATGCCGACGATGGCGCCCAGCACCGAGGCGGCCAGAACGATCGGCAGCACCATCTTCAGGCCGAGCCAGGCGCCGAGTGCGGCCAGCAGCTTGAAGTCGCCAAAACCCATGCCTTCCTTGCCGGTCGTCAGCTTGAAGATCCAGTACACCGACCACAGCGACAGATAGCCGGCGACGGCGCCCCACAGCGCATCAGGCAGCGGGATCGTCCAACCCAACGCGCTGGCCACCAGACCGGCCCACAGCAGCGGCAGGGTCAGGTTGTCGGGCAGCAGCGTGGTGTCCCAGTCGATGCCCGCCAGTGCCACCAGCACGGCGGCGAAGCCGCACCACAACAAGGCCACCGGCGCCGCGCCGAAGCGCCAGCCGATGGCGGCGAACAGAGCGCCCGTCGCGATTTCAACCACCGGATAGCGCGGCGATATCGCCGTTCGGCAGGCGGAACACTTTCCGCGCAACCAGAGGTAGCTGACCACGGGGACATTTTCGAACCAGGCGATCGGGTGCCCGCAGGACGGGCAACGCGAACGCGGTTTGGCCAGCGAGACGGCGATTTGCGCGTCGATCTTGACGCCCAGCATCTCCGCGCTGTCGAGCTTCCAGCCATGTTCCAGCATCATCGGCAGCCGGTGGATCACGACATTCAAGAAGCTGCCGATGCACAGGCCCAGGAGCGAAAGAACCAAGGGTGACAGCAAGGCCCGAACGAAATCTCCGTCCATCGGCGCCGGAATCAAACGACCTGGCCGAGCTTGAAGATCGGCAGGTACATCGACACCACGATGCCACCGATCAGCACACCCAGGATCACGATGATGAAAGGCTCCAGCAGGCTCGACAGGCCCTTGACCGCCTCATCGACTTCGTCCTCATAGAATTCTGCCGCCTTGCCGAGCATCTGGTCCAGGGAGCCCGACTCCTCGCCGATGGCGCACATCTGGACCACCATGACCGGGAACACACCCGTGGTCTGCATCGAGGTCGTCAGCGCCGAACCGGTCGACACATCTTTCTGGATCTGCTCGGTGGCCTCCTGGTAGACGGCGTTTCCAGAGGCACCTCCGACCGAATCCAACGCCTCGACCAAGGGCACGCCGGCCGCAAACATGGTCGACAGCGTGCGGGTCCAGCGCGCGATCGACGATTTCCTGACGAGGTCGCCAAAGACCGGCACCCGCAACAGCAGGCGATCCATGGTCTTTTGCATTTTCACGGAGCGCTTCCACGACTCGAAGAAGACATAGGCGCCGCCGAACACAACCAGGAAGATCAGGTACCAGTACTTGACGAAGAACTCCGACATCGCGATCACGATCAGCGTGGGCGCGGGCAAGTCCGCACCGAAGGACGAAAACACGTCCTTGAAAGCAGGGATGACGAAGATCATGATCACCGCGAGCACGATGAACGCGACCACCAGAACGGCAATCGGATAGATCATCGCCGACCGGATCTTGTTCTTGATGGCCATCGTCTTTTCCTGGTAGATCGCCAGGCGATCCAGCAGGGCTTCCAGGATGCCGCCCGCCTCACCCGCTTCGACCAGGTTGCAATACAGCGCATCGAAGTACAGCGGGTGCTTGCGAAATGCGGAAGACAGGCTGGTGCCGGTCTCGACGTCCGAACGGATGTCGGTCAGCATGCGGGTCATGCGCGGATTGGAGCTGCCGCGGGCAACGATGTCGAACGACTGGATCAAGGGCACGCCGGCGCGCATCATCGTCGAGAGTTGGCGCGTGAAGATCGCGATGTCCTTTTGCTTGATCGCGCGGCCGCCGCTGACGCGACGCTTCTTGACCTTGGTGACGAGGATGCCCTGGCGGCGAAGGCTGGCGTTGAGCATGGCTTCTCCACCGGCGCGCATTTCGCCCCGGACCAGCTTGCCGTTCTTGTCCTTGCCCTCCCAGTCGAAGAGCATCTCCTTGGTGTTCTTCGCGGCCGTTGCAGTCGCCATAGTGCCTTTCGAGGAAGCTGATCCCCGTCCCTGTGATTGTTACGGCTATTCGTTCGTTACCGAGATCACTTCTTCAAGCGTGGTGACGCCTGAACGAACCTTGATGAGCCCGGACTGGCGCAGGTCGCGAACACCCTCGCGCTGGGCCTGCTCGGCGATGTCGATGACCGTGCCTTCGGCAAGAATGAGCCGCTGGGTTTCTTCAGAGATCGGCATCACTTGATAGATGCCGACCCGACCCTTGTAGCCGTTGCTGCATGAAGAGCAACCAACCGAGCGGTAGGGCTTCCAGCTGCCATCCAGGTCGTCCTCCTTGAAGCCCGCTTTGAGCATCGCTTCGCGTGGATAGTCGGCCAGTGTCTTGCAGTTTTCGCACAACTTTCTGGCCAATCGCTGTGCGGTGATCATCAGCACACTGGCCGCAACGTTGAAGGGCGCGACACCCATGTTCAGCAAACGGGTCAGCGTGGATGGCGCGTCGTTGGTGTGCAAAGTGGACATCACCATGTGGCCGGTCTGAGCCGCCTTGATGGCGATGTCGGCGGTTTCAAGGTCGCGGATCTCACCAACCATGATGATGTCCGGGTCTTGCCGAAGAAAGGACTTCAGCGCCACCGCGAACGTCATTCCGGCCCGTTCATTCACATTCACCTGATTGATGCCGGGAAGGTTGATTTCCGCAGGGTCTTCGACCGTTGCGATGTTCACCCCCGGCTGATTCAGGATGTTCAAGCAGGTGTACAAGGACACCGTCTTGCCGCTGCCGGTCGGGCCGGTCACCAGCACCATGCCGTAAGGGCGGTAGATGACTTTGAGGAGCCTCTCCTTCTCGATCTTTTCGTAGCCCAGTGCTTCGATGCCGAGTTTGGCGCTGGAAGGGTCCAGAATCCGGATCACGATCTTTTCGCCGAACAGCGTGGGCAACGTGCTGACGCGAAAGTCAATCGCCTTCGATCCAAATTTCAGCTTCATTCGACCATCTTGCGGAACCCGCTTTTCCGCAATGTCCAGCCTGGAAATCACCTTGATGCGCGAAGCGAGTTTGTCCTTGATCGCAATGGGCGGCTGAGTGATTTCACGCAACTCGCCGTCGATCCGAAAGCGCACGCGATAGTGGTACTCGTAGGGCTCGAAGTGCAGGTCCGACGCGCGCGCATTGATGGCGTCGATCAGCATCTTCTGCAGGAACCGCACCACCGGCGCGTCTTCGACATCCTGGGTGGCATCTGCGGATTCTTGCGGCGATGTGACATCGTCAGTGACGTCAAACTCGAAATCGGCCGATGTCAGAGACTCGATGGTTTCGGCCGCGCTGGCGCCCGAACTCTCAAGAATCCTGGCGAGCTTCTCGTGTTCGACGATGACCCATTCGGGCGACAACTGCGTAGCGAACTTGATCCGTTCGACCGCTTCCTGGTCCGTCGGATCGGCTCCGCCGATGAAAATCCGATTCCCGCGCTTGCCAAGCACCAGAACCTGGTACTGGGCTGACAATTTGTTGTCAATGATGTTGCGCGGCAATCGTTGAACATCGATCGCATTCAAATCCAACACCGGCAAAGCCAACGCATTGGACAGTGTGTGCGCGAGGTCGGCCGGGGAGACAGCGCCGGCAGCAATGACCGCGGAGATGAAGCTGACGCGTCGTTCTTTCGCGCCGCGAACCAAGTCTTCAGCAGCTTTGGCGCCGAGTTTTCCGGCATGAACAAGCACTCTTGCCACGCCGGAGAGGGCCGATTGTGGAGCTTCCGCCAGTGTGTCCACGTTTCGAGAACTCAGTTCAGGTTGGAAAAAACCAAATCATCATCGCCGATTCATTCCACGCTGTAAACGTTCAAGGCCGGCCCAACGCCAACAATTCACGTCGTGCGTACAGGGCGCGGTCATGCTTGACCGACGCAACCAACAAGAAGAAGCAATGATGGTCGGGGTGAGAGGATTCGAACCTCCGGCCTCTACGTCCCGAACGTAGCGCTCTACCAGGCTAAGCTACACCCCGATGGTGAGTCGCGGTCGACATCCGCGATCGGTTTGCGGCAGACAACTCACGAAGAGCGTTCAACCGACCGAGCGCATGATTCTAGCAGAGCGTCGCGGTAGGCCGAAGGTTGCAGCACATGAAGGCACCTGCCCGCTTTGGCCGCCTCGGAGCGGGCGGCGTCACGGGTTGCCTCCAGCGCGCCGGTGTGGCGGACGATCTGCACAATTTCGGCAAGCCGGTCCACTTCCCCATGTTCTATCGCGTGTCGAATGAGGTCCCGTTCGGCTGCCGACCCACGCTCCATCGCCAGCAGCAACGGCAGCGTCGGTTTGCCTTCACGAAGATCGTCCCCGACGTTCTTGCCGAGTTGAGCCGTTGCACCTTCATAGTCGAGCAAGTCATCCACCAGTTGAAACGCGGTTCCCAGAGACCGCCCATAGGCTGCGCAGGCTTCTTCGACATGCGGAGGCGACTCGGCAAGTACCGCTCCCAGCCTTGCGCTGGCCTCGAACAATTTGGCGGTCTTGAAGCGAATGACACGCAAGTAGTCGTCGACGTGCAGGTCGGGATCGTGCATGTTCATCAATTGCAGAACCTCGCCCTCGGCAATGACGTTGGTCGCGTCGGCAAGCACTTCCAGCACGCGCATGCGATTGACGGAGACCATCATCTGAAACGCCCGAGAGTAGACAAAATCGCCGACCAGCACGCTGGCCGCATTGCCGAAGCGGGCGTTGGCGGTCTGCCGGCCTCGCCGCAGCGCCGATTCGTCCACCACATCGTCATGAAGAAGCGTCGCCGTGTGGATGAATTCCACAGTGGCCGCCAACTCAAACCGCTCGCGTCCGCTGAACCCGAGAGCGCTGGAAAACAAGAGAACCAACAGCGGTCTGACCCGTTTGCCACCGGCTCCGATGATGTACTGCGCGATCTGGTTGATCATCGCCACTTCGGATTCCAGTCTGCGCTTGATCACCGCATCAACTTCCCTCATGTCAGGAGCCATCAGAACGGATGCGTTGGGGGCAGGTGTTGTCGATCTGGAGGAGTTTGTGTGCACGCGTGGCTCGATTGGCTCCACTCAATTATAGAAACCCGGCGTAGTCACCAGGCAAGCGGGCAACCAGGACCAAGGTCTGGGGAATTCGGTTGGACGGGGAGGCCGGACGTCGAAAGAAACATGCTAGACTATAAGGCTATGCGCGGCATGCATGTCCCAGTGAGGACGGCTGGACTCAGCGCTCAACGATTCTCATTGAAAGGGCTGATATGTACGCGGTCATTAAGACCGGTGGCAAACAGTACAAGGTTGCCACCGGCGAAAAAATCAAGGTAGAGAAGATTGCCGCAGAGGTCGGCCAGGTGATCACGATCGACCAGGTGCTTGCCATTGGTGCGGGCGCCGAGTTGAGAGTCGGGACACCCCTGTTGCAGGGCGCGAGCGTGATGGCCACCGTTGTCGCGCAGGGCAAACACGACAAGGTGCGCATCTTCAAGATGCGTCGGCGCAAGCACTATCAGAAGCGTCAGGGCCACAGGCAGACCTTTACCGAGCTGGAAATCAGCGCGGTCAACGCCTGAACCTCCTCACAACCTGAATCGAGCGGAAGACAGGAGCTAACCATGGCACAGAAAAAAGGCGGCGGATCCACACGGAACGGTCGTGACTCACAGCCCAAGATGTTGGGAGTCAAGGCGTTTGGCGGGCAGAGCATTTCGGCGGGCGCCATCATCGTTCGCCAACGCGGTACCAAAGTTCACGCGGGCACCAACGTCGGTATCGGGCGCGACCATACATTGTTCGCCTTGGTCAATGGTGAGGTGAGCTTCGCCGTCAAGGGGCCGCGCAATCGTCAGACCGTCAGCGTCAAGTCGGCTTGATCGCCTGAGTTTTTCGCCCGACGCATCCCGACGAAGCCCCGGCCAACCGGGGCTTCGCTGTTTCCGGCGTGATGTGGCACTTCAAAGTGCATCCACGTGATGCGCCTCGTTGGCGCCACCAAAGTGACTGGCCACCATGAAGTTTGTTGACGAAGCGACCATCGACGTCGTCGCCGGCAATGGCGGCAACGGTTGCATGAGTTTCCGACGTGAAAAATTCATTCCGTTCGGTGGCCCCAACGGGGGCGACGGGGGGCGTGGCGGCAGCGTGTTCGCAGTGGGTGACCGCAACCTCAACACGCTGATCGACTTTCGCTATGCCCGCCGTCATGAGGCCCGCAATGGGGAAAACGGTCGCGGCTCCGACCAGTACGGCGCCGCCGCTGAAGACATCGTGTTGCGCATGCCCATGGGCACCATCATCAAGGACTTCGAGACCAGCGAAGTTCTTGCCGAGTTGTTGGTGCCCGACGAAAAGGTGTTGATCGTCAAGGGGGGTGACGGAGGATTCGGCAACCTTCACTTCAAGACCAGCACCAACCGTGCGCCGCGGCAAAAGACGCCGGGCTGGCCCGGGGAGCAAAGGAAGCTCAAACTCGAACTGCGCGTTCTTGCCGATGTGGGTTTGCTCGGAATGCCCAACGCCGGCAAGTCCACGCTGATCGCCGCGATTTCGAATGCGCGGCCGAAGATCGCCGACTACCCATTCACGACCCTGCATCCGAACCTGGGGGTGGTCCGGGTCGCCGCGGAGCAGAGTTTCGTCGTGGCCGACATCCCCGGTTTGATCGAAGGCGCCTCCGAGGGCGCGGGCCTGGGGCATCTGTTTTTGCGCCATCTCCAGCGCACCCACCTGTTGCTCCATGTGGTCGACTTCGCCCCGTTCGACGAGTCGGTGGATACTGTGGCGCAGGCCAAGGCGATCCTCACCGAACTCAAGAAATACGATACGTCGTTGCATGACAAGCCGCGTTGGCTGGTCCTCAACAAGTTGGACATGGTGCCGATCGCGGAACGGGAAAAGCGGGTCAAGGATTTCGTCAAGCGCTTCAAGTGGAAGGGCCCGGTGTTTGAGATTTCGGCGCTCACGCGGGAAGGGTGCGAACCGTTGATCCGTGCTGTTTACCGGCACGTCGCGGCACTCAAGAACGTGGTTCCCGAGGAGCCGGATCCGCGATTTGACCGGCCGGACTCGGGCGCTGTGCCGTGACCAAGGTGCTGAGGCATGCACGGCGAATCGTCGTCAAGGTGGGCTCAAGCCTGGTCACCGACGAGGGCCGAGGCCTGGACGCACAGGCGGTGGGCAACTGGTGCCGCCAGATGGCCGCCCTCGCGCGCGATGGGCGCGAGGTGGTCATGGTCTCCAGCGGTGCCATCGCAGAAGGCATGAAGCGCCTTGGCTGGAGTGTGCGACCCAAAGGCATTCACGAGTTGCAGGCGGCTGCCGCGGTCGGGCAGATGGGGCTGGCGCAAATCTACGAAAGCAAGCTGCGGGAGCACGGCATGGGCAGTGCCCAGGTGCTGTTGACGCACGCCGACTTGGCGGATCGCGAGCGCTATCTCAATGCGCGTTCAACCCTGCTGACGCTGCTTGGCATGAAGGTCATCCCGGTGATCAATGAAAACGACACGGTGGTGAACGATGAGATCAAGTTCGGCGACAACGACACCTTGGGTGCGCTGGTTGCGAACCTCATCGAAGCCGATGCCATGGTGATCCTGACCGACCAGAAGGGGCTGTTCACCGCGGACCCGCGCAAGGATGCAAGCGCGCGATTGATCGGCGAAGCGCAAGCCGGCGCGCCGGAACTCGAACTCATGGCCGGTGGTGCCGGCACCAGCGTCGGCCGCGGAGGAATGCTCACCAAAGTCCTGGCGGCCAAGCGCGCTGCCAGCAGTGGCGCCTCAACGGTAATCGCCTGGGGACGTGAACCCGATGTGTTGATTCGGCTCGCGGCGGGTGAAGGCATTGGCACGGCCCTGATCGCGCCGACGCAAAAGCTGGCGGCGCGCAAACAATGGATGGCCGATCACCTGCAGTTGCGAGGAGCGGTGGTGGTCGACGATGGCGCGGCCGTCAAGGTCATGCAACAGGGGAAGAGCCTGTTGCCGGTGGGCGTCGTGGAAGTGCAGGGCGAGTTTCACCGCGGTGACGTGATTGCGGTGCTGTCCGGCGCCGGTGTTGAAATCGCTCGAGGCCTGGCCAACTACGGTAGCGGCGAGGCCCGCCTCATCGCCCGAAAGGCGTCGCGCGAGTTTGAGAAACTGCTCGGGTTCACCGGCGAACCCGAGATGATTCACCGAGACAACCTCGTGCTGTGCTGAGCGCCGGAAGGCTGCGACTCAACGCCCGTCGGCGCGCGGATCCTCGGGCTGGCCGGGAGCATCAGGGAAGCCTTCCGCAGGCTGAGCCGAATCACGGTCATGCGCGATTTTGTCCAAGCCGTCGTCGTGGCGATGGGGGCGCATGCCTGAACGCAAGTAGCGGTTGTAGTGTGTGCCCCGCGGAAGGAACCGGGCAAGTTCGGTCAACGCCATCTGGTAGACATCCCGCTTGAACTCGATCACCACTTCGAGCGGAATCCAGTACTCGTTCCAGCGCCACGCATCGAATTCGGGGTGGTCTGTCGCGCGCAAGTTCATGTCACTGTCATGGCCGACCAGTTGCAACAGGAACCAGATCTGCTTTTGCCCGCGGTAGTGCCCGCGCGCATCGCGGCGTATGAAGTGGTCGGGTACCTCGTAGCGAAGCCAGTCACGGGTGCGCGCAACGATGCGCACATGCTCGGGGCTGAGTCCCACTTCTTCATGGAGTTCGCGGAACATCGCCTGCTCAGGCGTTTCTCCGTGCTTGATGCCCCCTTGCGGGAACTGCCAGGAGTGGGTGCGTATCCTCTTGCCCCAAAATACCTGGTTTCTCTGGTTGAGCAGGACGATGCCGACGTTGGGTCTGAACCCTTCACGGTCGAGCATAATCAACCTCGATTCTTTCGTTGATTTGATTATTGCACCGGCGTGACAGGAAGCAACCCCATGGGTTTCCCGCAGCACACGCCGGACCTGCACCTGCCGGCCCGCGCCCTCCATGAAAGCCACCCAGTTCTTCATCTCCACCCTCAAGGAAGCCCCTGCGGACGCCGAAGTTGCCAGCCACAGGCTGATGATGCGTGCCGGCCTCATCAAGCGGCTGGGCGCCGGCATTTACAGCTACATGCCGATGGGCCTGCGCGTGATCCGCAAAGTGGAGGCGATCATTCGCGATGAGATGAACCGTGCCGGCGCGGTCGAATTGCTGATGCCGGTGGTTCAACCGGCGGAGTTGTGGCAAGAGACCGGCCGGTTTCAGAAGTACGGGCCCGAACTGCTGCGCGTGAAGGACCGGCACGACCGCGACTTCGTGATCCAACCCACCAGCGAAGAGGTGATCACCGACATCGCCCGCCAGGAACTGCGCAGCTACCGCGCGCTGCCCAAGAATTTTTATCACATCCAGACCAAGTTCCGGGACGAGCGCCGCCCGCGCTTCGGGTTGATGCGCGGACGCGAGTTCACGATGAAGGACGCGTACTCGTTCGACCGCGATGTGGAGGCGGCTGGCAAGAGCTATGACCAGATGTACGCTGCCTACACGCGCATCTTCGAGCGCATGGGGCTGACGTTCCGCGCGGTCGCGGCCGACAACGGAGCGATCGGCGGCGTTCGCTCGCACGAGTTTCAGGTGATCGCCGACACCGGTGAGGATGCGATCGTCTATTGCCCCACGTCCGGCTATGCGGCCAACATTGAAATGGCCGAGGCCATGGCAGCCAGCGCGTCGCGCGCGTTGCCGGCCACGCCGCTTGCGAAGGCGCCGACGCCTGGCAAGGCCACCTGCGAGGACGTGGCGAACCTGCTCGGGGTGCCGCTGTCGCGCACCATCAAGTCGCTGGTGCTGGCCACCGATGAAAAGAACGCGGCAGGCGATGTGGTGGGCACCGTCGTGTGGCTGTTGCTGGTGCGCGGTGACCACTCGCTCAATGAAATCAAGGCGAGCAAGGTGCCGGAACTGAAGGCTGGGTTTCGGTTCGCGACCGTGGCTGAGATCGACTCGCACTTCGGCTGCAAGCCCGGCTACCTGGGCCCCATTGGTCTTCGAAAGCCCGTCAAGGTCATCGCAGACCGCACGGTGGCCGTGATGAGCGACTTCGTCTGCGGCGCCAACGAAGCCGACTTCCATTACACCGGCGTCAACTGGGGCCGGGACACGCCGGAACCCGACGCCGTGGCCGACCTTCGCAATGTCGTCGCAGGTGATCCGTCGCCCGACGGCAAGGGCGTGCTGGCGATTCAGCGCGGCATCGAAGTCGGCCACGTGTTTTTGCTTGGCACCTACTACAGCGAGGCAATGAACGCGACTTTCCTCGACGAGACCGGCAAGCCGCAGCCGCTGCAGATGGGCTGCTACGGAATCGGCGTGACGCGGATTCTGGGCGCTTCAATCGAACAGAACCACGATGAGCGCGGAATCGTGTGGCCGGCCGCCATCGCGCCGTTCACGGTCGTGATCTGCCCGATTGGCTACGAACGATCCGAGGCGGTGCGCGCCGCCGCCGACACGCTGCATGCCGACCTTCTGCAGAGTGGCGTCGATGTGATCCTCGACGACCGTGGCGAACGCCCCGGCGCCATGTTTGCCGATTGGGAACTCGTGGGCATACCCCATCGGGTGGTGCTCTCCGATCGGGGGCTGAAGGAAGGCAAGGTCGAGTACCAGGGCCGGCGCGACGCGCAATCCACGCCATTGACTGTGGCCGAAGTCGCGGGCTTTGTCAGGGCCCGGCTGAACCCATGAGGCCGGCGCTCTCCCGCGCCGGGAGAGTCCATCGTCGGTTGTGCCTGTCGGCGCTGCTCGGGCCGCTGGCGTGGAGCCTGCCCCGGCTGTCGAGTGCCGGAGCGCAAGTCGAAGAACCCTTGGCGGATTCGGTCCGCTCGGCGCTGTCGGCGGCGGTTGCCAACAGCGCGCCTCCCAGGCCCGGCTTCGAGACCATGGAGGTTCGCATCGCGTACCTGAAGTGGCTCGGCGAAATGAGCAACCGCCTGAAGAAGCGCAAGGCCGAGCATCTGACGCGGGTCGAGTTCCTTGAGACCGTTTGGTATGAGAGCAAGCGCGCCGGGTTGGAGCCGTCTTTGGTGCTCGGGCTCATTCAGGTGGAAAGCGGGTTCCGGAAGTACGCCATCAGCAGCGTCGGCGCGCGTGGCTACATGCAAGTGATGCCGTTCTGGGCCCGCCTCATCGGCGATGGTGACGTGAGCCGCCTGTTTCACATGCAAACCAACTTGCGCTTCGGTTGCGTGATCCTGCGCCACTACCTGACGATGGACAAGGGCGACCTCTTTCTGGGGCTGGGGCGCTACAACGGCAGCCGTGGCAAGCCGGAGTACCCCAATGCGGTGTTCGCAGCGCGCCGGCTGTGGGACTACCGGGCGGCCTGAGCCGCCCGCGCTACAGGCCGGCCCAGGCCTTGGGGGCGGCGTCGCTCACGCCCAACAACGCCAGCACACGCTCCACGGTGTCGTTGACCAGGTCGTCGACGGACTGAGGACGATGATAGAAAGCCGGCAAAGGCGGGAAGATCACTCCGCCCATCTCGGTGACCGAGGTCATGTTGCGAAGATGGGCCAGGTTGAATGGCGTTTCACGCACCATCAAGACCAGCCGCCGACGCTCCTTCAGCGTCACATCGGCGGCCCGGCTGATCAGGTTGTCCGACAGCCCCAGCGCCACGGAGGCCAGCGTCTTCATCGAACACGGCACGATCACCATTGCTTCGGTGGCGAAGGATCCGCTCGCGATGCAGGCGCCGACATCGGAAGGGTGGTGGGCCACGTCGGCCAGCGCCTCAATCGCCTTGCGGTCCAAGCCCAGTTCATGATGAACATTGAGCACGCCCGCCGGACTGACAACGATGTGCGTCTCGCGCTGCGCCGCTCTCAGCCGTTCGATCAGCCGCACCGCGTACACGGCGCCGGTGGCGCCGGTGACGCCGACCACCACCCGAGCGCGTGCGTCTCCCACCCGGTCAGGCCTGGGTGCCCAGCGTTTGCTGCAATTCGCCGGCTTGGTACATCTCGGCCATGATGTCAGAGCCACCGACAAATTCGCCGTTGACGTAGAGCTGCGGAATGGTCGGCCAGTTGGCGTAGTCCTTGATCCCTTGCCGAATGGCGTCGTCTTCCAGCACGTTGACGGTCTTGAGGTCGCTCACGCCGCAGGCCTTGAGGATCTGGACCGCCCGGCCGGAGAATCCGCACATCGGGAATTGCGCATTGCCCTTCATGAACAGCACCACACGGTGGTTCTTGACGAGTTCGTCGATTCGTTGCTGGGCGTCGTTCATGGTGTTTTGCGAGTCAAGTCAGAGCGCAAGAGTTTATACGGCAAACCCATGCGGACAGAGCGATCGAGCGCGCAAGACCCTTCACCCGCGCACTAGAACGAGTACGACACGCCCAGTTGCAGCACCGGTGCCAGACGCATCTCGCGCAGCAAATCGTCGAGGGATTGGGTGCCGTTGGCCACCTTTCCAAGCTTCACACCATTGCCCGGGCTCAGCGCCATCATCCCAACGTCGGCGTTGAAGCGCCAACGACCCTTGAGAGACAAACCGGTGTAGCCGACGCCCAGGTAAGGCAAGGTGGCGATGTCGGCGGAGCCGTCACTTCCCGCCGCGTCGGCAGCGGCAATCAGATGCCTCTCAAACATGAATGCCGCACCTGGGGTGCCGAACAAGGGCAGCGCCCCCGTCAATTGCGATCGCGGGCCGTGGATCAGGCCACCAGTGGTCCGAAATCCCCCGCTGCGGCGCTGGCCCGCAAGCGAGCGACTGAAGTAGTAGTCGCCGACGAGGCGGAAGGTGTCCACCTTCAAGCCCATCGTATCGCCCGTGCCAAGGGCTGAATGCCATGCGGGCAAGGTCGTTCCCAGAGACACCCGCCCTTGCCATCGCGCCCATGTCAAGTTTTCCAGGTCGGCCGTCAGACCTTCACCCTGCACGGCCCAGGCACTCGTCCCCCAAACCAGGCCAATGATTCCACCGAGAACAAACTTTGCCCGATGCATGGCAGTCTCCTTGGAACGACGCGGCGAATGAAGCGCTCCGCCTTTTTCGAACCCCCCGGGGTTGCGCGTTGAAGATCATCCTACGCCGCCGCAACACTGCTGTGTGAAATGCCATGCAGCCGCCAACCCCCTAGTTCGGGGAGGGTGCGCCCTTTGCCACGAAGCCTGGTTGGTTGACGCCGCCGGGCTGACGGGTTTGTGCCACAGCCGATTCCCAGGCCATTCCGGAAAGCGTGCCTTGCGCGCTCTACCGGCAGGCTCCGGTGCAGCGTGGTTGGCCTGCCATGTCGCGCAATGTCCGCACATCCGAAAAACCGCGCTCCACCAGCATCGACGTCACCTGGGCGGCCTGGTCGCGCCCATGTTCCAGCAGCAGCCAAGCGCCGGATTCAAGATGGTCGGGCGCGCCGCTGACGATGGCCGCCAGAGCGGCCAGACCGTTGCCATCGGCGGTCAGCGCGATGCGAGGTTCATGCCCCAGTGCAAGCAGGTGCGGGTCGCCTGGCTCGATGTAGGGAGGGTTGCTGACGACCAGGTCAAATCGCTGCCCGCCCAGTTCGTCCCACCAGTTGCCCTGGCGAAAGTCAATCGCCAAACCGAGCCGCAGCGCGTTGCCGCCGGCCACCGCCAGGGCATCAGGGCTGACATCGACGCCAACGACCCGGGCCGCAGACAGCGCGTGTTTGAGCGCCAGCGCAATCGCGCCGCTGCCGGTGCCCAGGTCCAGCACACGGGGACGAGGTACCCGGGCCAGCGCGCCGGTCATCAGCGCCAACCCCCAATCGACCAGCGTCTCGGTCTCGGGCCGGGGCACCAGCACGTTGGCGTTGACGTGGAGCATCAAGCCGTGAAACTCCTTTTCTCCCAGGATGTAGGCGAGCGGTTCACCGCGCGCGCGCCGGAGCAGATCGGCGTTGACGCGCACGGCCTGCGGCGCGTCCAGGCTGGCATCGTCATGTGCCAACAGCCAGCTTCGCGGGCAAGCCAATGCGCGTGCCAGCAGCAGCTGCGCGTCAAGCCGGTCGACACCCATGGCCTTGGCGCCGGCGAGCACCGCCGCGATCGTCGGCGCGCTCACGCCGCGCCGCTTTCCAGCGCGGCCAGTTGCTCTGCGGACTGGGCCGCCTGAAGCGCAGCGACCACCTCGTCGAGGTCGCCATCCAGCACGGTCTGCAGTTTGTAGAGCGTGAGGTTGATGCGGTGGTCGGTCAGCCGGCCCTGCGGGAAGTTGTAGGTCCGGATTCGGTCGCTGCGGTCGCCGCTGCCGATCAGGCCCTTGCGGGCCGCGGCCTCCTTGGCTGCACGCTCCGAGCGGTCTTTTTCGCGCAGGCGGGCCGCCAGCACCGCCATGGCCTTGGCCTTGTTGCGGTGCTGGGAGCGGTCGTCCTGGCACTCGGCCACGATGCCGGTGGGCAGGTGGGTGATGCGAATCGCGCTGTCGGTCTTGTTGACGTGCTGGCCACCGGCGCCGCTGGCCCGAAACGTGTCGATGCGCAACTCCGCCGGATTGAGCTTGACCTCATCGGCCGCGTCCGCCTCGGGCAGCACCGCCACCGTGCAAGCGCTGGTGTGGATGCGGCCCTGGGTCTCGGTCGCGGGGACACGTTGCACCCGGTGCCCGCCGGACTCGAACTTGAGCTGCGCGTAGACCATGTCGCCATCGACGCGAAACACCACCTCCTTGTAGCCACCCAGTTCCGATACGCTTTCCGAGATCAACTCAGCCCGCCAGCCGTGCCGCTCGCAATGGCGCAGGTACATGCGCGCCAGGTCGGCGGCGAACAACGCCGATTCGTCGCCGCCCGTGCCGGCGCGAATCTCAAGGAAGGCGTTGCGATCATCATCCGGGTCGCGCGGCAGCAGGGCGGTTTGCAGCTCCAGGTGCAGCGCCCCGGTGTCGGCCGCGGCAGACACCATCTCGTCCTTGGCCAGCTCCGCCATTTCGGGATCGGCAAGCCACTCACGAGCCGCCGCCAGATCGCGCTCGCGCTGCTCGAAGCGGCGAAAGCGCTCGACCAGGCTGGCCACTTCGGCATGTTCGCGCGTGAGTTCCCGCCAGCGCTTCATGTCGCCGGCCACGGCCGGGTCGGACAGCGTGGCGTCGAGTTCGTTCAGGCGCAGCGCGAGGCGCTCGAATTGCTGGCGAAGGGAGTCTTTCATTCGGTGCTCAGTGTGGGAGGGGAGCACCGCGCGCCGAATCGACGCGCAGAGGCCCCGCCATCGGCGGCAGGGCGCGTGGCTAGTGTTTGTCGCTGCCCGGATCCCGGGCGGCCTGGCGCAGGAACAGGCGCGACACAACCTGGGCCAGCTGGGCGCGCTGCTCGCCATCGGCCGCATGCAATTCGGCCAGCGTTCCGTGCAGCATCTTTTGGGTCAGGCCGCGCGACAGCGCCTCAAGCACGGTGTCAATGTCCTCGCCCTTGGCGAGCAGCTTGCGGGCGCGCGCAATTTCGGCGGCGCGCCAATCGTCGGTCTGGCTGTGAAGGGCCTGGATCAGCGGCACGGACACACGCTGATCGAGCCAATGAACAAAGCCCTGGACCCCGGTTTCAATGATGGCCTCGGCCTGCTCCACGGCCGCCTGGCGCTTCTCGCCGGCGCTTTGAACCAGTGTCGACAGATCATCGACGGTGTACAGGTAGACGTCCGCCAGGCGCGACACCTCGGGTTCGATGTCGCGCGGCACGGCCAGGTCGACCATGAACATCGGCCGGTGCTTGCGCGCCTTCAGCGCGCGTTCCACCGCACCCAGGCCGATGATGGGGAGCGAGCTTGCCGTGCATGAAATCACCGCGTCAAACTCGGCCAGCCGGGCCGGCAGATCGGCCAGGCGGATCGCTTCGGCGCCGAAGCGCGCGGCCAGCCGTTCGCCGCGCTCCAGCGTGCGATTGGCCACCGCCATCGCGCGCGGATTGCGCGCGGCGAAATGGGTGGCCACCAGTTCGATCATTTCACCGGCCCCGACAAACAGCACCTTGATCTCGTGCAAATCTTCAAACAGCTGCGAAGCCAGGCGCACCGCAGCCGCCGCCATGCTGATGGAGTGGGCGCCGATCTCGGTGGCGGTGCGCACTTCCTTGGCGACCGAAAACGAGCGCTGGAACATCTGGTGCAGCGTGGTGCCCAGGGTGCCGGCCGATTCGGCCTCGCGCACCGCTTGTTTGAGTTGCCCCAGGATTTGCGGCTCGCCCAGCACCATCGAATCCAGCCCGCTGGCGACCCGAAACGCATGCCGCGCCGCCGAGCCACCCTCAAGAACATAGGCGTGCTGGCGCAATGTGTGGCCGGGCACGCGGCCGATGCCGGCCAGCCACTCCAACGCCGGCGCGACCTGCGTCGCGTCGTCGCCCACATAGACTTCGGTGCGATTGCAGGTCGACACGATGGCGACCTCGCTCGGGCGCTGCAGGCGGCCACGAAAGGCTTGCAGCGTGGGTGCCAACTGGTCGGGCGTGAACGCAAACCGGCCGCGCAGATCGACCGGCGCGGTGGTGTGGTTCAGACCCAGGGCAAAGACGCTCATTGGTGAATTATAAAATCTGTCAAGGCTCGGTGCGCCGTGGCCTTGGCTTAGCAAGCGGCAAGTCGGATTCGACTTGCCCCGATTCGACGATCCATCCTACCGAAAGGCAAGCCGTTTGGGCCCTTCAGACGCACTTTGGCACGTGTTGAACTTCTTTGCCCCCGCCGTGGGCATTGGAACCCTGGCGCCGTTGATGGCCAAGCTGTTGTGGCGTCGATCCTTGACCAGCGTCAGCTGGCGCTCGCTGAGCCTGTGGACCACCGGCGCTTCAGCGCTGGGGCTGGTCGCGGGGCTGCTTGTCTTTGGCCGCGACGGCAGGGTCTCCACCTATGCGTTGGCCGTGGCCAGCGGCGCGCTTGGGCTGGGATGGGCAGGCTTCAGGCGTCGACACTGACCAGAACGTCGCCGCGCAGGGAATGCGGGTTGGCGTCGGTGATGGTCACGTCCAGCATGTGGCCGATCAGGCGGGGTTCGCCCTTGAAATTGACGGTGCGGTTGCATTCCGTGCGCCCCATCAGCTCGGTCGCGTCCTTGCGCGAAGCCCCTTCGACCAGAATGCGTTGAAGCGTGCCGATGCGCGACAGGCTGATGCGTTTGGCGCTGTGAGTGATCACCGACTGCAGATGATGCAAGCGCTTGAGTTTGACGCCCGCCGCCGTGTCATCCACCAGCGCCGCCGCCGGCGTTCCGGGCCGCGCGCTGTAGACGAAGCTGAAGCTGTCGTCAAAGCCAACGTCGTCGATCAGCTTCATCAGCTTGGCGAAGTCGTCCTCGGTCTCTCCGGGGAAGCCGACGATGAAATCGCTGGAGATGCTGATGTCGGGCCGCACCGCGCGCAGCTTGCGGACCGTGCTCTTGTATTCCAGCGCGGTGTAGCCGCGCTTCATTGCCATCAGGATGCGGTCGCTGCCGTGCTGCACCGGCAAGTGCAAATGGCCCGCCAGCTTGGGCACGGTGGCGTAGGCGTCGATCAGGCGCTCGGTGAATTCGTTCGGGTGGCTGGTGGTGAAGCGCAGCCGCTCGATGCCCGGAATTTCGGCCACGTATTCGATCAACAGCGCAAAGTCGGCAATGTCCGCCGAATCCCCCATGCGGCCACGGTAGGCGTTGACGTTCTGCCCGAGCAGCGTCACCTCCTTGACGCCTTGGTCGGCCAGGCCGGCGACCTCGACCAGCACGTCGTCGAATGGCCGCGACACTTCTTCGCCGCGGGTGTACGGCACCACGCAGTAGCTGCAGTACTTGGAGCACCCTTCCATGATGGACACAAACGCACTGGCGCCCCGCACGCGGGCCGGCGGCAGATTGTCGAACTTCTCGATCTCGGGGAAGCTGATGTCCACCTGAGGGCGTTGCTGCTCACGGCGCCGGTCCAGCAGTTCGGGCAAGCGGTGCAGGGTCTGCGGGCCGAAGACAAGGTCGACGTAAGGCGCGCGCTGGATGATCGCCGCGCCCTCCTGGCTGGCCACGCAGCCACCCACCCCGATCAACACGCCCCTGGCCTTGAGGTGCTTGACGCGGCCCAGATCGCTGAAGACCTTCTCCTGCGCCTTTTCGCGAACCGAGCAGGTGTTGAACAGAATCAGGTCGGCCTGCTCCACGTCGGTGGTGGGCTCGTAGCCTTGGGCCACCCGCAGCACATCGGCCATCTTGTCCGAGTCGTACTCGTTCATCTGGCAGCCGAAGGTCTTGATGAACACTTTCTTGGGGTTCATCTTCGCCGCCGCTACGGCTTGCTCCAGGCCTGGGCTGCGGGATCGAAGGACCAGGCCTGAGCTTCCGCCGGGGTTCTCGGCCACGGCCTCTTGGCCAACTCGTCGGGGCGCAGAATCCACACGTCCATCACCGAACCCTGGGTGTCCACGGTGTAGTGCACCCACAGCTTGGTGCCCGCGAGCGCGCCGGACATTTCAAGCATGTTGTTTTGCCCGCGGATGCGCGAGCCCGGCGCCAGCACCACGGGCGTTCCATTGAGCCGCACCTCGGGCGGATTGACAAAAGCCATCTCGCCACGCAGGGCCGTCTGCGGAAACTGCCGCTGCACCTGCGCCGATGCCGATGCCGGTGCGATGAGGCAGGCGACGGCCGATGCGGCAATGACACAGCGAAACAGGGTGTTCATCCAGTGGCCGTTGGCGGGTGATGGTGTTGCGCATCGGCCGCTCGCTGGCCTGATGCGCGAGACAAACCGGGCGTCGAACTTGGTGGCGCTTCAGGGATTCGAACCCCGGACCTGCGGATTATGATTCCGTCGCTCTAACCGACTGAGCTAAAGCGCCTTAGCCTCGAATTATATCGTCGGTACGATCGTTCTCCCTGTCCTCGTCGCACATCGCATGACGTGTGCAGGCCACTCCCATTCCTCCGCGCGTGAACCGAGAGCGTTGTCCGCATGTTCAGTTTCTTCAAGAAAAAGCCACCTCCCGAACCGCTTGCGCCACCGGTGCAGGCCGATCTTGCGCCCGCCGCCAGCGTGGCGGCCGAGGCCGATCGCAGCGGCTGGCTTTCCCGGCTTCGGGTCGGGTTGAGCAAGACTGGAAGCAGCATCGCCCAGGTCTTCACCGGCGCCAAGATCGATGAGGCGCTGTACGAGGAACTTGAGACCGCCCTGCTGATGGCCGATGCCGGCGCACGCGCGACGGAGTTCTTGTTGGCCGACCTGAAACGGCGCGTCAAGGCGGCGGGTGCCACCGACGCCGGCGCCGTGAAGGGCCTGCTGACCCAGGCGCTCGCCGATTTGCTGAGGCCGCTGGAAAAGCCGCTGCGCGTGGGCGAGCACGCACCCACCGTGATGATGGTGGTGGGCGTCAACGGCGCCGGCAAGACCACCAGCATCGGCAAGCTGACCCGGCATCTGGCGAATGCAGATCAAAAAGTCCTGCTCGCGGCCGCCGACACTTTTCGAGCCGCCGCGCGCGAGCAGTTGGCCGTGTGGGCGGGGCGCAACCAGGTCGAAATCGTCAGCCAGGAGGGCGGCGATCCGGCGGCGGTGACCTTTGATGCCGTGGTGGCGGGCCGGGCGCGCGGCTGCGACGTCGTCATCGCCGACACCGCCGGGCGCCTGACGACTCAAGTGCACCTGATGGAGGAGCTGAAGAAGATTCGCCGTGTCATCGGCAAGGCCATGCCCGGCGCGCCGCACGAGGTGCTGCTGGTGGTGGACGGCAACACGGGCCAGAACGCCCTGAGCCAGGTTCAGTTGTTCGACGAAGCGCTGCACCTCACGGGCCTCATCATCACCAAGCTCGACGGCACCGCCAAGGGGGGCGTGCTTGCCGCGGTGGCGCTGTGGTCGCGCTCCCGCCCGAGCCCGGTGCCGGTGTATTTTGTCGGCGTCGGAGAGAAGCTCGAGGACCTGCAACCCTTCGACGCGACCGAGTTTGCGCTGGCTTTGCTGAGCTGAGAGCAGGCCCGGCGCCGCAGCCGGAGCACCGGCTCGATTCTGTCAACGCCGGGATGGCTCGGGTGCCTTGGCCGGCTGCAGCGGCGCCGGGCCGGAGTTCATGTCGTCATACCAGGTCGGCGGCGGTTCGCCTTCGTCGGGCAGTCCGTCCTGGCCGGAGTCGCGCTTCGTGTCGTCGTAGGTTTCGCCTGCGCCTCCAACCACAGCGCCCGCGGGCGCCGCCGGCAAGGCGGCGGGGGCGGGCTCTGCCTGCGGCCCGAGAATCGACGCTCGCGCGGCCTCGACCGACGGGAGCGCGTTCTCGACCCAGACCGCGCACCGCACGTCGGCCGCCTTCAGCACCCGGATCATGCGCTGGTGGCGCTGCCGCGCGCGCTCGGTCGGAGCACCTCCGGGCGATTCCACGATGATCACCGCGAGCGGCTGCGTCGAGGTGTCGCACAGCACCAGGTCGGCACACAGCTGTCCCACGCGGCGCAGCCATTCGGCATGCGAATAGCGCGTCGGCACGCGCAGGAAACGGGACAGCGGAACCTGCGCCAGGATCAGGTGGTCGGGGAACGCGCGCAACAAGGTGCTGTGGGCCAGCCGCTCCTGCGAGGTCAGCACCCGTGTGACCTTGGGCGGCCACGCGGTCAGCGTGTCCAGGCGATCCAGTGCGTCCGCAGACGCGCCATTGCCCTGGCGCCTGCGCAGCCACCACCACACAAGAACCAGCAAGACCAGCAGAACAACGGCCAGGATCACAGATGAATTCTTCACAGATACCTCCTCGTCGGACCGGGCTCAGCGTGGACCGCCAAGGCCCTTCATCGCGCCCATGCGCTTCATCATCTTCATCATTCCCCCGCCCTTCATCTTTTTCATCATGTCGCGCATTTGCTCGAACTGCTTGAGCAAGCGGTTGACCTCCTGGACCTGCACACCCGAGCCCATCGCGATGCGGCGCTTTCGGGTCGCCTTGATGAGGTCGGGCTTGCGCCGCTCCAGCGCGGTCATCGAGCAGATGATGCCCTCCATGCGCCGCACGTCGCGCTCGGCCCGGTCCATGTCGGCCTGGCCGAGGCTGGCGGCGTTGCCCATCATCTGGCTCGGCAGCTTGTCCATCAGGCTTGAGAGGCCGCCCATCTTCTTCATTTGCGAGATCTGCGAAAGAAAATCGTTCAGGTCGAACGCATCTCCGGACTTGACCTTGTCGGCGAGCTTTTGCGCCGCCGCCACGTCGACGCCTTTTTGAACCTCTTCGACCAGGGCCACGATGTCGCCCATGCCCAGCACGCGGCCCGCATGGCGCTGCGCGTCGAACACTTCCAGCCCGTCGATCTTCTCGGAGACGCCGGCAAACTTGATCGGCGCACCGGTGATCTGCCGAACCGACAGCGCCGCGCCGCCGCGCGAGTCACCGTCCATCTTGGTCAGCACGATGCCGGTGAGCGGCAGGGCCTCCTTGAACGCCTTCGCCGTGTTGATCGCATCCTGGCCTTGCATCGCGTCGACGACGAACAAGGTTTCGACCGGCTTGAGCGCCGCATGCAGTTCGGTGATCTCGGCCATCAAGGCCTCGTCGATGGCCAGCCGCCCCGCAGTATCGACCAGCAACACGTCGAAGTAGTGCTTGCGCGCGTGGTCCAGCGCCGCCAGCGCAATCGCCAGCGGCTTGTCGTTGGCGCTGGACGGGAACCACTCGGCGCCGGCCTGGCGCGTCACGGTCTTCAACTGCTCGATCGCCGCCGGCCGGTACACGTCGGCCGAGACCGTGAGCACCTTCTTCTTGCGCTTTTCAATCAGGTGCTTGGCGAGTTTGGCGGTGGTGGTGGTCTTGCCCGCGCCCTGCAGGCCGGCCATCAGGATCACTGCGGGCGGCTGGGTGGCCAGGTTGATGTCGGCCACGCCACCGATGTCATTGCCTGCCATGGTGGCCGCGAGTTCGCGGCTGACGATGCCCACCAGCGTCTGGCCGGGCGACAGCGATGCCGCCACCTCCGCGCCCAGCGCCCGTTCCTTCACGCGCGCAATGAAGTCGCGCACCACCGGCAACGCCACGTCGGCTTCGAGCAGGGCCATGCGCACTTCGCGCAGCATGTCCTGCACATTGCTTTCGGTGATGCGGGCCTGGCCGCGCATCGTCTTGACAAGACGGCTCAGCCGGTCGGTGAGGGTGGAAGCCATTTGGGAATTGGGCGCTACCCGAGAGCGGGCCGAGGTGGGCAGGCGCGAAAGTACACTGCGAAATTGATTCTATCGTTCGATTGCCCCATGACCTCCGCCATCACCACATCCCATGTGCTGGGACTTCCCGGCCTGCTGGCGATCGCCTGTTACGGGCTTGCGGCGTTGCCGGGCCAGGCCCACTCCGACCGGTTGCGCATCGCGCTGCTGGTGGGTTGGTTGATGCATGCCGTGGCCATCGTTGTGGACATTGGAGGGCTGGGAAGCGCAACCGCCGGCGCCCGCTTCGGCTTCGCGCCCGCGTTGTCGGCCACGCTGTGGCTGGTGCTTGCCGTGTATGGCGTGGAGAGCCGCTTTGTGCCGCTGCCCAACGCGCGCCGGGTGCTCGCCTGTCTCGGCGCCCTGGCGGTGGCCCTGGCGCTGGCCTACCCCGGTGAATTGCGCCCGAATGCGGCCTCGCGCTGGGCGCCGCTGCACTGGATGCTGGGCATCGCGTCGTATGGCCTGTTCGGTGTCGCCGTCTTGCACGGGGTGTTGCTCAATCGCGCCGAGCGCATGATGCGCGGCGGCCGAGTGGCGGTCACCGCGCCGGGCACCGGGTTGCCGCTGTTGCGTCTTGAGCGGCTGACGTTCTGGTTTGTCGGCGCCGGCTTCGTGGTGCTGTCCGCGGCGATCCTGCTCGGGGCCTGGTTCGCCAGTCCGTGGCGCTGGGATCACAAGACCTTGCTCTCGGTCTCGGGCTGGGCGGTGTTCGCCAGCCTGTTGGGCGGGCGGCAGCTGTTCGGATGGCGGGGTCGCAGAGCCACGCGCTGGCTCTACGCCGGCGCGGCCTTGTTGTTGCTCGCCTACGTGGGTTCTCGCTTCGTGTTTGAAGTGCTGCTGCACCGAATGCCCAGCGCCTGAGGTGACACAAGCATGAAATTCATTCTCGTGGTGGTGGCCATCGTCGCTCTGCTGTGGTTGTTGCGCGGTGTGCGCCGCCGGGTGCCGCCTCCTGCGCCCGCACCGCCCAAGTCGGCCGCGCCCCAGCCCATCCTCGCCTGTGCCCACTGCGGCGTGCACCTGCCTCGCGACGAAGCGTTGCCCGGCCGTGGCGGCGTGTTTTGCGGCGACGCGCATCGCCAGGCGTTCGAGCAGGCCCACCCCGGGACATGACCCCGTCCCAGCGCGAGGCAGAGCGCCGCGTGGGTGAGCGGCGCGGCGCGCGGCGCGCGTTGTCGGCCGATGAATCCTGGTTCGAGGCGTTCGGCTCCGGTTCCGTGCCGCACCCGAACCGCAGGTCCGATCCGGCCGAGGAAGGGTTCGCGGCCGGCAAAACCGATGGGCCGGCCACAGCCGACTCCGACAGCGGCGACCCGTCGAGTCGGCGGTCGCAAACCGGAGCCTCCGCGCAGACCGGTTTTGCACGGCTGTACAGGACCTTCATCGGCGCGCGCGCCGTGCTCGGCATCGCGTTGTTGGTGACCCTCGGCGTCGTCACGCTGTTCGGGGTGCGCCCCAGCCTGGCGGTGGTGACGGTGGCCGTGATCTACGCCGCGCTGACGATCACGATGTGGCTGGTGCCGCGCTTTTGGCGCGCCGCGCAGCCGCAGTCGCTGGCCCGGCTGCGCAGCCCGCAGTGGATGGCCACCATTGGCGCGGACCTGGTGTGCTTCACACTGCTGCACGTGCTGGCGCCGGGGGCGAGCCTGAACTACGTGGCGCTGCTGGTGATGCCGGTGCTGATGGCCAGCGTGCTGACGCCGCGCACCATGGCCCTGGCCACGGTCGCCGGTGTGGCACTGGCCCTGCTGGGCGCGGCCTGGCTTGCGGCGCTGTCCGGCGGCGACATCACCGCACTGATGACTCAGGCGGGTCTGGCCGGCAGCGGGTTCTTCATCCTGGCGGTTCTGGTGGGCGAACTGGCGGGGCGGCTCGCGCGCGAAGAGATCAGCTCGCGCGGCAGCCTGGAGCTGGCGCGCCAGCAGGCCCAGCTGAACCGGCTGGTGATCGAGGAGATGCAGGACGGCGTGCTGGTCGTCGACCGCCGCGGCCGCGTGCGCGCCGCCAACCCGGCCGCGCGGCGTTTGATGTGGGCCAGCGGGATGTGCCGGCCGGCGCCGTTTCAGATGCGTGGCGTGGCGCCCTGGGAGGCGTTGGTGCGAACCGCCGAGCGCGCCTTTGTCGATGCGGCGTGGCCCGAGGCGGGCCGCGACGTGCTGCTTGAATTCGGGCCCGGATCGAGCCGCACCCTGCGCGTGCGGATTCGCTTCTCGCTCCAGGCGCAACCGCAGGCGGGCGAGGATTTTTGCGTGATGTTCCTGGAAGACGTGCGCATCCTGCAGGCCCGAAGCCGGCAGGAAAAGCTGGCGGCAATGGGTCGGGTCTCGGCCGGCGTGGCGCATGAAATCCGCAACCCGCTGGCCGCCATCTCGCAAGCCAACGCGTTGCTGGCGGAAGACGCGCGCGACCCCGGCCAGCGACAGTTGATGCAAATGGTGACGGACAACGTGCAGCGGCTCAAGCGCATCGTCGATGACGTGATGACCGTGGCGCCGGCCCAGGTTCTGGACGTGCAGGCGATCGACGCCACCGGCCAGGTCGCGGCCGTGTGCCGGGAGTGGGCGCTTGCGGCAGGGCTGACGGTGGGTGAACAGGGCTTGCTGCAGTTGCACTTGCCCGCCGACCCGCTCGGTGTGCTGTTCGATGCCGAGCACCTGCGGCGTGTGTTGGTGAACCTGCTGGACAACGCGCGACGCCATGCGAGCCAGGCCACCGGAGCCATCGAGGTCAGGCTGGACTCGCGCGACGAGACGCGCGTTTTTCTCAACGTCTCCAGCGACGGCGCGTCCATTCCCGCCGACGTCGAGCGTTACCTTTTCGAACCTTTCTTTTCGACCCGAAGTCGCGGCACGGGCCTTGGCTTGTACATTTGCCGCGAGCTGTGTGAACGCTATGGCGCGAGCATCGATTACCGCCTGAGCCAGGCCGGTGGCATCGATCGCAACGAGTTCTTCGTTGCCATGCGCCGCAGCGTCCTCAGCGCAACGGAAACCCGCGGGCCCGCCATCCCATGACCAATGCATCGCACTTCAGCCTGCTCGTCGTCGACGATGAACCCGACCTGCGCACGCTGTACGAATTGACCCTGCTGCGCGAGGGCTACGATGTGGAGACCGCCGGCACGGTCGAACAGGCCACGCTGCATTTGAAGGATCGCACCTACAGCGCCGTCATCACCGACATGCGCTTGCCCGACGGCACCGGGCTGGACTTGCTCCATTGGTTGGAGACGACGGGGCGGCGCGAAAAGGCGATCGTCATCACCGCCTACGGCTCGGCGGAAAACGCCGTGCAAGCTCTGCAGGCCGGGGCCTACGACTACCTGACCAAGCCGGTCGACCTGCGCCAGTTTCGGGCGGTGATCGGATCGGCGCTGGGGCGCGGTGGCATGGCGGTGCCGACCATCAACCCCAGCAGCCTGCCGTCCGAGCTGGGTGGCGTGGCCGCGCCGCCGCTGCCGCGACCCGCGCCAGCGGCGGCCGCCCCGGTCAGCCCGGCGCTGGCGCGCATGGCCGGCCGGTCGGCGGCGATGGAGCAAGTGCGCAGCCTGGTCGAAAAGGTGGCGCGCAGCATGGCGCCGGTGCTGGTCAATGGTGAGTCGGGCACGGGCAAGGAGCTCGTTGCACGCGCCATCCACGAGGTCAGCGTGCGCAGCCTTCAGCCTTTCATCGCGGTCAACTGCAGCGCCATCCCGGAGCAACTGCTCGAAGCCGAATTTTTTGGTTACCGAAAGGGCGCTTTCACCGGGGCCACGGAAGACCGCGAGGGCTTCTTCCAGGCGGCCAATGGCGGCACGCTGTTTCTTGACGAGATCGGCGAGCTGCCGCTGCCGATGCAGTCGAAGCTGCTGCGTGCCGTGCAGGAACGCCTGGTCCGCCCGGTCGGATCGGTCAGCGAACTCCCGGTCAATGTGCGCTTGCTCAGCGCCACGCACCGGGACCTGGGCGCGGACGTGTTGTCGGGCCGGTTCAGACAAGATCTGTATTACCGGCTGAACGTGATCCAGATCCGGGTGCCGCCGCTGCGCGAACGCCTTGGCGACCTGCCCGACATCTGCGATCGGGTGCTCGCGCGGCTCGCCCGGGAAGCCGGTGTCTCCGCGCCGCCGCGCCTGACCCGCCAGGCCCTGGTGCACCTGGCGCGCTATCCGTTCCTGGGCAACGTGCGCGAGCTCGAGAACCTGTTGCATCGCGCGGTGGCGTTGACCGGCGCCGAAGAAATCGATGTCCACGATCTGGGCCTGCCGGACGCGGTCTTCACCGACAGCGCGGCCCAGGAGCTCGACCTGATCACGCAGAACACCCACCCCGAGGCGGTGGCCGCCGGGCTGGTCCAGGCCACGCCCACGCCACAGCCGACCTTGCCCAGCGACCTGGGCGAGTATCTCGACGTGGTTGAGCGCGACATCCTGGAGCGTGCCCTCGAGCGCCACCGCTTCAACCGCACGGCGGCGGGCGCGAGCCTGGGTTTGTCGTTGCGCCAGATGCGCTACCGCATGGCGCGATTGGGCGTGCACGTGGGCGGCGATCTCGGCAATGAATGAGGCCGCGGGAGGGGCGGATCGCGCGCCACTTCGGGGCAGCGCCCGCGCTCGATGCGAGCCGGCGCCGGGCCGGCCGTGAGCCAGGCCATCTGGACCGACGGCTGGTTGCTGCGAGCGGCCCGCTGCGAGTCGCCGAATCGCGCCCCGCGGCCGCCCGGCGCCTCCGTGAGCCTGGCGCTGATCCATTCCATCAGCCTGCCGCCGGGCGAGTACGGTGGCGACGCCATCGAGCGCTTGTTCACCAACCGCCTCGACTGGGATGCGCATTCGTACTACGCGCAAATTCGCGGGCTGAAAGTGTCGTCGCACTTCCTGATTGATCGGGATGGGCGGCTGCGCCAATTTGTGTCGTGCGACGAGCGAGCCTGGCATGCCGGGGCATCCGCGTGGCGTGGCCGCGCCGACTGCAACGACTACTCGATCGGGATCGAACTGGAAGGCCTCGAGGGGGGCTCGTTCGAGAGCGCGCAGTACGAGGGGCTCACCCGGCTGCTGACCGAATTGGCGCGTCGGTTCGGAGTGATGGATGTGGCCGGGCACGAGCACGTGGCGCCGGGCCGCAAGCAGGATCCGGGCGCCGGGTTTGAGTGGGCGCGGCTCGCTCAAGCGCTGCGCTGGCCGGATCGGTGTTTCCCCTCAGGCGTGCTGGGTCAAGGCTGACCGGCGCGGTGCCTCGGGCGGGCCGCGCGCGATGCCGAAAGCGCCGAGCGGCGCGGCCCGCAGCCGGAAAACGCGCCGCGCGGCAAGCGTGAAGCCAGCTGCGCGATTCAGCCCGCGCCGGCATTGCGTTGAACCCTGCATCGAAGCACGCGCGGCTGCCGCGCGCGCCGGGCAAACACGCTACAGCTAGTGCTTGATGACCGCGCAGACCCCAGATATAGTGTGTTTCCGTGCTAACCTGTGTTGAAATGTCACGCTGAATTCCGCAGGTCTTGTGCCCATCGGCCCGAGCCAGATTCAGCCACCGGCGCAGCCCCTTGCAGACCATAGAACAAGGAACCCGCCGAATTGATCGGAGTGCGATGTCGTGAACGCACTGGAGGAAGCGAATGCCTTGCAGCCACCCACTTTTTCGCAACCCGATACGGTGAACGGCTGCCGGCAGTGAGCCTTCAGGCGCTGTGTGGATGCGTGATGCGCACGGAAGAAGACATTCCGAATCGACATCACCGAAGACACGTTTCAAACCCGACCAGAATGAAAAAGGGGAATCCATGCAGACCGTTACCGTTCCGAGTTCAGGCAATGTCACTGCCATGCGTGCCGTGGCACCCGCTGCCGCAACCGCTTCCATTTATCAGGGCTACCAGACCCTGCGCCGCAATGGCGCGGTGGTGGCGTTCGAGCCCAACAAGATTGCGGTCGCGCTGATGAAGGCGTTCCTGGCGGTGCATGGCACCCAGGGCGCGGCCTCGGCCAGCGTGCGCGAGACGGTCGACGGCCTGACCGAGACCGTCGTCCGCGCGTTGCTGCGGTCCCGTCCGGGTGGCGGCACGTTTCACATCGAGGACGTTCAGGACCAGGTCGAACTGGGCCTGATGCGGGGTGGCCACCATGAAGTCGCGCGCGCCTACGTGCTGTACCGCGAGCGTCGTTCTCAGGAGCGCTCCAGGCAGGCGCGGCCGCTGGCGCCGGCCGAGCCGATTCTGATGGTCACCGATCGCGGCCAGCGCTTTCCGCTCGATCTGGCTCGGCTGCAGACGATCTTCGAGTCGGCTTGCGCGGGGCTCGGTCCAGACGTGCGGCCCGACCCCATCATGGCCGAGACCAAGCGCAATCTCTACGACGGCGTGCCCATCGATGAGGTGCACAAGGCGGCCATCCTGGCCGCGCGCACGCTGATCGAAAAGGACCCGGCCTATTCGCGCGCCACCGCACGCTTGCTGCTCCACACCATTCGGCGCGAAATCCTCGGCGAAGAGGTGTTGCAGACGGAGATGCACAGTCGCTATGCCGACTACTTCCCGGGCTTCATCAAGAGGGGCGTGCAGGCCGAGCTGCTGGATGAGAAGCTGCTGCAGTTCGATCTGGCGAAGCTGGGCGCCGCCATGAAGGCGGAGCGCGACCTGCAATTCGACTACCTCGGCCTGCAAACCCTTTACGACCGCTACTTTCTGCACATCGACGAGGCTCGAATCGAACTGCCGCAAGCCTTTTTCATGCGCGTGGCGATGGGCCTGGCCTTGGGCGAGATCGATCGCGAAGCCCGTGCGATCGAGTTCTATGAAGTCCTGTCCACCTTCGATTTCATGAGCAGCACGCCGACCCTGTTCAATGCCGGCACCCGGCGCTCGCAACTGTCGAGTTGCTACCTCACCACGGTGGCCGATGACCTCGACGGCATCTACGAAGCGCTGAAGGAAAACGCGCTGCTGTCCAAGTTCGCCGGTGGCCTGGGCAACGACTGGACCAACGTGCGCGCGTTGGGCAGTCACATCAAGGGCACCAACGGCAAAAGCCAGGGCGTCGTGCCCTTCCTCAAGGTCGTCAACGACACCGCGGTGGCCGTCAATCAAGGCGGCAAGCGCAAGGGCGCGGTCTGCGCCTACCTCGAGAGCTGGCACCTGGACCTGGAAGAGTTCCTGGAGTTGCGCAAGAACACCGGCGACGATCGCCGCCGCACGCATGACATGAACACCGCGAACTGGATTCCGGACCTGTTCATGAAGCGGGTGATGGAGGGCGCTGAGCATCCGGAGGATGCGAGCAAGGGTCAATGGACGCTGTTCTCCCCGAGCACCTGCCCTGACCTGCACGACAAGTTCGGCAAGGAATTCGAAGCGGCGTACACCGCCTACGAAGACAAGGCGGCACGCGGCGAGATCAAGCTGTTCAAGACCATGCGCGCCAGCGACCTGTGGCGCAAGATGCTGTCGATGCTGTTCGAAACAGGCCATCCCTGGATCACCTTCAAGGACGCCTGCAATGTGCGCTCGCCGCAGCAGCATGTCGGTGTGGTGCATTCAAGCAACCTGTGCACCGAGATCACGCTGAACACCAGCGAGACCGAGATCGCGGTTTGCAACCTCGGCTCGGTCAATCTGGTGCATCACCTGGCACTCGCCGACGGTCGCATGCAGATCGACCAGGCCAAGCTCAAGCGCACGATCTCGACCGCCATGCGCATGCTGGACAACGTGATCGACATCAATTACTACGCGGTCAAGAAGGCGCGCGACTCGAATCTGCGCCACCGGCCCGTGGGCCTCGGGATCATGGGTTTCCAGGACGCGCTGTACGAACTGGGCGTTCCGTATGCGTCCGAGGCGGCCGTGGAATTTGCCGACCGCTCGATGGAGGCGGTCTGTTATCACGCCTACTGGGCGTCGACCGATCTGGCCGCGGAACGGGGCCGCTATTCCAGCTACCGCGGCTCGCTGTGGGATCGCGGCATCCTGCCGATCGACTCGCTCGACCTGCTCGCGCAACAGCGCGGTGGATATGTCGAGGTCGACCGCAGCGTCTGGCTCGATTGGGATGCCCTGCGGCAACGCATCGCGCAGCACGGCATGCGCAATTCCAACTGCGTTGCCATTGCGCCCACGGCGACCATTTCAAACATCATCGGCGTCAGCGCGTCCATCGAGCCGTCGTTCGGCAACCTGTCCGTCAAGTCCAACTTGTCGGGTGAATTCACGGTCGTCAACGAGTACCTGGTGCGCGACCTGAAGAAGCTCGGGCTGTGGGACGACGTGATGGTCATGGACCTCAAGCACTTCGATGGTTCGCTGCGCCGCATCGACCGCGTGCCCGAGGAAATGAAGGCGTTGTACGCCACGGCGTTCGAGATCGAGACGCGGTGGCTCGTCGAGGCCGCGGCACGGCGCCAGAAGTGGATCGACCAGGCCCAGTCGCTCAACATCTACATGGCCGGCGCATCGGGCAAGAAGCTTGACGAGACCTACAAGCTTGCATGGCTGCGCGGTCTGAAAACCACCTACTACCTGCGCACTGTGGGCGCCACGCATGCCGAGAAGTCGACCGTGAAGGCGGGGCACATGAACGCGGTGTCCAACAGCGGCGGCGCTTCGGGCAGCAGCGCAAAGGGTGCTTTGCCGATCACGTCGCCCGATGTGCGTGATGGCGATTCTTCCGCAGGTTCGGAGATCAAGTTCTGCGCCATCGACGACCCGGGTTGCGAGGCCTGCCAATGAATCCGGCGTTGGCCCATGGCACGCGGGACTGCCGCTCGGCGAATATCGCGGGACGAAGTCTCGACGCGAAAAGCCGATGCAATATGGCAACAGCAAAGGCGGTGAAATGTCAATAAACGCTTGGTGTTCTCTCGCAACACTCTCATAATTCAAACGCACAGGAAATCGCCATGCTGGTTTGGGAAGAAGAAGTCAAGTCCTCGACAATTCACAACGCGAGTTTCGCGCTCGGTCAGTCGTCTGCGGAACGAGCGGCGCCTCTTTCTTCAGCGCATGCAGCCCGCGTTGTCGATACTGCAAAAGCGCCATTGATTGGCGGTGCTCCCGGCGCCGCGGCGCTGACGCCGCCAGCGATCAAAGGCGCCAGTACCCGTCGTGTCAATGCTGCCGACAAGCGCATCATCAACGGCCAGACCGACGTGAATCAGTTGGTGCCGTTCAAGTACAAGTGGGCCTGGGAAAAGTACCTTGCGAGTTGCGCCAACCACTGGATGCCGCAAGAGGTCAACATGTCGCGCGACATTGCGACATGGAAAGACCCGAACGGGCTGACCGAAGACGAGCGGCGTATCGTCAAACGCAACCTCGGCTTCTTTGTGACGGCGGATTCGCTCGCCGCCAACAATATCGTGCTTGGCAGCTACCGCCACATCACCGCGCCTGAATGCCGGCAGTTCCTGTAGCGTCAGGCGTTCGAAGAAGCGATCCACACGCACGCCTACCAATACATCGTGGAGTCGCTCGGGCTCGATGAAAGCGAGATATTCAACGCCTACAACGAGATCGCTTCGATCCGCGACAAGGACGAGTTTTTGCTGCCCTTCATCGGCCGGATCATGGACCCCGACTTTCACACGGGTACGCCGGAAAACGACCAGACGCTGTTGAAGTCGCTGATTGTTTTTGCATGTCTGATGGAGGGCTTGTTCTTCTACGTCGGTTTCACGCAAATCTTGGCGTTGGGTCGCCAGAACAAGATGACGGGCGCTGCCGAGCAGTATCAGTACATCCTGCGCGACGAGTCGATGCACTGCAACTTCGGCATCGACCTCATCAACCAGATCAAACTCGAAAACCCGCACTTGTGGACGGCGGAGTTCAAGGCCGAGATCAAAGCCCTGTTTCACAAGGCAGTCGAGTTGGAATACCGCTATGCCGAAGACACCATGCCGCGTGGCGTATTGGGCATGAATGCTTCGATGTTCAAAGGCTATTTGCGCTACATCGCCAACCGGCGCGCAACGCAGATCGGCCTGGAAGAGCTCTTCCCGAACGAGGAAAATCCTTTCCCGTGGATGAGCGAAATGATTGACCTGAAGAAGGAGCGCAATTTCTTCGAAACGCGCGTCATCGAATACCAATCCGGTGGCGCGCTCTCGTGGGATTGACGCTCGCTCGTTGCGACACAGCAAGCGGTCATGTGTGATAGATCAAGATTCGTGGAGAGAAGTGCGGCGACGCAGAAGCGGCGCACTTTGCCCACACCCCGATTCATCGTACTGGGGCGCCCCTCCTGGGCAGACCTCAGGCGATGGATAGCTGTAGTGTGCCGATCAACTTGTCGGCACAACACGGCTTCTTTTCAACTTGATCAAGGAGAAATGTAATGGCAACTGCAAAGAAGGCTACGGCCAAGAAGTCCCCAGCGAAGAAAGCGCCCGCGAAGAAGGCTGCGGCGAAGAAGCCGGCGGTCAAGAAGGCCGCTGCGAAGAAGGCTCCGGCGAAGAAGGCCGCAGCGAAGAAGGCCCCGGCCAAGAAGGCGGCGGCGAAGAGGACCCCAGCGAAAAAGGCGGCAGCGAAAAAGGCTCCGGCGAAGAAGGCCGCAGCGAAGAAGGCTCCGGCCAAGAAGGCGGCGGCCAAGAAGGCTCCGGCGAAGAAGGCAGCGGCGAAGAAGCCGGCTGCGAAGAAAGCTGCGAAGAAGCCGGCGGCAAAAGCACCTGCCACCGCTCCGGCTGCCGCCGCTGTTCTTCCGACAAAAACCGCGCTCAGCCCCCAGGCTGCGTGGCCGTTCCCGACAGGCACCAAGCCCTGATCGACTCGGCATCGAGTTTTTCGAACCCGGCTACGGCCGGGTTTTTTGTCTCCTTGCGGCCTTTGCCAGAGAGCCAACGGGGGAAGGTGAACGGCGAGCCGCGCGGGTCAATACAATCAGAATCAACAGAGTTCGGCATTGACCACAGGCCTTCTGCGGATGAGCCGGACGAACGGTTCAAAAATGCGTCTGCCGGCACTTGCATCATGTCCCTCCCATTGCTTGAATCCCGCTTGACTTCCCTTCCGCTGCTCGCGAGGGGCAAGGTGCGGGACATCTACCTCGTGGGGGACGACAGACTCTTGATGATTGCCACCGATCGATTGAGCGCCTTCGACGTGGTGATGGCGCAGCCCATTCCGGGCAAGGGCGAGGTCCTGACGCGGATGGCGCTGTTCTGGTTTGCACACCTGGCCCACATCGTGCCCAACCACCTGACTGGCGACGATCCTGAGTCCGTGGTCACTGTGGCCGAGCGGGATCAGGTGCGGGGCCGGTCGATGCTGGTCAAACGGCTCAAACCGTTGCCCGTGGAAGCGGTTGTGCGTGGTTACCTGGCGGGCAGCGGATGGAAGGAATACCAGAGAACGGGGTCGATCTGCGCTGTCCAGTTGCCACCTGACCTGAATATCTCGGCCCGACTCCCTGAGCCAATATTCACCCCGGCGACCAAGGCGGAGCAGGGTGACCATGACGAGAACATCAGCTTTGCTCGCATGAGCGAAATGATCGGGAGTGCGCTTGCTATCCAGGTTCGGGACACATCGATCCGACTTTATGCCGCGGCTGCTGCGATCGCCCGCAAGAAGGGCATCATCATTGCCGACACCAAGTTCGAGTTTGGGCTGGATTCGAACGGGACGCTGACGCTGAT
>JANORB010000205.1:0-5393 GCA_031415135.1 Methylibium sp.
CTGAAAACAACAGGAGTACTGCTCCGAACACGGCCACGAACAAGGTCTTCATGAGTTCTCTCGATGGCAGTGAATAGCCCAATTCACCGCAATGGCAAGGGGCTGCGGGCAGGCAGCGGTTCGGCAACTGCCGGGATGCGGAGCTTGTGAATCCGCAGGTTGGGCTTCAAGCTACGCCGACTCTTTGTCTGCGTCTGTGCGACAACGAACACAGCCGTGGCTTGGTGGTGCAACGCACAGACGGGTGCCCGAGGTCGGGGCAGTGTGAGGGCAATCGCAGGTGTTGAAGGCGCGCCGGCTCAGGAGAAATGATGAACCCCAATACCCGCAAGCTCCACGATCTGGGGCAACGCCTGTGGCTCGACAACATCACGCGTGAGATGCTGAACAGCGGCACCTTGGCGCGCTACATCGCCGAGCTGTCGGTGACCGGGCTCACGTCGAACCCCACGATCTTCGAACATGCGATCGGCAGCGGCAACTTCTACGATGACGCGATTCAAAAGCTGGCGGCCAAAGGTCTGCCCTGCGAAGACATCTTCTTCGATCTCGCGCTGCAAGACCTGACGCAGGCCGCTGACCTGTTCCGGCCGATCTTTGACGCCAGCGGGGGCGCCGACGGCTGGGTGTCGCTCGAAGTCTCGCCGCTGCTGGCGAACGACAGCGCCGGAACCATCCAGGCTGCGGCTCGACTGCACCAGCGAGCCGCGCGTCCGAACCTCTTCATCAAGATCCCCGGCACGCCTGAAGGCATTCCGGCGATCGAGCAGTCGATCTTCGACGGCGTGCCGGTCAACGTCACCTTGCTGTTTTCGCGCGAGCACTATGTCGCCGCGGCGCATGCCCATCTGCGCGGCATCGAGCGGCGCATCAAAGCCGGGCTCGATCCGAAAGTCGAATCGGTCGCTTCGCTGTTCGTCAGCCGGTGGGATGTCGTGGTGAAGGAAGACGTTCAGCCGCAACTGCACAACCGCCTCGGCATCGCGGTCGCCATGCGAACCTACAAAACCCACTGCGATCTGCTCGCCTCCGAACGATGGCAGCTCCTGGCGGCAGCCGGCGCCCGCCCGCAGCGCCTGTTGTGGGCCAGCACGGGGATGAAAGACCCTGCCGCGCCTGACACGTTCTATGTCGAAGCTCTGGCGGCAGCGCAAACCATCGACACGATTCCGGAAAAGACGCTGCTCGCCTTTGCCGACCACGGCCAGGTGGGCACGACCTTGCCCGCCGATGGCGGTTACGCTGAAGCCGTGCTCGACGAGTTCAAGCGCGAAGGCGTCGACGACGAAGCGCTCGCTGCGCGGCTGCAACGCGAGGGCGTGCAGGTGTTTGCCAAGTCGTGGAGCGCCTTGATGGCGCGGATTCGCGAAAAGAGTTCGCCACCGGCAGCGGCAAAGGCGGGTACGGCCCCGACCTGATGCCCGCGGCGCGGGCGATTGCCCGGCGCGCCTACCGCACGGTGCAGGAGAACCTGGTCGTCGGCGTTGGCGTGGTGCACGTGCTCGGCATCACCGCTGCGCTGCTGGGCTGGATCGGGCCAATCCAGGCCGCCGTCCTTCACCTCGGGCCCGACGTGCTGGTGTTCGTCAACTCGGTGAAGTTGCTGCGTGTGCGTATTGCGGGTGCATTGCGGGTGCATTGCGGGTGCATCGCGTGCGCATCGCGGGCGCAACGTCGGCTTGAAAAGGGCAGGCGACAACCAGTCTGACGCAGGAGGGGTGTCTCATCGCGTCGATGGGTCGAGCCGCGGTTGCGCTCTGTCAGCCCGCGCAGCACGACAACTGCGTCACGTCTTTGATGAAGGTTTGCGCCGCCAGCTTCAGCCCCTCGACCATGGTGAGATACGGGAACAACTGGTTGGCCAGGTCGTGCACCGTCATGCCGGCACGGATGGCGATGGCCGCCGTCTGAATGATCTCGCCGGCTTGCGCCGTGACCGCTTGCACGCCCAGCAAGCGGCCGCTGCCTGCCTCGGCCACCAGCTTGATGAAACCGCGCGTGTCGAAATTGACCAACGCACGGGGCACGTTGTCCAGCGTCAGCGTGCGACTGTCGGTTTCGATGCCGGCCTCATGGGCTTGGGCTTCGGTGTAGCCGACGGTGGCCACCTGCGGGTCGGTGAAAACCACAGCGGGCATGGTGCTGAGGTCGATCTTGGCGTCGCCGCCTGTCATGTTGACCGCCGCCCGGGTGCCGGCCGCTGCCGCGACGTAGACGAACTGCGGCTGGTCGGTGCAGTCGCCGGCGGCATAGATGTTCCCTGCGCTGGTGCGCATGTGGTCGTCGATCAGGATCGCTCCGTGCTCGCCCAGGTTCACGCCAGCGGCCGGCAGATTCAGACCGCCCGTGTTGGGTGACCGCCCCGTGGCGACGAGGAGCCGGTCGGCACGCCATTCGCCGTTGTTCGTCGTCAGCACGAATTCGCCATCCGCATGAGCCACCGCGCTGGCCTGGGTCTGTTCCAGCACCTGGATGCCTTCATCGCGCAACGCTGCGGTCACGGCGGCGCCGACGGCCGGGTCATCGCGGAAGAGCAACTTGCTGCGTGCCAGGATCGTGACCTGGCTGCCAAGACGCGCGAAGGCCTGCGCGAGTTCGACCGCCACCACGGAGGAGCCGATCACGGCCAGTCGCCTCGGGATCGAATCGCTCGCCAAGGCTTCGGTCGAGGTCCAGAACGGCGTGTCTTTCAGACCGGCGATCGGCGGCACTGCGGCACTCGCGCCGGTGGCCACCAGGCAGCGGTCGAACGGCACTTCCTGCAGGCCACCGCCGCGCAGCGCCACCGTCAGCGTGTGGCTGCTCTCGAGCCGTGCCGTGCCGTGCACCACGGTGATGGCCGGCGTGCCGCTCAGGATGTTCTCGTACTTGCTTTGACGCAGTTCGTCCACGCGGGCCTGTTGCTGCGCGAGCAGGCGGTCGCGCAGCACGGTTGGCGCAGTCGCTGACAGGCCCGCGTCGAACGGGCTCTGGCGGCGCAGGTGCGCAACGTGCGCGGCGCGGATCATGATCTTGGACGGCACACAACCGACATTGACACAGGTGCCGCCGATCGTGCCGCGCTCGATCAGCGTGACACGGGCACCGTTTTCCACGGCTTTCAACGCCGCCGCCATCGCGGCGCCGCCACTGCCGATGACCGCGACGTGCAGCCGGCGGCCGTCGACAGCCGACCGGGCAGCGCCGCCCGACGCCAGGGGCACATTGCCGGCGGGGCCGGCGGGGCCGGCCGGCGACGCGCAGGTCATGCCTTCGATTTGCAAGCGGGCCATGCGGGGAAGTTCTCTCTGCAAGTGGTTCAAAGTGCCTCCAACGGCTTGTGCGGCAGTTGCAGGCGTCGCGGCCACATCGGCGGCTCGCCGGCGGGACCGCATCCTGTATCCCAGATCTACCTATGGTTTGGCGGTCGACGGGTAGCCCACGTCCGCAGTGGCCTGGGTCAGCGCTTGTAGATGGGTCTTGGCGACATCAGAGGGGACGGCCGGCTCCATCTTCTCGAAGCTGACCATTGTCTTGCTGAGGCCCGGGACTTTTTTCAGTGCCAGTTTGACGGTCAGCGGGCAAACCGAGCAGGTCATTCCCGGTACCGATAGGGTAACGGTTTGTGGGGGCGAAAAGCGGCCACCGGCAGGCCGAGTTCCGGCGCTGGCCCTCAGGCGGGATTTCGGCGCGCAAGTGTGTGCGTCGCCGCACAGACGAAGCGCTGCCGGCATGGCTACATCGGTGTCGAGAAGCCGCATCGTGAGTCGTGCGCTCCGTCGAAGCGCCGGCCCCAGCGACCGGACCTTGGGCCGAGCTTTTCCAGCGACGGCGCCGACGCGACCCGAATCGCGTTCAAACATCCGCCCAGAAAGGTTCCCATGTCCGACCCCCTGACCCCCGACACCCTGCACAAGATGCACGCCTACTGGCGTGCAGCGAACTACCTCTCCGTCGGGCAGATCTATCTGCAAGACAATCCGCTGCTCGACGCACCGCTCAAGCTCGAACACATCAAGCCGCGCCTGCTCGGGCATTGGGGCACGACGCCGGGTTTGAACCTGCTCTACGTGCACCTGAACCGGCTGATCAAAGACAACGACCTGAACATGATCTACGTCATGGGCCCGGGCCACGGCGGGCCGGGCATCGTGGCGCACAGTTACCTGGAAGGCTCGTACACCGAGCACTACCCCGCGCTCGAACGCAACCGCGCCGGCCTGCAGCGGCTGTTTCGGCAGTTCTCGTGGCCGCAGGGCGTTCCCAGCCATGTGTCGCCCGAGGTGCCGGGCTCGATCCATGAAGGCGGCGAGTTGGGCTATTCGTTGGCGCACGCCTATGGCGCGGCATTCGACAATCCCGATCTCATCGTCGCCTGCATCGTCGGTGACGGCGAGGCCGAGACCGGCGCACTGGCGGCGAGCTGGCATTCCAACAAATTCCTGAACCCTGCGCGCGACGGCGCGGTGCTGCCGATCCTGCATCTCAACGGCTACAAGATCGCCAACCCCACGCTGCTGGCGCGCATCAGCCGCGAAGAGCTGACCGACCTGATGCGCGGTTACGGCCACGAGCCACTCTTTGTCGAGGGCGACGACCCGGCGCTGGTGCACCAGGCGCTGGCCGGTGCGCTCGACGCGGCGCTGGCGCAAATCCACCGGTTTCAACAGCAGGCGCGAGCACTCGCCCCAGCGCAGCCGCCGCCACGCCCGCGCTGGCCGATGATCGTTCTGCGCACCCCCAAGGGCTGGACCGGGCCGAAGCGCGTTGACGGCAAGGTGGTGGAAGGCAGCTGGCGCTCGCATCAAGTGCCGATTGCCGAGTTCAAGACGCCCGGGCATGTGGAGCAACTCGAAAGCTGGCTCAAGAGCTACCGGCCCGAGGAACTGTTCGACCAAGACGGTCGGTTCCTCGACGAGTTCGCAGCGCTGGCACCGACTGGCCAGCGCCGCATGGGCTGCAACCCGCACGCCAATGGCGGGGCGCTGTTGACGCCGCTGGCCATGCCGTCCTTCCGCGTCTATGCCGTTGCGGTGCCCGAGCCCGGCGCCGTCGACGCCGAGGCCACGCGTGTCCTTGGCAGGTTTGTGCGCGACGTGATGCGGCTCAACCTGAAGACGGCGAACTTCCGCATCTTCGGCCCGGATGAAACCGCATCGAACCGGCTGGATGCCGTGTTCGAGGTGTCCGGCAAAGTGTGGCTGGACGGCGTGCGGGAGGAGGGCGACAACCATCTCAGCGCCGACGGCCGCGTGATGGAAGTGCTGAGCGAACACCTGTGCGAAGGCTGGCTCGAGGGCTACCTGCTGACCGGCCGCCACGGCCTGTTCTCGTGCTACGAGGCCTTCATCCACATCATTGATTCGATGTTCAATCAGCACGCCAAGTGGCTGAAGGTCTGCAACGGCATTCCG
>JANORB010000206.1:0-8665 GCA_031415135.1 Methylibium sp.
GGGCAGCGGCTGCAACTGCGCGTCCAGCACATAACACTGCACGTTGGCAATCGGGCGGCCGATCGGCACGCTGCCGCCGGCGTCGCCCAGGGCATCGACCAGCGTGTGCGTGGCATCGTCCGAGGCCTCGCTGGGGCCGTAGAAATTGCCCAGCGTGGCGCCCGGCAGGCGGGCCTGGAACGCGCGCGCCAGGTCCCGCTCCAGCGCCTCGCCACCGGCGACCACGTAGCGCAACGCGGTGCATTCCACCAGGCCGGGCTCGTCCAGCATCGCGCGCAAGGCCGACGGCACGAATTGCACGATGCTGACCGCCTCATCGCGCAGCGTGCGCGCCAGCGCTTCGGGGTCGCGCTGCTCGCCCGGGCGGGCCAGCACCAGCGTGGCGCCGGCCAGCCACGGGGTGAAAAACTCCCACACCGCCGCGTCGAAACTGATCGTCGTCTTTTGCAGCAAGCGGTCGGCCGCCGTCAGCGCCAGCGTCTGCACCAGCCAGGCGATGTGGTTGCTCAAGCCCCGGTGCAGCGACATCACCCCCTTGGGCCGGCCGGTCGAGCCCGAGGTGTAGATCACATAGGCCAGCGACTCGGGGCCGCTCAGGCACAGCGGGTTGTGCGCGTCGCACGCGGCCAGCAACGGGTCGGGCTGGTCCAGGCACAGCAGCCGGGGCGCGGGGGCGTCGGCCGGCGGCAGCGCCGCACCCACGGGATGCGCCACTGGATGGTCCACCAGACGCGCCACCAGATTCACCACCAGATGCGACTGCGTCAGCACCACCGGCGCGGCCGTGTCGGCCAGCATGTGCGCCAGCCGCGCCGCCGGCAGCTCGGGGTCCAGCGGCACGAACGCGCCACCGGCCTTGAGCACCGCCAGCAGCGCCACCGGCAGGTGCAGCGAACGCTCCATGCACACCCCCACCATCACCTCGGGCCCGACGCCCAGGGCCCGCAAGCGGTGCGCGAGCCGATTCGCCGAGGCGTTCAGTTCGGCGTAGCTCAGCCGCAGCGCGCCGAACACGACAGCGCAAGCCTGCGGCGTGCGCCCGGCCTGCGCCTCGACCAGGGTCTGCACGCCGACATGGTGCGGCAAGGGCTGCGCGGTGCGGTTCCAGTCGAGCAGCACCAGGCGCCGTTCGGCCTCGCTGAGCAGCGGCAGCCGGGCCAGCCGCTGGCCGGCATCCGCGGCCACGCCCGCGAGCAGGCACTGCACATGCGAGGCCAGGCGTTCGATCGTGCCGGGTTCGAACAGCTCGGTGCTGTATTCGATGACACCGCGAAGTTCACCCCCCGCTTCGACAAACGTCAGCGACAGGTCGAACTTGGAGATCGCCGTCGGCAAGGCCAGCGGTTGCGCCGCCATGCCCTCCAGGCGGTAGGCGGGCGCCGGCTGGTTGTTCAGCGCGAACGACACCTGGTAGAGCGGGTTGCGGCTCAGGTCGCGTTGCGGGCTCAGCGCGGCGACGACATGCTCGAACGGCAGGTTCTGGTGGGTGTAGGCCTCCAGCGCGGTCCGGCGCACGCGCGCCAGCGCTTCGGCAAAGCTCGGGTTGCCCGACAGGTCGGTGCGCAGCACGACGGTGTTGACGAAATAGCCGACCAGGCCTTCGAGTTCGGGCCGGTGGCGGCCGGCCACCGGCGAGCCCACCGACACATCCGGCTGCTGCGTGGTGCGCATCAGCAGCACCTTGAAGGCCGCCAGCAACAGCATGAACAGCGTGGCGTTGTGCTCGCGCGCCAGCGCGCGGAGCTTGTCCAGCAAGGCGGCGGGCACGCTGAAGTGCAGGGCGGCGCCGGCGTAGCGCATGCGCCGCGGCCGCGCCAGGTCGGTCGGAAATTCCAGCGGCGCCAAGCCCGCCAGCCGTTCGGTCCAGTAGCGCAGCGCCGCGTCCGCGGGCTCGCCGCGCGCAGGCTCGCCGTGCGGATGAGCGCGCTGCCACGCGGCCCAGTCGGCAAACTGCAGCGGCAGCGGCGCCAGCGGTGAACCGAGCCGCTGGCTGAACGCCGAGTACAGGGCGCTCAGCTCGCGCGCGATCACCTGCATCGACCAGCCATCGGCAACGATGTGGTGGACCACCAGCAACAGCACGTGCTCGTTCTCGCCCAGGCGCCACAAACCGGCGCGCAGCAACGGTGCGCGGGTCAGATCGAAGGGCTGCTGCGCGTGGTCGTTCAGGCGTTGCAGCAAGGCCGCATTGTTTTCCGCGCCACTCAGCTCGCTCGCGTCGATCGTCGCCAGCGCCACGTCGGCGCGCTCGCGCACCACCTGCACCGGCACGCCGTCACGCTCTTCGAAGCCGGTGCGCAACACCGCGTGCCGCCGCAGCAGCGCCTGCAGCGCCTTGTGCAGCGCCGCTTCGTCCAGGTTGCCGGCCAGGCGCACCGCCTGCGCGATGTTGTAGACGCCGGCACCCCCCACCAGCCGCTCGACGATCCACAGCGCCTCCTGCGAAAACGAACACAGCGCCGGCCCATCGGCCTGCCGCGCCGCAATCGGCTCGGCGAGGACCGAAGGCGGTGGCGGGCGCTGCTGCCTGCGCAGCGCGAGCAGGCGTTGCCGCGCGGGCGACAAGCCGGGCGGCGCGCCCTGTGCCGAGTCCGCCAGCTCCGAGGTCAAGATGGAACCCCGGGGGGCCGCGCCGCCGCCGCGTCTGCCTCGGCGAGCAGGCGCTCGACTTCGGCGTCCGACAGGGCTTCGACCTCTGCCACCAGGCCGGCGTCGTGAGCGGCGCCGGCCGCCCGGGCCGACTCGATTTCGGCCACCAGTTCGGCCACGCTGGGGTGGCGGAACAAGCCGATCACCGGCAGGTTCAGGCCGAACTGCTGGTTGACCCGCGCGATCACCCGCGCACCGCGCAGCGAGTCACCGCCGCTGGCAAAGAAGTTGTCGTGCAGGCCCAGCGGGCCACATTCCAGCACCTCGCGGAAGATCAGCGCCACCGCGCGCTCACGCTCGGTGGCGGGCGCCACGAATGCGCGCGCCAGCGACGCCCCCAGCGCCTGGTGCAGCGCGTGGCGCTGCACCTTGCCGGTGGCGCCGAGCGGGATGGCGTGAACGAACACGATCTGCGACGGCACCTTGAAGTCCGACAAGCGCGAAAACAGAAATGCCCGCAGCGCAGACTCGTCCACCGCCGAGCCCGCGCGCCGCACCACCGCCGCGGCCAGGTCTTCGCCCAGCGACGGGTGCGGCACGCCGAACGTGGCGGCCTGCGCCACGCCGGGGTGGTCCAGCAAGGCATCGTCGACCTCGCGCGGCGAGATTTTTTCACCACCGCGATTGACGATCTCCTTCAGGCGGCCGGAAATGAAAAGCCGGCCCGACGCGTCGACGTGACCGAGGTCGCCAGTGCGCAGCCAGCCGTTGTGGAACGCCTGCGCGTTGGCCGCCGCGTTGTTCTCGTAGGCCAGCATCACGCCGGGCCCGCGCACCGCGATCTCGCCCGGCCGGCCGTGGCCCAGGGGCTCGCCGGCCGGGTCGAGGATGGCGATTTGCGCGCCGGCGGCCACGCCCACCGAGCCGGCGTTCTGCAGCCCGGCGCCGAGCGGGTTGCTGGCCATCTGGTGCGCCGCCTCGGTCATGCCGTAGGCCTCGACCACCGGGGCCCGCAGCAGCGACTCCAGGCCGCGCAGCGTCGGCGCGGGCAGCGCTGCCGACGACGAGCGCACGAATCGAAACTGGTGCAGCGGCGCCTTCTGGCGGTACGCCGCGCCCTGGGCCAACAGCGCCTGGTGCATCGTCGGCACGGCGGTGGTCCAGCTCGGATCGAAGCCGGCCACCCAGTCGAAGAAGCCCAGGTCGTCGAAGCCCGGCGCGCAGACGATGCTGGCGCCGCCGGCCATCGACGCCAGCAGCGCCCCCACCAGCCCGTGAATGTGGAACAGCGGCATCACGTTGAGGCAACGGTCCGCCGGTGCGAGCGCCAAGTGCGCCGCGATGTTGCGCGCCGACGCCACCAGGTTGGCCTGGCTCAGCGGCACGATCTTCGGCCGCGCGGTCGTGCCCGAGGTGTGCAGCACCAGCGCGACGTCGTCGGCCGCGCCGGGTGCGTCGGTCGCGCCCTGTTGAGGAGGCGCGTCGATCAGGCCAAAGACGCCGGCCGGGGCGCCATCGTCGATGTCGATGTCGATCGAGGTCAGGCCCAGTTCGCGTGCCACGCCGCGCGCCGGACCGGCCTCGCCCCGGCGCAGCAGCAGCGCCTCGGCGCGGATGTCTTGCAGGTGGAAGCGGATTTCCGCGGCCTGCGACGCGGGGTTCAACGGCGCGCAGGTGGCGCAGGCCGCCACGCCCAGAAAGGCCACCGCCATCTCGGGCCCGTTGGGCAGCACCACGGCCACGCGCGACGACCGCGCCACCCCGCTGGCGCGCAAATGCCGGCCCAGCCGCTGCACCTGCGCCTGCAGGCCGGCGTAGCTCAGCGGCTGCCGGCCGGGGGCCAGGATGGCCGGCGCCTCGGGCCGCACCAGGGCTTGTTCACGGAGCAGCGACACAATCGTCGCGGTGTTCGGCGCGTCGCGCTCGGATTCGATGGGCATGCTGGCTTGACTTCGGTTCGGCGGGTGTGCGCGGTCGGGTGGTCGGGGCCGGCGGGCCCGCAACATACCGCCGATGAAGTCTCCCGTGCTTTCCGTGTCGCTTTGAAGGAGCGGGTGGCCGAAATCCGGCGTGGCGTGGAAAAGCACCGTCTTGCGCGCCGCGCGCTTTGTGCGCAAACGTACAGACCGGCCCGCCACCCATTGACAAACCCGCGCGCTTGCCCTCACCCGCCCAAACCGGCGAGACTGCGCGGCATGAACCCGACCCTGCTCCCGGCCCATGCGCTGTCCGCGCTGATCCACACGCGCGAGCTGTCGTGCCGCGAGGTGATGCAGGCTTTCCTGGCGCACATCGGGGCGGTCAATCCGCTGCACAACGCCATCGTCAGCCTGCGCGACGGCGATGCGCTGTTGCGCGAGGCCGACGCCTGCGACACCGCGCTGAAGCGCGCCAGCCGGGGCTGGATGCACGGGCTGCCGCAGGCCATCAAGGACATCGCGCTGACCCAGGGCCTGCGCAGCAGCATGGGTTCGCCGCTGCTGCGCGACTTCGTTCCGGCCACCGACGGCCTGATGGTGCAGCGCATGAAGGCGGCCGGCTGCATCGTCATCGGCAAGACCAACGTGCCCGAGTTCGGCCTGGGCTCGCACACGTTCAACGAGGTGTTCGGCCTGACCCGCAATGCCTACGACCCGTCGCGCTCGGCCGGTGGCAGCAGCGGCGGCGCGGCGGTGGCGCTGGCCACGGGCATGCTGCCGGTGGCCGACGGCAGCGACTTCATGGGCAGCCTGCGCAACCCGGCGGGCTGGAACAACGTGTTCGGCATGCGGCCGAGCCAGGGCCGTGTGCCGTACTGGCCGGCGCCGGACGTGTGGGTCACGCTGATGGGCACCGAAGGCCCGATGGGCCGCACCGTCAGGGACGTGGCGATGCTGCTCGATGTGCAGGCCGGCTTTGATGCGCGCGTGCCGCTGTCGATCGCCGCGCGCGAGCGCTTCGCCGACGGCCTGGAAGGCCTGGACTGCAGCACCGTGAAGCTCGGCTGGCTCGGCGATCTGCAAGGCCACCTGCCGATGGAGCCGGGCATCCTGGCCACCTGCGAGCAAGGCCTGCAACGCCTCGAAGGCCTGGGGCTCGCGGTGGAGCCGGCGCGCCTGGGCTGGTCGCCCGAGCAGGTCTGGCAGACCTGGCTGGTGTGGCGCCGCTGGGTGGTGGCCGCGCGCATCGCGCCGCATCTGGTGAACCCGAAGAACCGCGCGTTCATCAAGCCCGAGGCCTTGTGGGAGCACGACCAGGGCCAGGGCCTGACCGGCGTGCAGGTCATGGCCGCCAGCGCGCAGCGCAGCGCGTTTTACCAGCACCTGCTCACGCTGTTCGAGCAGTACGACGTGCTGGCGCTGCCGAGCGCGCAGGTCTGGCCCTTTGATGCGGCACTGCGCTGGCCGCGCCACATCAACGGCATCGAGATGGACACCTACCACCGCTGGATGGAAGTGACGATCTACGCCACGCTGGCCGGCCTGCCGTGCATCAGCGTGCCGGTGGGCTTCAATAGCGACGGCCTGCCGATGGGCCTGCAGCTGATCGGCCGGCCGCAGGGCGATGCCGCGCTGCTGCGCCTGGCGCACGCCTACGAACAGGTGGCGCAGGCGGTGCTGCGGGTGCGGCCGAAGGCGGCGGCGTAGGCCGGCGCAGGCCGGCGAAGGCCAGCGCACGCGGGCGCTTGCAGTACATTGCGACGGCCACGACAAGGCAGCCACGACAAGGGCAGCGCTCAGCGAAAGCACCCGATGAAACCGATCATCAACCACCTGCTCGAAACCGACCTGTACAAGTTCACGATGTGGCAGACCATGCTGCACCGTCACCCGCAGGCGCAGGCCGAATACAACTTCGTCTGCCGAAACGAGAGCGTGTTTCCACTCGCCGACCTGGTGGGCGAAGTCAACGAACAACTCGACCACCTGTGCACGCTGGCGTTCAGCCCCGGTGAGCTGACCTACCTGCGCGGCCTGCGCTTCATCAAGTCGGACTTTGTCGACTTCCTGCGCATCTTTCGATTCCAGCGCGAGTTCATCGAGGTCACGGCCCGCGGGCGCGACCTGGAGATCGTCGCCAAGGGCCCGCAGGTGCACGTGATGGGCTTCGAGATCTACGTGCTGGCGATCGTCAACGAGCTGTACTTCCGCCGCTTCGACGAACGCGCCGCGCTGGCCGAGGGCCGCAAGCGCCTGGCCGCCAAGCTCGACCAGGTGCGCGCCTTCGGCCAACTGGCCACGCGCCGCCACCCGTTCGAGTTTTTCGACTTCGGCGTGCGCCGGCGATTTTCCGGCGCCTGGCAGGCCGAGGTGGTGCAGCGCCTCAAGGAGGAGGTGCCGCAGTTCTTCAAAGGCACCTCCAACGTGCACCTGGCCCACACGCTCGGGCTGGTGCCCATCGGCACCATGGCGCACGAGTACATGCAGTCCTATCAGTCGTTCGACGTGCGGCTGCGCGACTTTCAGAAAGCCGCGCTCGAAGACTGGGTGCAGGAATACCGCGGCGACCTCGGCACCGCGCTGACTGACGTGGTCGGCATGGACGCCTTCCTGGCCGACTTCGACCTTTATTTCGCCAAGCTGTTCGACGGCCTGCGGCACGACTCGGGCGACCCGGTGGTGTGGGGCGAAAAGGCCTTGGCGCACTACACCAAGCTGCGCATCGACGCCCACACCAAGCGCCTGGTGTTCTCTGACGGGCTCGACCTCGACACCGCGTTTCGCCTCTACGCCCACTTCGCCGACCGCACCCAACTCGGCTTCGGCATCGGCACCAACCTGAGCAATGACACCGGCCTGACCACGCTGGGCATCGTGATGAAGCTGACGCGCTGCAACGGCCAACCGGTGGCCAAGCTGGCCGACTCGCCCGGCAAGACCATGTGCACGGACGAAACCTTCCTGGCCTATCTGCGCCAGGTGTTCAGCGTGCGCAAACCGGCGGTGTCGTGATGGGCCGTTGCTGGCGCTGCCGCCGCAGTTGGCCCCGTGCGCTCGCCGCCACAGACCCGTTCCACGAGTGAATCACTTCCACAGGCTCGACCACCTTTCGGCGCTGACCCGCGCCTGACCGCGCCGCAAGCGTGCCGCTGAACGAGTCCACAGGATGTATCGGCCGCGCCCTCGTTCACATCGACGGTGCGATCCACCGGGGCCTTGAAACGGAGCCGGGGATGTGGGCCAACCGCTCGCTGAAATATGGGGGGCATCGGCGTGGGTGTACCGTGTGGTCCATGTCTTGTTGGGCGTCATAGGAGACCTCTCGTGGCTCGTTTCAACGTAGTGCTCGGCCGCGAAGATGGCGGGCTTGAGGTCTATCCCATGAAGGAGTGGCTGCGCCTCCATCCTGAACACATTCCCTCGGGCCTGCATCCGACGAACAGCACGTCCCACAAACTACGAGACGCACTGCGACGAATGGGTTGGACGATCCAAACGACTACAGATGAGGTCCGACTTCTTCCGCCCGGCTCGCTTGTGGCCGACGAGACGGTTGCCGCTGTCCTCGGAGATGAAGACGGCCCGAGCGCGGAGGCAAACGAGGCTGAAGAAGCCGCCTTTCGCTTCGAGGTTCAACTCAGAGACTTCATTGCTCAGAACCTCTCCGCTATCGATGTACATGGCCCGAAGCTTCGCCTCTACATTGATGAGCAGGGTCGAAACGGCGTGGAATATCCCACACCAGTTGGCCCTATCGACATCCTTGCTGTCGATTCCTCCGGCGCGCTCTACGTCTTCGAGCTGAAGCGTGCGCGCAGCCCGGACCACGCGATCGGTCAACTCACCAGGTACATGGGCAGTCTTCGGAGGAGGTTTGGGACGGAGCGGTCGATCAACGGTGTCATTGTGGCCCGCGAGATCACGCAGAATCTTCGCTATGCGATTGCTGTCATTCCAAATGTCAGCCTGTTCGAGTACGAGGTCCAGTTCAAACTAAGGCGCACCGAGTCCGTCGAGAATGACGGCTAACCCTTTGAAGGGACTTCCTCTACTTGGCAAGCTGAATTTCGCAGCCACTCACACCCCCAAGAAACACCATGTCCAAGCTTCGTGTGGAAAGTTTCACCATCTCACTCGACGGTTTCGGCGCTGGCCCA
>JANORB010000207.1:0-24103 GCA_031415135.1 Methylibium sp.
CACGATGAACACCAGGATCTTGGCCGCCACATTCAGCGCCTTGGTGCCGGGAAAGACGAACGGCGTCAGCGCCAGGCCGATGACGATGGCCACCAGCAACAGCGCCAGCAGCCGGCTGCGCGGCAGGTCGTGCGACAGGATGCGCTTGATGAACATGGCCGGCTCAGAGGCTGAGAGTTTTTCGAGCGTGTCCGAGCAGCGCGCAGAAGGCGGCCGATCTAGGCGCAAAGCGCAGCCATAGCTCGGGCTATGGCGAGCATTTGCAACGACGAGCGGGCGTCTTCTGGTGTGATGAGCGGGCATGATTGAAAGACTCTCAGCCTCTCAGTCGTCCGTGGGGAGCCGCGAGGACGCCAAACGGGTGCTGTGCGCGGCATCTCGATACCGGCGGCCTTGCGCCGCGGGGTCGTGCCGGACTTCTTTGGGCTCGATCTTGGCCGCGTGGCCTTGAACGACCAATGCGCCGTCAGGTTGCAGCCAGAACCAGCGTGGCGCAGTTCGGGATCCTGAGAAGGCATTCTTCAACGACAAAGCGGACCATATGCATGAGGGAGAATACCGGATCACCAGTGATAACTCCGACTCGCACCTGGGGCGGGCTTGGCTGATCGAATGCGCGACGATGGACGAAAATAGACGTAACCTGGAGTTGAAGTCCTACTGCGACGATGTCGACGCGGTGCGTGCCGCGGCCGCGCGGCTGGGGGCCTTGTCAGGTGGCCGCACCGAACAGTCCGACGTGTACTTCAACGTGTCCCGCGGGCGTTTGAAACTGCGCACAACCAAGCGAGCCGAGTCGGCCGAGTGTGCGCTGATCGCCTGCGCGCGAGCCAACGACGCATCGCTGCGATCAAGTGACTTCGTCGTGCTGTCGCTGGACGCCACTCACGTCGAACCGGTGCGCGCTGCGTTGGAGATGTCCTGCGGAGTGAGCTGGTGTGTGACCAAGCTGCGCGAGCGGCTCCAGTCCGAGGACTTTTTGGTCAACCTTGATGAGCTGGACGGCGTCGGTCGCTTCTTCGAACTGGAGGTATTCGAAGACAAGATCGGGCGGCATCGGGCAGAACAGGTGGCTGCCACGTTTCGCAGGCTGCTGCGCCTTGGCGACGAGTTGATTATTCCCTGGTCGTACGCGCAACTCGCCAACATGTACGCGGTGGCGAAAGTCCACCGGACCAGTCTGGCCGAGGCGCCGCGGCCAGGACGCTTGTTCCTGCTCGATGGGCCAAGCGGGAGCGGAAAGACCACGATCGTCGATGAACTCCAGAAGCGGCCGGTGGCTTTGCGACTTCAGTTCGTCAAGCGCTACACGACCCGGCCGCCGCGATTCGAAGGCGACGACGAGTACGCGTTCATCTCCCGTCAACAGTTTGACGACATGCGTGACGACGGCAAATTCATCGATGCGAAGGATTTCTTGTTTTCAATGAGTTACGGGGTTGCGTGGTCGGATGTCATGCCGGTGCTGCTGGCTGGGAAGAGTGTCTTCGCCCCGCTGAATTGGGGCAATGCGGCCCATGTGAAACGACTCTTTCCCGAAGCAGTCGTCATTCAGGTGACTGCCGACGAAGCCGATCTTCGCCGCCGGCTCGGGTCGCGCGGCGTGCACGACAAGGATCAGCTGGACGAGAGGATCGGTAACGCATTGCGGTTCTCGGGCAGTTCGCGCTTTGCGGATCTGCTGATTGACAACCGAGACGGCACGCTTGCAGGCAACATTCAAGCTGTCGAAGACTTCATCGCCGCAACCGTGGCCTGAGGCGATGGGTGTGTGAGGAAATCCAACATCTCCGTGAGTTCGAGTGGAAGGTCGCGGCGGCGTCGGTTGCATTGACGGGTGGCTTGATCGCGCTGCTCGCCAACGAGCGCACAGCACGTCGACGACGACGACGTTCGAATACCAATCCCGCGCGCGGCGCGTACGGCACGTTGCCAAGAATTGGTACAAACCCGCTCGCGCGTTGCGGCAAAAGCGCGCAAGCTTCTTCTTGACTGGAATTGGTGCCGCCTCGATCTCTGCTGCACCGACTGTCCAGTCCATTTCTCCCACCGCCCAAGCCACGCGGTGTTATCTCGGCAGGCCCCGAATCAGCCTCCGATAGCACGCGATCCGGCCGCCCTCAGCGGCCAGGCTTCCGGGCCATCAAGCCCCCCTCTGTGACTTAGCGCTCCGGCGCTTCGCGTTTCTTCGTCCGTGCCTGCGCCGCTTCGCGCTGTGGTCACGGCATCGGGCCTGTGCGCGGTCCCGCAAGAAACGCCAAGCGTCGGCCCTGCATCGACGGCGTCGTGGCTGCGAACACCCCTCGCGGCGCGAAGCCACGCCGACCCTGAACGAGCTTTCGAGGAGAACGAAGAATGTCCGCAACCACCCCTTCCACCGCGACCAGCGCCGGACCGGTCCCCAAAGACTGGGTCCCTGGCCTGGTGCAAAACGCGAAACCCGATCTGGTGTCGGGCTTCATCATCTTCCTGATCGCGTTGCCGCTGTCGCTGGCCATTTCGCTGGCCTCCGGGGCGCCGGCGATTGCCGGCGTGATCACCGCCGTGATCGGCGGCATTCTCGGCTCGTTGCTGAGCGGCTCGCACCTGACGATCAACGGCGCCGCAGCCGGGCTGATCGTGATCGTGCTCGGCGCCGTCAACGCCTTCGGTGGTGGCATGGAAGGCTATCGCATCGCCCTGGCCGTCGGCGTGATCTGCGGTGGCCTGCAGATCGTGATCGGCCTGCTCAAGGCCGGCAAGCTGACCAACATGTTCCCGCTGTCGGTGGTGCACGGCATGCTGGCCGGCATCGGCGTGATCGTCATGGCCAAGCAGATTCACGTCGCGCTGGGCGTGACGGTCAAGGGCAGCATGATCGAGACGATCGCCGCCATCCCGTCCAGCTTCGCCGCCATGGCGCCCATGGTCGCGCTGATCGGTGGCTTGAGCCTGCTGATCATGATCGTCTGGCCGATCCTGGGCAAGACGGTCAGCTTCCTGAAAGCGATTCCTGCACCGCTGGTCGTGGTGATCATGGCCGTCGCCCTGGGCAAGGCGTTCCAGCTCGACGCCAAGTACCTGGTCTCGGTGCCGCTGAACTTCATGGATTCGTTCGCCTTCCCCGACTTCTCGCAGATCGCCAACCCGATCTTCTGGAAATACGTCATCACCTATCTGTTCGTGGCCAGCCTGGAGTCGCTGTTGACGGCGGCGGCGGTCGACAAGATGGACCCGTGGAAGCGGCGCTCCGACATGAACCGCGAGTTGCTCGGCAAAGGCGCTGCCAACGCGCTGGCGGCGGTCATTGGCGGGCTGCCGATGATTGCCGAGGTCGTTCGCAGCTCGGCCAATGTGATGAATGGTGCCCGCACCCGCTGGGCCAACTTCCACCACGGAGTCTTTCTGCTGGTGGCAGTGGCCGCAATCCCGGCGGTGCTGAACATGATTCCGCTTGCCGCCCTGGCCGGCATGCTGGTGTTCATCGGGTTTCGCCTGGCGCACCCGAAGGAGTTCAAGCACGCGCTGCACGTCGGCAAGGAGGAACTGGTCTTCATGCTCGCCACCACGGTCGTCGTCGTGACGGTAGATTTGCTGTGGGGCGTGATCTTCGGCTTCGTCGTCGCCGTGCTGAACAACCTGTTGCGCGGCGGGGCCAAGGGCTTCCTGAAAGCCGACACCGAGGTGCAGGCCAGCGGTGACGGCGTGACCTTGAAGCTGCGCGGTGCGGTCGGCTTCAACAACTTCGTCGGCGTGCGTGGTGTGCTCGACAGCCTGCCCAAGGGCAAGCAGCTGGTGCTCGACTACAGCGGCGTGAGCTACATGGACCACACGGTGCGCGAGCGCCTGCACGACTTCAAGGGCGAGTACGAGGGCGCGGGCGGCCGCCTGAGCGTGCATGGCGAGTCCGGCCTGCAGCCCTCGTCGCACCACGCGCTGAGTGCCGTGTCGCGGGTCAGGGCATAGCGCCCGGATCCGCACCGAAACCAACCCCAACCGCACGGAGGCCCACATGGGTATCCTCAGCATCATCACCTGGCTGCCGCTGGTCGGTGGCCTGCTCATCCTCGCCTTGCCCAAACAGCAGGTACGGCTGATCCAGGGTGTCGCGATCGGCGCCAGCGCCTTGTCCTTCGTGCTCGCCTGGCAGTTGATCGCCAGCTTCGATGCCTCCATCGCCGGCCTGCAGTTCGTCGAGCGCGTGGCATGGGTGCCCGAGATGGGCATGAGCTACACCCTCGGTATCGATGGCCTGTCGTTTCCGATGCTGCTGCTGACCACGCTGATGGGCCTGGTGGCGGTGGTGGCGTCGGTGCGCATCACCGAACGCGCCAAGGCCTACATGGCCTGGCTGATGCTGCTCGAAACCGCGATGCTGGGCGTGTTCGTAGCGCAGGACTGGTTCTTGTTCTACATGTACTACGAGATCACGCTGATCCCGATGTTCTTCCTGATCGGCGTCTGGGGCGGCAAGAACAAGGGCCCCGCAAGCATGAGCTTTTTCCTCTACACGCTCGGCGGCTCGGTGTTCATGCTGCTGGGCATCATCGCGGTGTACCTGAACAACCCCGGCCACAGCTTTGACATGCTGCAGCTGGCGCAGGCCCACACCGGCTGGAGCCCCGACTTCAAGCTGCTGGTGTTCGCCGCGTTCTTCATCGGGCTGGCGGTCAAGATACCGGCCTTTCCGCTGCACGGCTGGCTGCCGCTGGCGCATGTGGAAGCGCCTATTCCCGTCAGCGTGCTGTTGTCGGCGGTGCTGTTGAAGATGGGCGGCTACGGCCTGGTGCGGGTGTCGGGCATGCTGCCCGAAGGCATCGCCTGGTTCGCGCCGGTGCTGTTTGTGCTCGGTCTGATCAACATCGTCTACGGCGCGCTGATGGCCTGGCGCCAGACCGACCTGAAGGCGATGGTGGCGTTCTCGTCCATCAGCCACATGGGCTTCGTGCTGCTCGGCCTGTCGGCGCTGACGGTCACCGGGCTGACCGGGGTGGTGATGCAGATGTTCACGCACGGGATCATCGTCGGTGCGCTGTTCCTGCTCGTCGGCTGCCTTTACGAGCGGGCGAACACCCGCGAGGTCGGCGACTTCAGCGGCCTGGCGCAGCGCGTGCCGGTGTTCTCGGTGCTGATGAGCCTGACGCTGCTGGCCTCGATGGGCTTGCCCGGCCTGGCCGGCTTCATCAGCGAGTTTCACGCCCTGGTCGGCGGCTTCGAGCGCTGGGGCCTGTGGGTGGCCGCGGCCAGCGTGGGCATCGTCGTCACCGCGGCCTATTCGCTGCGCACGATCAACCAGATGTTTCTCGGCGCCTTCAACGCGCGCTGGGAGCACCTGACCGACCTGAACACGCGCGAGGTGCTGACGCTGGCGCCGCTGGTCATGCTGATGGTCGGGCTGGGCATCTTCCCCGGCGCGGCGCTCAAGCTGATGGGCAGCACGCTGGGCGGCATTGCCGCAGCGTTCAAGTAGCCGCAAGCCACCACACCCGCCACAACACCCGGCACGACAGGAGCGCCAACCATGTCCCAAGTCCACGCACCCGAGGCCGGCCACGGCGCGCTCGATGCACGCGTCCACCTTGCCCACGAGGTCGAACACTTCTGCCACATGCTCTCCGAGCAGGGGCCGATGAGCATCACCTTCGTGCACAACAACACGCTGCTCGGGCTGCAGAAGATGCACTTCGAGGAAGCCATCAAGGTGGCCGAACGCGCGCTCGACGGGCGCGGCTACCTGCCGAACGAGGAGTTCCGGCGCCACGTCGCACTGGGGCGCATCACCCGCGTGGACCTTGAGCGCGCATTGACGGAACGCAAGGTGCCGGGCCTGGGCGACAGCGTGCTGGCGGTCGGTGGACGCAGTGTTCAGGCCATCGAGTTGATGCTCGCGCACATGGTGCACGGCATCGAAGCCATTGATGGCGCCGAACTGCGCGACCGTGTGCTTGATCGGCACGCCACCCGGCGCCTGCGCGGCGACCTGAGCGAGACCGCGCGGGGCGCGCTGATCGCGTCGGCGGCGATCGACCTGTCGCGCCGGCAGGACACCGTCGGACGCTCCGCCACGATGAGCCACTGGATGCAAGAGCTGACCGGGCTGGACGTGGTCGGCCGCATGGTCGCGGCCGTCGAAGAACAGCTCTCCGGCGCCAACGCCTTCGCCGGCGCGGTCGAGCCGAACCTGCGCGCCCAGGGCATTCCCGAGGCGCGCTGGCGCTCCTACCTCGACTGCATCGACCAGCAGTTCCTGCATCGGCAGGGCAGCGAGAGCCAACGCGCCGAAATACGCGAGTTGTGGCTGCGCGAAGAGTCGGCGCTGGTCGACAGCCTGTCGCGCCGTCACTTCGACGTGCCGGGCACGCTGGATGCGCTGGGCCAGCACTTCGAGCACGACCTGGAGCACTATGCCGCCCTGACGATGTGGCGCCATGCGCAGCGCCTGCTCGGCCTGGCCGATGCGCTCGGGGCCAGCCATCCCGAGCATCTGCACGACCACAACCCGGACGCCGGCGAAGTCGAGCTGCTGAGCGAACAAATGCTGCACATGCAGCGCTGGGGCGGGCCACCGATCCCGGTCAATGCGGCCGAGCGCGCCGAGCTTGAGGCGCTGATCGGCGCTGAACTGGAAACCGCCCACGACGGCGCAGCGGGCAGCGGCCGCGACGCCGACGCCGAGCACCTGTGCTGGATCGTCCTGCACGACCTGGGCGAGCGGCACCTCAACCGGCGCGGCATGGAAGCGCTGCAGGCCCTGGCCGCGGGCGGCAAGGCACCCGCCGCGCTGGCGCCGCTGCTGGCCCGGCTGCAAGCGCGTGACCCGCGCATGGCCATGCTGCGCGGTGCGCAGACCCGCATCGACGAAGACATCAAGGGGTTCGGCCTCGGCTCCGCCCACGCCGACCTGCTGCGGGCCCTGACCGGCGACGATGTGGCCGAGCGGGTCGATCAGTACATGATCCGCGCCGTGTCGGCCTTCCTCGACGAGGGCCTGGCGGCCTGGCACATGCCGGCCCGCGCGCTCGGCTTCTACGACGCATGGCGCAGCCTGGCCGAGCATGAGCGCACCTTCGACCTGAACCGGCTGCCCGGCTGGCGCGAAGCGCTGCACCAGTTGCCCACGCGCGCCGACGACGCCGTGCTGCACTGCCTGAAGCAGCTCGGCATCGAGCGCGCGAACTGGGGCGCCTACCTCGGCCGCGTGCTGGTGCGGCTCAAGGGCTGGGCTGGCATGGTGTTCTGGCGCCAGCTGCACCCGAAGTACGCGCACCAGGCCACGCGCCCGATCGACGTGCTGCAGTTTCTCGCCGTGCGCCTGTTCTACGAAACCCTGCTGGTGCGCGATGTCTGCCGCGGCTGCTGGCAGATCCAGCCCGACGTCGCCAGCCTTGAGCACCACTTCCAGGCCCATCCGAGCGAGTACTTCGTGCGCTGCGAACTGTTCGCCGGCCGCCTGCCCGACTACCTGGCGGAGGAAGCGCGCGCACTGACCGAAGACCGCGCATTCACCGGTCCGGCCGAAGAGGCGCACTGGCTGGCATTGGCCGATCTCGTCTGGTCTGCCCGCACGGCGCGGGCGCCGCTGGACGCCGCCGCCGATGGCGGCTGGCGCCTCTTTCAGTCGATGCAACTGCTGGGCCTTGACCTGGCCGAGGTGCGCGCGCTGGCCAGCACCGACGGCGCGGCGATGCTGGCCACGCTGGACGCCTTCCCGCCGTCGGCGCACGGTCCGGTCTGGCTGAACGCGTTCGAGCGCCACTACCGCGACGAGATCCTCAATGCCATGCGGCTCAACCACGGCCGGGGCCGCTGGTGGCGGCGCGAGACGCGGCCGAAGTCGCAAGTCATTCTGTGCATCGACGAGCGCGAAGAGTCCTTCCACCGCCACTACGAAGAACTCGACCCCGGCCACGAGACGCTGGGCGCGGCCGGTTTCTTCGGCATCGCGATGGACTATGTCGGCCTGGACGATCACGACAAGACGCCGCTGTGCCCGGCCGTCGTCACACCCGCGCACCGTGTGTACGAGATCGCGCGCCCCGAGGCGCGCCGGCAGGTGCTGCCCATGCACCGCAGCCGCGCCAAGTGGAAAGAGACCTTCGACAACGCCTACTGGGAGCTCAAGCGCAACCTGGTGTCGTCGTACTTCCTGATCGACCTGGTGGGCTTCCTGAGCGCGCTGCCGCTGGTGGGCCGGGTGTTTTTCCCGACACGCTATTTCGCGCTGATGGGCGCCGGCCACAGCGTCTTCGTGCCAAAGGTCGCAACCCGCCTGGCGGTGTCGCGCGACGATGCTGGCGCCGTGCCCGACCACGGGCACGACTACGTGCGCTTCCAGCCGGTCGCCACCCCGATCGGTTTCACCGACATCGAGCAGGCCGACCGCTGCGAGGCCATGCTGCGCAACACCGGCCTGACCTATGGCTTCGCGCCGATCGTGGTCTGGTGCGCGCACGGCTCGCACAGCGAAAACAACCCGCACGAAAACGCCCACGACTGCGGCGCCTGCGGTGGCAAGAACGGTGCGCCGAACGGCCGCGCCATCGCCGCCATGCTGAACCGGCCGGCGGTGCGCACGCAGCTGCGCGAACGCGGCATCGACGTCCCGGCCGACACCTGGTTTCTGGGCGGGCTGCACAACACCTGCTCCGACGAGGTCACGCTCTACGACACCGAGGACGTTCCGCAGGCGCTGCGACCGGCGTTCCAGGCCGTGGCCGCCGATCTGAAGCTGGCCAGCATGCACTCGGCGCACGAACGCTGCCGGCGCTTCGGGTCGTCGCCCAAGGACGCGTCGCTCGAGGCCTCGGCCGCCCACATCGCGGCCCGTGCCTACGACTTCAGCCAAGTGCGCCCGGAATGGGGCCATGCGACCAATGCCTTCGCCGTGGTCGGCCGGCGCGCGGTCACGCAGGGCGCCTTCTTCGACCGCCGCCCTTTCATCATCTCGTACGACCCGACGCAGGATGCCACCGGCAAGATTCTCGAGCGCATCCTGATGGCGGTCGGCCCGGTCGGCGCGGGCATCAGCCTGGAGTACTACTTCTCCACCGTGGACCCCAAGGTCTACGGCTGCGACACCAAGGTGCCGCACAACGTCACCGGCCTGTTCGGCGTGATGGAGGGTGCGCAAAGCGATCTGCGCACCGGGCTGCCGCGCCAGATGACCGAGGTGCACGAGGCGATGCGCTTGCAGTTGATCGTCGACGCGAAGATGGAGACCCTGGGCGAGATCTACGGCCGCCAGCCGGCGATCCAGGAACTGCTCAACGGCCAGTGGGTGCACCTGATCGCCCACGACCCGGACACCGGCGTGTTCAACATGTTCGTGCCGGGCACGGGCTTTGTCGAATGGAACGAGCCGCTGCAGCCGATTCCGGAGGTCGCCAGTTCGGCCGATTGGTACCGCGGCAAGTACGAAGGATTCTTGTCGCCGGCGCTGATCGCCATACCCGGCCGCGCACCCCAGGCCGGCCCCTCCAACCCTTGAGGAGACTCGCACCATGTTCGATCTGATCGTCTTCCTCGTGGTTCTCGCCCCGCTCGCGGCGGCACTGGCCAACGGCGTCAATCTGCTGGCCGGCGAACGCCTGTGGCAATGGCGCGCCGTGCAGCGTGTCGCCTGCGGCGCGCTGTTCGTCTCGTTCGCCGGCTCGCTGTGGGTTTTTGTGCAGGTGCTGATCGACCCGGTGCCGCGCCAGATCGCGGTCTATCAGTGGCTCGTCAGCGGCGGCTTCTCGGTGCCGGTGGCGTTCCTGATCGACTCGCTGTCGGCGCTGATGATGCTGCTGGTCACCGCCTTCAGCTTCCTGATCGGGGTGTTCTCGATCAACTACATGCACAAGGACCGCAGCTTCTCGCGCTACTTCAGCGTGATGGCCTTGTTCGTGTTCGCGATGCTGATCCTGGTGCTGGGCAACAACTTCGTGATGCTGTTCGTCGGCTGGGAAGCGGTCGGCCTGTGCTCGTACCTGCTGATCGGCCACTACTACGACCGCAAGTCCGCCGCCCGGGCCGGCACCAAGGCCTTCGTGATGAACCGCGTCGGCGACGCCGGCTTCCTGCTCGGCATCTTCCTGATGGTGGCCCACTTCGGCACGGTGGAGTACGCCGAGGTGTTTGAGCAGATCAAGGGCAGCGACCGCGCCACCGCCACCGCCATCGGCCTGTGCCTGCTGCTCGGCGCGATCGGCAAGTCGGCGCAGTTGCCACTGGGCACCTGGCTGGCGCGGGCGATGGAAGGGCCGACGCCGTCGAGCGCGCTGATCCACGCCGCCACGATGGTCACCGCCGGGGTCTACCTGATCGTGCGCAGCCACGCGATCTACGACATGGCGCCCGACGCGCTGCTGGTGATCGCCATCATCGGCGCGCTGACGGCGCTGTACGGTGCGCTGGTCGGGCTGACGACATCGGACATCAAGGGCATCCTGGCGTTTTCCACCACCACCCAGCTCGGCCTGATGTTCCTGGCCTGCGGCCTGGGCGCCTATGCGGTAGCGGTCTTCCACCTGGTGGCGCATGCGTTCCTCAAGAGCTTCCTGTTCCTGACCGCGCCGTCGATCCTGCACCACATCCATGTCAAACCCGATCCGACGGCGAGCGAGCATGCCGAGGTGCCCGTGCCGACCCAGTACTGGCTGGTGCTGGTGGCGGCGTTCGCGGTGATGGTGGTGCCCTTTGTCGCGGGCCTGGGCGGCAGCCAGCTCACCGGGCCGTCGCTGTCGCCGGCCGCCGTGTTGACCGCCGGCGCTGCGATCTCGCTGTTCGTCGCGCTGTACTACGCCATGCGCATGACGCGCAACGCCTTTGCCGACCACGGCGGCCACGCCGGTGGTGATGCCGCGCCGCACGCGAACGCGGACGCCGAACACCACAAAGGCGCCGCCTTCGGCAAGCCGATGCTCGCCTTGCTGCTGGTGCTGGCCGCCGGCCTGGCTGCCGGCCTGCTGCCGGGTGGCGTGGACGGTGGCTGGTTCCGCGAGCTGTTGAGCCCGATGCTCACACTGCGCCCGCTCGCCAGCGGCGCCCAACCGGTGCTGGTTTACACCCTGCTCGGCCTGCTCGGCGCGATGCTGGCCGTGGCCTGGCTGACGGCGATCTTCTTCGAGCGCTTTCGCCCCGAGCTGCCCGGCCTGTCGATGCTCAAGGCGCGCCGCATCTACGTGGCCGCACTGCACCGGTTCTGGATCGACGAGTTCTATGACCGCTACCTGGTGGGCGGCGCCAAGCGGCTGGGCCGGGCGCTGGAGCGCTTTGACGTGCGCGTGATCGACCGCATCGTCGGCGCGCCGCTGCCGGAAGCCAGCCGCGCCTCGGTCGGCGTCGGCGCCTGGGAGCAACGCTTTTTGGCCGCGCGCGCCAGCGGTGGTGTGGCGCCGGTGCCGAGCCTGGCCGACGCCGAACGCTCGGCCGCGCTGCCCGCATCCGGTGTCGCAGCCGGTTTCACGTCTGCGGCGTCGCAGGCTTCGAACTGGACCGAGGGCCACGTCGTCGCACGCGCCTCCGGCGTCGCCGGCTGGCTTACCGAGATGGCCTCGTCCGGCAGCGGGGCGGTGGAGCGCAACGTCGTCGCCCGTGCCTCCGGCTTTCTCGGCTGGCTGACCGAGCTCGCCGCAAGCGGCAGCGGGGCGGTCGAGCGCCATCTGTTCGGCACCGCCGTCAACGTCGGGCTGCCCCGCGTGACCGGCTTCTTCGGCCAATGGCTGCTGCGCTTCGAAGCCTTCATCGCACGACCGGTCACTGCCGCAGTGCTGCTGCTGGGCGCGCTCGCCATCACCGCTTACGGAGTCTGACCATGGTCATCCAGGAAGTTCTTGCCGCCACGCAAATCGGCTTTCCGGCGCTCAGTGTGCTGGTCGGGCTGCCGCTGGTCACCGCCGCGCTGGTGGCGTTTTGCAGCGCGCCGCGGTTGGCCTACGGCATCGCGGTGGGCGGTGCGATGATCGAACTCGCGCTGTGCGTCTGGGTCTTGAATGTGTTCGTTCCAGGCAGCGCCGACCTGCAGTTCGTCGAGCGCAGCGGCATCTACCACCTGGGCATCGACGGCATCAGCGCGCTGTTCCTGCCGCTGACGGCGCTGCTGACCTTGCTGGTCACGCTGCATGCCGAGCCCGGCGGCGACGGTCTGCGCGGCTACCTGATCGCCATCCAGGGCTTCGCCGCGGCGATGATGGGCGCCTTCGTGTCGGTCGACCTGCTGCTGTTCTGGGCCTTCTTCGTCGCCGAGCTGATCCCGAGCTACTACCTGATCACGCGCTTCGGCACCGGCGAGCGGCGCAAGCAGGCGGCCAACGTCTACCTCGGCTTCATGGCGGTGGCAGCGCTTGCCATGCTGGGCGGATTCCTGCTGCTCGGGAGCAACTACGCCACGGTCACCGGCCAGGCCAGCTACAACCTGATCGAACTGCTCAAGGTGCCGGTGCCGGCGCCGCTGCAGCTGACGATCTTCGCCGCGCTGTGCCTGGCGCTGGCGATCAAGGCGCCGATCTTCCCGTTCCACACCTGGATGCCGCGCGTGCTGGAGCAGGGCCCGATCGTCGGCATGAGCGTGTTCCTGGTCGGCGTGAAGCTGGGCACCTACGGCTTTTTGCGCTTCGTGAGTCCGCTGCTGCCCGAGGCCGCCAAAGAGTACTTCTGGGTGCTGGCCGCACTCGGCTTCATCGGCATGGTCTACGGCGCCTTGATCGCGCTGGTGCAGACCAACCTGCGCCGGCTGCTGGCGTTTGCCAGCCTGTCGCACATGGGCGTGGTGATGCTGGGCGTGTTCTCGCTCAACTTCTCCGGCCTGCAGGGCGGGTTGCTGCAAATGATCAACCTCGGCATCACCGGCGCCGGGCTGTTTTTCGTCGCCGGCTTCCTGGCCAACCGCATCGGCACGGCCGACCTGTCGGGCATGGGCGGCCTGCACCAGGTGGTGCCGCGGCTGGCGCTGACCTTCCTCGTCATCGGCCTGGCCGGGATCGGCATGCCGGGCACCAACGGCTTCAACGGCGAGCACCTGGTGATGATCGGCGCCTTCCGTGTGCACTGGGTCATGGCACTGGGGGTCGGGCTGGGCACGGTGCTCGGGGCGGCTTACTTTCTCTGGTACTACCAGCGCGCCTTCCTCGGCGAGCGCCGCCCGCATGCGGCCACGATGAAAGACCTGAACCGCAGCGAACTCGTGATCGCCGGCTCGATGACGGTGGCGATCTTCTGGATCGGCTTGTACACGACGCCCTTCCTGCAGACGATGAATGGCTCTCTGGCGCAACTGGCCGCGCGCGTCGAGCAGGGCTCAGGCGCCCGCGCGCCGCTGGCCCTGGCCCCGCGCGCACCCTGACGCAAACCCCAACGCACGAAGGCGAGGTTCAACGTGGTTCTTAACGAAATCCAATCCAGCGCCCAGATCGGGTTCCCGATCCTCAGCGCCATGATCCTGCTGCCGCTGGCGATGGCGGTCGGGCTGCGCTTCATGCGCAGTACGGCACTGGCGCGCCGCATGGCGATCGCCACGGTGGCGCTGGAGTTGCTGCTCGCAGCGGCCCTGCTGCTGCATTTCATCCCCGGCGTGGCGGACTTCCAGTTCACCGAACGCCACCTGTGGATCGAGACCATCGGCGCCAGCTACCACCTGGGCGTGGATGGCATCAGCGTGCTGTTCATCCCGCTCACCGCCCTGGTGGCGTTGATGGTGCTGCTGCTCGGCGGCAACGGCACGCGCTTCCTGAGCCGGGCCTACCTGAGCGCCGTGCTGGCGCTGCTGGGCATCACGATCGGCATCTACGCCGCGCTCGACCTGATCCTGTTCTACGTCTTCTTCGAACTGGCCCTGGTGCCGATGTACCTGCTGATCAAGCTGTGGGGCGTGGGGCCGCAGCGCCAGTACGCGTCGCTCAAGTACATCGTCTACATGCTGGTCGGCTCGGCGGCGCTGCTGATCGGCATCATCCTGCTCGGCATTGCCTACCAGAGCGGCGCGCCCGCCGGCACCCCGTTCAGCTTCGACCTCGTCACGCTGCTGTCCGAGCCGGTGCCCGGGCAGTTGCAGGAGCTGGTGTTCTTCCTGATGCTGGCCGGCTTTGCCATCAAGGGCCCGCTGCTGCCGTTTCACACCTGGCTGCCGAGCGCGCTGATGCACGGCCCGGTGGGCGCCGCGATGTTCCTGGTGGGCCTGAAGGTGGGCGCCTACGGCCTGCTGCGCTTCGTGCTGCCGCTGCTGCCCGATGCCAGCCAGGACTGGGGCTGGCTGGTGGTCGGTGCCGGCCTGGCCGCGCTGCTGTACGGCGCCCTGATCGCCCTGGTGCAGCAGAACCTGCGCCGCCTGTTGGCGTTTGCCAGCATCAGCCATGTCGGCCTGGTGATGGTGGGGCTGTTCTCGATGAACGCCCAGAGCATCCAGGGCGGGCTGACGATGATGATCAACATGGGCCTGGCAACCACCGGCCTGCTGTTCCTGGCCGGCGCACTGCACGCCCGGCTGGGCTCGTCAGACCTGTCCGCCGCCGGCGGCATGGCGCGCCAGGTGCCCAGGCTCGCGTTCTTCTTCTTCCTGTTCGGGGCGGCTTCGATCGGCCTGCCGGGCACGAGCGGGTTCCATGGCGAGTTTCTGACGCTGCTCGGCGCTTTCCTGCGGCACTGGCCGGTCGCGGTGGTCGGCGTCCTGGGCGTGATCCTGAGTGCCGGCTACTTCCTGTGGTACTACGAGCGCGCCTTCTTCGGCCCGATCACCCGGCCCGGTGTCGCCAGCATGCGCGACTTGACGCGCAGCGAAACGGCGCTCGCGTCGGCAGTGGCGCTCATCATCCTGGCGATCGGCGTTTATCCGTCGCCGGTGATGAACGTCACCGGCGCCTCGGTGGCGGCGCTGGTGAAGCGGCTCGACGCCAGCGCTGAGGCGCGTTCGCTGCAGGCCGCCGCCACCACCACCCGTTCGGCCACGCGCTGACGGCGCGCCGCAACACCACCGCACCCTCTTCGACCCCGCTGCGACCCCGCTGCGACCCCGCTGCGACCCCGCTGCGACCAACGCATCCGCTCATGCCCACCAGGAGTTTTTTCGATGCCGATCGCACGAACGGGCCCGTACATGAAGTTCGGCATCAACCTCATCGAAGCCATCGGCCTGGTGGTGATTGCGATCGCCACGGTGGTCGCCGGCTACCAGGAAGTGATGGTGATGGTGACCAACGCCAAGGTCACCCTGGCCGACCTGCTGCTGATGTTCATCTATCTCGAAGTGCTGGCAATGGTCGGGCTCTTCTACAGCACCGGCAGCCTGCCGGTGCAGATGCCGATCTTCATCGCGGTGGTTGCACTGGCGCGCTTCCTGATCCTCGACACCAAGAATCTGCACGAATGGAAGGTGCTCGCGATCTCGGGCTCGATCTGCCTGCTGGCGGTGGCGGCCCTGCTGGTGCGCCGGGGCGAGGCCTACGACCGCGAAGGCGCGGCGCCGAAATCGTGATGCCACTCTTGATGCCACTCTTGATGCCGCCATTGATGTCGCCCCAGCGTCCCTGGCCGGACCCGTTCGCAATGTTTCACAGCCCCCGTCAAGGAGCATCCGCATGCTGGTCAAAGACCTGATGACAACCGGCGTGTTGGCCGTCCACGAAACAGACACCCTTCGAGCCGTGGTGACCAAGATGCTGAACCGGCAGTGTGGCGCCATCCCGGTGATCGAAGGCGACACGAGGCTGGTCGGCCTGGTCGCGATTCGGGACATCCTGTTGCTGCTCTATCCGAACTGCGGCGACTACATCCACGACAGCGTGCAGAGCCGCGACTTCGTCGAAATGGAAAGCGGCTACGCGGCGCTGATGAGCCGCCCGGTGGGCCAGGTCATGACCCGCAAGCCCTTCACGGTGGCGCCTGACGATCCGGTCTTGAAGGCGGCGTCGTACATGGGCCTGAAGCACTTGCGCCGCATACCGGTGGTGGACAACGCGAAACTGCTCGGGATGATCAGCATCAGCGACATCAATCGCGGGCTCTTTCTTGCTCACACTCTTGCGCACACGCGCTGACCCGCGCCAGCCCTGAAAGCGGTATCCGGCCGCCTGCGGCGGCTACGCACCGCCGGCAAAGAAGCGCATGAAGAGGAACAGCACGAAGCCCGCGATCGTGGCGCCGAACAGGTTCTCCGCGATCGCCGTCAACGATGCCGATTCGATCCAGTGCAGCACCCAGATCAGCCCGAGCAGCAGCACGGCGCCGACCACGAAGTCGAACCCCAGGCGCAGGTTGATGCCGCACAGCGTGCAGACCTGAGGTGCGCCCGGGTCGATCTGGGCTTGCGCCAGGCCCCACGCGCACAACGGGGCTGCCATCAGCGAGCGCTTCACCGTCGCCGCTGCCGCATCAGCGGATCAGGTTGACGATCTCGGCCGCCTTCACCAGTTCCTCGGCCACCGCGCTCATCTTGCGCCGCTGCGAGCGCGCATGCAGGCGCAACATGTCGAAGGCGCTCTGGCGATCCACGCGATTGCGCTCCATGATGATGCCCACGGCGATGCTGGTCTCGCGCCCATTGGCCAGCGCGGTGTTCAGATTGGCCTCGGTCTCGCGCAGGCCGCGCAGTTCCTGGGCGCGCGCCAGTGCGGCTTCGATGGCGGGAATGACTTGCGCAATCACCACCGGCTTGAGCAGGTAACCCAGCGCGCCGTAGGCGGCGGCGTCCCGGACCACGTCGGCTTCGCTGTGCGCCGACATGAACAGGAAGGGCAGGTCGGTGGTCTGGCTCAAGGCCTGAGCCAGCTCCAGCCCCGACATGCCCGGCATGCGCACATCGAGCAGGGCCAGGTCGAAGTGCGCGGTCTGCGCCAAACCCAGTGCGGCCTCGCCCGTCTGCGCCTCCGTCACCGCATAGCCGGCGCCGCGCAAGCCGTTGGCGAGCGACTTCAAGACCGGTCGGTCGTCGTCGACCAGCAGGACATGGGTGTTTTCGGGGGCGGCGGCAGTCATCTACGGGGCATCGGCGAAGCATTGCGGCAACGGCCAAGTTTAGCGCTCCAGGCCGATGGCACCGACGCCGCATCAGTGCGGCACGTGGTTGTAGAGCATCCAGTACACGATGGTGGTCGAGACCACATCGATCAGCTGGTCGAAATCGACCGGCTTGACGATGTAGCTGTTCGCGCCGGCAGCGTAGCTGCGCGTGATGTCGCGCATTTCCGGCGACGAGGTCAGCATCACCACCGGGATTGCCTTCAGGGCCGGTGTGGCGCGCATGGTCTGCAGCACCTCGACACCGTCGACCTTGGGCAGCTTCACGTCGAGCAGCACCAGTTTGAGGTGCCGCTCGTGCGACGGCCCGGCAGCCGCACCGGAGCGCAGCAGATAGTCGAGCGCGGCCGCGCCGTCGCGAACCCAATGCACGGTCTCGCTCAGGTTCTTCGCCGCCAGCGCGCGCAGGATCAGGCGCGCGTCGGTCGCCTGGTCTTCGACCAGCAACACCTCGATCGGGTCAAGCGACGGCATGGCGCTCGATCCTGGGCAAGGCGAAATAAAAGCTCGCGCCCTCGCCCAGCCTGGCCTCGGCCCAGACGCGCCCGCCGTGGCGCACCACGATGCGCTTGACGATGGCCAGCCCGACGCCCGTGCCCGAGAACTCTTCCTCGACGTGCAGGCGCTCGAAGACACCAAAAAGCTTGTGCACGTAGCGCATGTCGAAGCCAACCCCGTTGTCGCGCACGAAGTAGACGTTTTCGCGCCCGATCTGGTAACCACCCGCTTCGATCAACGGCTCGGCGCTGGTCTTCGAGAACTTGATCGCATTGGCGAGCAAGTTCGACCAGACCTGCCGCATCAACGCCGCATCGCAGCGCGCCTGAGGCATGGGCCCGACGCGACAGCGGCCGTCGACGGCAGGCCACGCGGCGCCAAGCGATGCCAGGGTCTCGTCGACGATCGCCTTCATGTCGGCATAGCCGACCTCCAGCGGGGCCCGGCTCAGGCGCGAGAAGGAGAGTAGGTCGTCGATCAGCTGACCCATCTTGCGGCTGCTGTCGGAGATGATTTTCAGCGTCTCCTTTCCGCCGGCGTCGAGCTGGTGCGAATGGTCCGCCTCGAGCACGCTCGCAAAACCGATGATCGCGCGCAGCGGCGCCCGCAGGTCGTGCGACACCGAATAGCCGAAGCTCTCCATCTGTTCCCTGGCGTCTTCGAGTTGCGCGGTGCGTTGCGCCACGCGCGACTCCAGGGTCTGGTTCAGTTCGGCCACCTCGCTGCGCGCACGCCGATGCTCGCCGATCTCGGCCTCGAGCTGCGCGTTGGCGTCGGCCAGTTCCGCCGTGCGCTCGACGATGCGTTGTTCGAGCGCGTCGTTGGCGCGTTTGACGGCCTGCTCGGCCCGGGTGCGCAGGCTGACCTCGCGCGTCAGCAGCCCGAAGGCCAGGATGAGAATCGACAGGCTCAGCAATTCGGTGAAGACCAGCAGGCGCGTGGTCGTCTCGCCGGTCGCCTGCGACTCGTGGAGCTGGTCGAGCAGCGTGGTGTTGAAGTGCGTTCGAACATCGCGCACCAGTGCCCGCGCCAGGTCCAGGTCGCGCTTGCCGTCGTCGATCAGGGCCACCAGTGCCGGCGCCTCGGCCGGCATGTTCCCGCTTTTGAGATCGATCGTGCGCGCGATGATGTCGAAGATGCTGTCGGCCAGACGCTCGATCTCGCCCAGCCGGCGCTGGTTGTCGGCGTCGGCGGGGCCGATCAGGGTGCGCAGCAGGCCGATCTTGTCGTGCATCTGGGTCAGCGCCGCCTCGCGCGGCGCGAGGTAGCGCGCCTCGCCGGTGATGACGAAGCCGCGCTGCGCGATGATCGCGTCCTTCAACAGCGTCAGCACTTCCTGGTTGGCGAGAAAGACCTTCTGGGTGCGCTCGACGTTGTCGACTCGCTCGACGAAGGCGCTGATGCTGCGGAACGAGGCCACCGCGATCGCGCCCAGCATCAGGATCGCCAGCAGGAAGCCGGCATAGATGATCAGTTGCTCGCGGCGAATCGGCAGAACCATCGACTTCAAATGCAGCGACGCCATGTGTCACTCCAACTGCAACACCGGATCCCGGACGACCTGCGACCGAGACGCAACTCTCATTCCGCTGTACCGCCGCAGGTCAGTCGCGTCGTATCGGTCGAGAGTCCAGGCCCGCCTTCAGGACGGGCATGATGAGCGCACCGCACTCAGAGCCCAGACTGAAATCGCCAGTCCCGGACTCGAACTGATCATACTGGAGAAGGCTCGACGGAAGATGCTGAGACCGTCGGTTCATGGCCCATGCCGTCCGCCATGAACAGCGTTCATCAAACGCTGCGCCCCAGCAGTGTCAGGTCAAGAGTCGAACAAGAACCCGCTGGACTCCACCACCATCGCTTTGTGCCTGAGTTTGTTCGACCGGGCGCCGTTTCGCTCGACCCAGGCGGCCATCAAGCTGCACACGCCGCTGGACCTGCGGCACTACTGCGGCACCTGGCCGGCCACTTCGCTGGAAGGCGTTCGCGCTGCGCGGGATCAGGCTCGAAGCCTGCTGAAGCGCGGCCTCGACCCCAACGAGACCCACACTGCCCAGCGCAGTGAAGACCGCCAGCGTGTTCAGGCAACGATCAATGCTGAGGCACGACACCTCGCCGAAGACGCTTCAATCCGGGCGATGTACGACGCATGGCTTGCGGACGGTGTATCTCGCAAAGACGTCAACCTGTCCCGCGACCTCATGCAGATGTTCGACTGGGCTGAAAAGCGGCAGCCCTGGCGTCGGCTGCTGCAAGAAGGCAACCCCACGAACCTGATCGAGATCGAGCGGATCGTGGCAGCCGACTACGACATGTCGAACATTCGCACGCGCGTGTTGAGCCCGGGTGAGATTCGCGAGCTGAAAGCGATCTTCGAGCGAACCCGGGCGGCCTATGACAACGCCCCGGACAAACGCAAGGCCACGCGCGCCGTCCAAGCCGAGACGCAGCTGGCGCTCTGGATTTGCCTCTCGACCTGCTGCCGCATCGGCGAGTTGCTGATGACGGAGTGGCGGCACGTGGATTTCAATTCCGCCACGTGGTTCGTTCCCAAAGAGAACGTGAAGGGCTCAAGGGGCAAGCAGCAGGATCCGTTGGTCTTCCTGTCCGACTTCGCGCTCGAACAATTCAAGACACTGCACAAGAAGTCCGGCGATACCGCATGGTGCTTCCCTGCTCGCGACGCTGAAAATCATGTGTGCTTGAAAAGCGTGAGCAAGCAGATCGGAGACCGGCAACTGCGGTTCAAGAATCGCAAAGACCTGAGCAACCGGCGCAACGACGACAGCCTTGTTCTGGCCAATGGTTCGAACGGCGAGTGGACGCCGCATGATCTGCGCCGCACGGCCGCAACGATGATGCAGGCGCTCGGCGTCAGCCCGGACGTGATCGACCGCTGCCAGAACCGTGTGCTCGCCGGCAGCCGAGTGCGGCGCCACGACCTGAAGCACGAGTACAACGATGAAAAGCGTGGTGCCTGGCGGTTGCTCGGAGCGGAAATCGAACGAGTGCTGGGGCAGCCGAGTCCTGCGCCGACGTTGCCGCCTCCCAGCGCCACCGGACGGCCATCGAAAGCAGGCACGGTCGGTCCGCTGACCTTGATCGAAGGACAAAAGGTTCTGTCGGCATCGGCAAGACGACCGCCGCGTTGATCCCGTGTCAAGGATCGCGCTGCATGCGCGAAGGCTGCCGCGCTACTCGAACAGGTCCGCATGCGCGCCGGCGCGCACGAAGATGATCTGCTCGTTCGCACCGCTGCCCTGCAGCTGGTAGATGAGCAGAAAGTCGCCGCCGACGTGGCACTCTCGATGGTCGGCCCAGTCGCCGACAAGTGCGTGGTCCAGCGACGAAGGCCCAAGCGGCGCGTCGTTCGCGATCAGCGCCAGCATGACTTCCTTCAGGCGCTTCATGTCGAAGCGGCCCGAATGCGTCAGGCGAGTCCAGTCCTTGACGAAGGCCTTGGTTCGGTCCGACGCCCGCGGCAGGACCGCGCGCTTATCGCTTGGCGCCCTTTTTAGGATCGCCCATCAGCGCTTTGGCCGACGCGAAACGCGCTTTGCTGATCGTCCGCGCCTCTTCCATCGCCGCGCGGGTGTCGGCATTCGGCGCCTTCAGCGCCAGCGTCTCCGTGGCCTGAGTCTTGAGGTGTTCGTCCACACGGACGTGGACCATGCTGGTCGCGGCCATCACGGGTTCCTTGTTGATGAGTGCGATACATTGCATCTCAGACGCTGGGCTCAAGCTGCCGGTGTCAGTCAACCTCGCCCGAACTACGACAAATTTTGCGCGAATGGCGCTGGCCCTGGCCATGCCGCGCGTGGACGCGGTCGGCATCAGCGCTGCACGCGCGAGCAGCAACGGCTCCGGCAGTGATTGGCCGTGCGAGATTTGAGCCTGAATCCAGCCCGTCGAGCGCGGCAAGCGGCGCCTCGAGTTGACGGCATAGCTCAAACCGGAGGTTGTCTGCGCAACGCACCCCACCTGAGTCATCGTCAGCCCGTACCGACTCCATCACGCCCGTCTTTCTGCGCATGCCAACAGTCATGCGATTGACCGGTCTCGGATGGTCGACGATCTAGATGGTCGCCGATTGCGGCGGCAACGGCATCGACGTGCAGCGTTGTCCACTCACGTCGGCATCGTCAACTTCAACACCACACCCATCAGCAGCAACGCCGCCGCGATCCGGCCCCAGCGCCACGTCGTGAACCGATATCTGCGGTTGACCCACAGCGCGCGGTGCAGCCGGCCCAGCGCGCAGAGCAGCGCCACGGCGGCAACGAACGGGCCGACCAGCCCAACAGGTTTCGGCGCATGGCTGAACACCAGCACCCACCGGAGTGGCCACACGACCGCATCGACGGCTGCGAGAAGACGCCGGCCAGGCCAGCAAGGCACGTCCGGCTTGGGTTCGCGCGCGACCACCAGCCCCATGATTCACTCCGACCCGGATCACGCGAGCGGGTTCAATCCACCCGCTCGCGTTTCACCGCCAAACCCACGGTCAACCGGGCGGTCGCCGCAATAGCGCCGGCAGCCAGCGCTTGCCGGCCAGGCGCGACGCGGCCTTGACCACCAGGACATCCTTCTTCATCGCGCCGGCAGCGTCGTCCGCCAGGTCCGGCCCAGCCTCCTTGAGCGCCTGGACGATCTGAGCCTTGGGCACATGGTTCAGGTACCCGCCTGCCGTGGGCTCCCACCAATCGGCCATATCGAGGCCCACGGCTTCGGCGAGCACGTTCGCGTCGCCGGCGGCACCGGTGCTCGGCAATGCGCTCAGCGTCAGCGCCGTGCACAGCGCCAGCAGGTCGAGCAACTGGGCCTGCGGCAGGGCGATCAACCAAGCGAACCATGTGCCGGGCTGCTCGGGCATGAGCCAGTGTAGGCAGCACTGCAGCGCAGCCCTATCGTGTTGACACACGAGAATGCAACGGCCTTGCTCGCGCACGGCAACTGCGAGCGCGTCCAGCTTCTCGCTCGCCAGCCGTTGCAGCAGCGCTGGGTCGGACAGAAACCGGCTCTGCTCGTCATCGAACAGATCGCACCGCACGACACCACCGGCCGCCTCATTGGCCTCGACGCCGACGAAGCGCTCCAAGGCATTGCCAGCGGCCTCAAGCTCACCGGCCGTCAGCTTGCGCCGCAACGCCACGGGCGTGCGACTTTGATCGACGAAGGTGCTGCTCAACGTCACTGCGTCGGAACCTGCGCCGAACGCTGTGTCCGCGGGTCTTCATCGATCTTGCAGGTTCTCGGTCGGGGAGGAGCGAGGCAACCATCGAGGTCAGTCCGCGAATTCTTCAGACAGTCCAGGTACGAGGCAGGCACAACTCTCGTCCGAGTGAGGAGGTCGTTTCAGTTGTGCGTCAGTGGGCAAACGCGATGAACTTGGAGCGGCTGCCTTCGACGCGCACTCGCAAGACGCGATGCGTCGACGAAAGCGGCGGGAAGGTTCGGGGTTGAGAGCCCTCCTGACCGTCCCTGCACCTCGTGGCAACCCTCCGGCCGGGTAGCCGACACTGGCTGCCTTGCCGCGCGGGATGGAAGAGAAACACAGAAGGCAGGAGTTTGCTGAGATGCTGGCGGCACTGACAGCCGGCAAGAGTCTCGACATCCCGCAACGTCTCGGGTGGAACCGTGAGAGGCCACCCGCGGTGGACCCCTCAGTGGGCCCCTGGAGGCCCAGAAAGACCAAAGGGTCAGTAGGCGAAACCTACTGACCCTCGTCGTTTATGGTGCGGCTGGCAGGAATCGAACCCACGACCCCTTGGTTCGTAGTTCTGCCATCGAACCTAAGTGATTGATTTTATTGACCATTGGTGCCGTCCATTCCACTGACTTTGCACCGTTTTGTACAGGTTTTCGCAGGCCAGTCCCCCAATTCTCCCCACGTGTGGCGGCGACCAGCCATGCCAGGCGACACGCGCTGGGCGAGCACCCTGGTGGTGGCCGGGGTCGGCCAGAAGGTCAAAGCACCGTTGATGGCTACGCTTCAGATTGCCATCCTACAAGATCACGAGGACCGCTATGTGGCGCATTGCCGTCGACCAAGGCCACTCCCTGGGCACCGGCTGTCGACCCACAAGCGACCTTCGTTGTGCCTACCGCATCGCCGGAGAGTGGTTATTGGCGATGTGCCCAGCGCTCCGATCCAATGAAGGGTCGCATCCTCAGCGCCGTAGCGCAGGCGCGGTAGGCGGCATAGCGCACTGAAGCTGGCGCTGTCCGCCCGGGTGATGTTAGCGTGCTTGACACCCGGCAAGCTCTTCGTTGCGCACCGGGTCCGAATGTAGGTGTCGAACGTAGGAGGTTGCTGTTGCAGGTGCGCGCGTGTATCGTACATGTCGCCTCCTGACTTCCGAGGGATTGCCATGGACGTCTCCGTTCTCGTCGCCGAAACCGTGAAGTATCTTGCTCCGGCGCTACCTTTTCTTCATGAAACGTCGGTGGGCGCAGCGAAGAAGCTGGGCGAGAAGATCACTGAAGCAAGCCTCGAGCGAGCGGGGAAGATCTGGCAGTGGTTGCGACCCAAGGCCCAGGAGCGTCCCGCGCTGGGTGAGGCGGCACAGGAAGTCGCCGCGCGCCCCGATGATGCGGATGCGCAGGCGGCTCTGCGCGTTCAGCTTCGCAAGCTGCTGGA
>JANORB010000208.1:0-7368 GCA_031415135.1 Methylibium sp.
TGCTGGCGGCGAACCGGCAGTTCCATCGACTGCTGGTGACAGGCGTGCCGGTGCAGTACCAGCGCGACGGCGAAACCCGGGGCGATTTCGTCAAGCTCGTCGATTGGGCCGCGCCGGCGCGCAACGAGTGGCTGGCGGTCAACCAGTTCTCCATCACCGGGCCGCACCACACACGCCGGCCCGACATCATCCTGTTCGTCAACGGCCTGCCGCTGGTGCTGATCGAGCTGAAGAACCCTGCGGATCAGAACGCTGATGTGTGGAAGGCGTTCCATCAGATACAGACCTACAAGGAACAGATCGCCGACGCCTTCCGATACAACGAAATGCTGGTGATCTCGGACGGCACTGACGCGTTGCTGGGTTCGCTGTCGGCCGACAGCGCGCGCTTCATGGCCTGGCGCACGATCGACGGCACCACGCTCGATCCGCTGGGGCCATTCAACGAGTTGCAGACGCTGGTGCGCGGAGTCTTGGCGCCGGCGTACCTTCTGGACTACCTGCGTTTCTTCGTAGTCTTCGAGGACGACGGTGGCCTGGTCAAGAAGATCGCCGGCTACCACCAGTTCCACGCGGTGCGTGCGGCCATCGCAAAGGTGATCGCCGCATCCCGTCCAGACGGCTTGCCCAGCGTTCGCGGCAAGGGCGGCGTGGTGTGGCACACGCAGGGCAGCGGCAAGAGCATCACGATGACCTGTTTCGCGGCGCGTGTGATGCAAGAGCCGTTGATGGAGAACCCGACCATCGTTGTCATCACCGACCGCAACGACCTCGATGGCCAGTTGTTCGGCGTGTTCTCGCTGGCGCAAGACTTGTTGCGCGAGCAGCCGGTGCAGGCCGGCACGCGGCAAGAACTGCGCGCGCTTTTGGGCAACCGGCCGTCAGGCGGCATCGTGTTCGCCACGATCCAGAAGTTCATGCCGGGCGAGGACGAGGATGCGTTCCCGCTGCTCTCGGACCGCAGCAACATTGTGGTGATTGCTGACGAGGCGCACCGGACCCAGTACGGCTTCGAAGCCAAGCTGAAGACGGTGAAGCAACGTTCGTCGACAACCGTGTTGACCACGGGCGCTGGCGAACCCTCACCCCACAAGGTCGAGTTCGCGCCCACCGTTGACCGCTACCAGGTCGCGCGCTATCAAGTGGGATACGCCCAGCACCTGCGCGATGCGCTGCCCCACGCCACCTTCGTGGCCTTCACCGGCACGCCCGTGTCGGGCGAAGACCGTGACACGCGTGCCGTGTTCGGCGACTACATCAGCGTCTACGACATGCAGCAGGCCAAGGAAGATGGCGCCACCGTGGCCATCTACTACGAGAGCAGGCTGGCAAAGCTGGGGCTGAAGGCCGAGGAGCTGGCCACCATCGACGACGAGGTGGACGAACTGGCGGAAGACGAAGAAGAGAGCCAGCTGGCCAAGCTCAAAAGCCGCTGGGCGGCGCTGGAGAAGGTGGTGGGCGCGGAACCCCGCATCGCCAGCGTGGCGGCCGATCTGGTGGCGCACTTCGAGGAACGTGGGAAGGCGCAGACCGGCAAGGCCATGGTGGTGGGCATGAGCCGTGACATCTGCGTCCACCTCTACAACGAGATCATCAAGCTGCGGCCCGATTGGCACAGCGCTGACCCGGAGCAGGGCGCCGTCAAGATCGTGATGACGGGCTCGGCCAGCGACAAGGCGCTGCTGCGCCCGCACATCTACAGCGCCCAGGTGAAGAAGCGGCTGGAGAAGCGCTTCAAGAACCCGGGCGATCCCCTTTGCATGGTGATCGTGCGCGACATGTGGCTCACTGGCTTTGATGCACCCTGCGTGCACACGCTCTACATCGACAAGCCGATGAAGGGCCACAACCTGATGCAGGCCATCGCCCGCGTGAACCGGGTATTCAAGGACAAGCAGGGCGGCCTGGTGGTGGACTACATCGGCATCGGGGGCGAGCTGAAGTCGGCGCTGAAGGAATACACCGCGAGCAAGGGCCGAGGCAGGCCGACCGTGGATGCGCACGAGGCGTATAGCGTGCTGGCCGAGAAGCTCGACGCACTGCGCGGCATGCTGGCCGGCACGAATCACACAACATCGGGCCACGGCTTCGACTACAGCGGCTTCCTCACAGGCGGCCACAAGACGCTGGCCGGCGCTGCCAACTTCGTTCTGGGAATCAAGGACGGCAAGAAGCGCTTCGCCGATCTGGCGCTGGCCATGAGCAAAGCGTTCACTTTGTGCTGCACGCTCGACGAGGCCAAGGCGGTGCGAGAGGAGGTCGCCTTCTTCCAGGCCGTGAAGGTGATCCTGACCAAGCGCGAAATCAGCCAGCAGAAGAAAACCGACGAGGCACGCGAGCTGGCCATCCGCCAGATCATCAGCTCGGCCGTGGTGTCCGAAGAAGTGGTCGACATCTTTGACGCCGTTGGGTTGGACAAGCCCAACATCGGCATCCTCGATGACGCCTTCCTGGCCGAGGTGCGCAACCTGCCCGAGCGCAACCTGGCGGTCGAGCTGCTGGAGCGTTTGCTCGAAGGCGAGATCAAGTCGCGCTTCGCCAGCAACGTGGTGCAGAACAAGAAGTTCTCGGACATGCTGACGGATGTGGTGCAGCGCTACCAGAATCGATCCATCGAAGCCGCGCAGGTGATGGAAGAGTTGGTGCAGATGGCCAAGAAGTTCCGCGAGGCTGCGGCGCGTGGCGAGCAGCTCGGCCTGACCGAGGACGAAGTGCGCTTCTATGACGCGCTGGCCAACAACGAGTCGGCTGTTCGCGAGCTGACCGATGAGACCCTGAAGAAGATCGCGCACGAGCTGGCAGAGAACCTGCGCAAGAACCTGAGCGTGGACTGGTCCGCGCGTGAGAGCGTGCAAGCCAAGTTGCGCTTGATGGTCAAACGCATCCTGCGAAAGTACAGGTACCCTCCGGATCAGCAGGACTCGGCAGTGGAACTGGTGCTTCAGCAGGCGAAGGCGCTGGCCGAGGCTTGGGCTTAGGTCCAGAGGTCGAAGTCTGCCTGGACTCGCAAGAGACTGATCGATTGAAACTGGACTTGGCCATGTACCTCGGCATCGACCTCGGCACCTCCGAACTCAAAGCCAGCCTGGTCGACGACCAGCAGCGCACGCTCGCCAGCGCGGGCATCAAGCTGGCCATTTCGCGCCCGCGCCCGCTGTGGTCCGAGCAGGCGCCGCAGGCCTGGGTGCAGGCGCTGCACGACACGCTCGACGCCTTGAAGCAACAGGCGCCGACCGCGCTGGCCGCGGTGCGCGGCATCGGCATCTCGGGCCAGATGCACGGCGCCGTGCTGCTGGATGCGCAGCAGCAGGTGCTGCGCCCAGCCATCCTGTGGAACGACACGCGCTCCTTTGCCGAGTGCACCGAGATCGAAGCGGCAGTGCCCGAGGCGCGGGCCATCACCGGCAACCTGGTGATGCCCGGCTTCACCGCGCCCAAGCTGCTGTGGCTGCGCAAGCACGAGCCCGCGTTGTTCGCGCGCGTGGCCAGCGTGATGTTGCCCAAGGACCACCTGGTGCACCACCTCACCGGTGAGCGGGTGTCGGAGATGTCCGACGCGGCCGGCACCGCTTGGCTCGACGTGGCGCGGCGCGACTGGTCCGACCGCATGCTGGCCGCCACCGGGCTGTCGCGCCAGCACATGCCCAGGCTGGTTGAGGGCTGCGAGGCCGCCGGCCTGCTGCGCGACGACCTGCGCCGCCGCTGGGGCATGGCGGCAAACGTGGTCGTCGCCGCCGGCGCGGCCGACAACGCGGCGGCCGGCATCGGCGTGGGCGCGGTGAATCAGGGCCAGGCGCTGGTGTCGCTGGGCAGCTCGGGCGTGATCTTCGTCGCCACCGAACGTTTTGCGCCCAACCCGGCGCAGGCGGTGCATGCCTTCTGCCACGCGCTGCCGCAGCGCTGGTTCCAGATGACGGTGAGCTTGAGTGCCACGACCAGCCTGTCGTGGGCCACGCAGTTGTGCGGGCACGCCAGCGAGGCCGGGTTCGCGGCGCTGGCCGAGGGCGCCGAGATCGAGACCGCGCCGATCTTCCTGCCGTACCTCAACGGCGAACGCACGCCGCACAACAACGCCGCCGCGAAGGGCATGTTCTTCGGCCTGAGCACTCGCACCGACCAGGCCGCGCTGGCGTATTCGGTTCTCGAAGGGGTCGCGTTTTCGCTCGCCGATGGGCATGCCGCTCTTCAGGCCGCGGGCACCCGCATTCAACATGCGACGGTGCTGGGCGGTGGCGCCAACAGCCGCTTCTGGACCGAGCTGGTGGCCACCGCCTGCGGCTTTTCGCTCGGCCGGCCGGCCGGTGGTGATCTGGGCGGCGCGTTCGGTGCCGCTCGGCTGGCGCGCCTGGCGCATCTGCAAGAACCGGTTCAGAGCGTGTGCACGGCCGTGGCCACACCGGTGATCGTCGAACCGAATCCGGCGCTCGCAGCGCGCCTCGGCGCGCGCCATGAACGCTTCCAGCGGCTCTACGCCATCAACAAGGGCGAGTTCGTCTGACGCGGCCTGGTGGCGGCCGAGGTCATCTCTGCGAGACTGGGCACCCATCAACGGGCGGGCTTCCAATCGCCGCCCGACCTTCAAGGACCGCCCGTGAGCCAGCACGACGACGCCCACCCGACACTTGCCGACGCCACGGCGCACGACGCCTGCTGCGCCGCCGCGCCCGCCGCGCCCGCAGTTCCGGCGGCCCATCAATGGGCGCGCTTTCGGGTGCCGACGATGGACTGCGCGGTCGAGGAGTCCGAAATCCGGCGCGCCGTCGAGGGCATTGACGGCGTGCGCGGACTCAGCTTTCAGCTCGGTGCGCGCACGCTGGCGCTGGACGCACCGGCGGCCGCGGTGGCGCAGGCGCTGGTGGCCATCCGCAAGTGCGGGTTCGATCCGCAGCCTGTGGTCGAAACCACGACGGCAACGAGCGCAGCAGCGGGCACCACGCCGGACCATGGCCACGACCACGACCACGACCACGACCACGCGCCCGAGGGCGGCAATCTGCAACGCCTGGGGCTGGCGCTTGCGCTGGCGCTGGGCGCCGAACTTGTGGGCTTCTTCGCACCCGATACCCGCGTGTGGCAAGGCCTTGGCCTGGCGCTGGCCGCAGCGGCCATCTGGGTGGCGGGTTTCGATGTCTACAAGAAGGGCCTGATCGCGCTGCGCCACGGCCGGCTCAACATCAATGCGCTGATGACGGTGGCGGTGACCGGCGCGTTCGCCATCGGCCAATGGCCCGAGGCGGCGATGGTGATGGCGCTCTACGCCATTGCCGAGGCGATCGAGGCCAAGGCGGTCGACCGGGCCCGCAATGCGATCAAGGGCTTGCTGGCGCTGGCGCCCGAAGAAGCGGCCGTGCAGCAGTTCGACGGCAGCTGGCTGAACGTGCCGGTCGTCCAGGTGGCGCTGCAGGCAGTGGTGCGCGTGCGGCCCGGCGAGCGCGTGGCCATGGACGGCGTGGTCACGGTCGGCAACACCAGCATCAACCAGGCGCCGGTCACCGGCGAGAGCATTCCGGTCGACAAGTCGGTCGGCGACCCGGTGTTTGCCGGCACCATCAATCAAACCGGCACGATCGAGTTCCGGGTCACGGCGGCGGCGTCGAACTCCACGCTCGCGCGCATCATCCATGCGGTTGAAGAAGCGCAGGGCACACGCGCACCGACGCAAGGCTTCGTCGATCGCTTCGCGGCGGTCTACACGCCGGCCGTCTTCGCCGTCGCGCTGGCCGTCGCCCTGATCGGCCCGTGGCTGCTCGACTGGACCTGGCTGCAGGCGATCTACAAGGCGCTGGTGCTGCTGGTGATCGCCTGCCCGTGCGCGCTGGTGATCTCCACGCCGGTGACCGTGGTCAGCGGGCTGGCGGCCGCCGCGCGGCGCGGCATCCTGATCAAGGGCGGCATCCACCTCGAAGGCGCGCGCAAGCTCAAAGCCATCGCGCTCGACAAGACCGGCACCCTCACCGAGGGCAAGCCCAGGCTGGTGGTGTGGGAGGTGTTGGCGCCGAGCGCCGACCGCGCGCAGATTGAAGGCCTGGCCGCTGCGCTGGCCGGCCAGTCGGACCACCCGGTGTCGCGCGCCATCGCCCAGGGCCTGGCCGCGCCGACGCTGGTGCTGCGCGACTTCAAGGCGCTGGCCGGGCGCGGCGTGCAGGCCGATGTCGGCGGTACGGGCTACGTGCTCGGCAACCACCGCCTGATGGAAGAACGCGGGCAGTGCTCGCCCGCGCTGGAAGCCACACTGAAGACGTTCGAGGAAGCCGGCCGCAGCGTCACCTTGCTGGCGTCTGCTGCCGGCGTGCTGGCGCTGTTTGCGGTGGCCGACACCCTCAAGCCCTCGTCGCGCGAGGCGGTGGCCGAGTTGAAGGCGCTCGGCATCACCGCGGTGATGCTGAGCGGCGACAACCAGGCCACGGCCAACGCCATCGCGCACCAAGCCGGCATCCTGGAGGCGCGCGGCAACCTGCTGCCCGAAGACAAGCTCACGGCCATCAAGGCCCTGCAAGCCCAACACGGCCCGACCGCGATGATCGGCGACGGCATCAACGATGCGCCGGCGCTGGCGCAGGCCGACATCGGCGTGGCCATGGGCGCGGCCGGCACCGACACCGCGATGGAAGCGGCCGACGTGGTGGTGATGAACGACGACCTGCGCCGCATCGCCGAGACCGTGCGCCTGTCCAAGGCCACCCACGCCGTGCTGTGGCAGAACATCACGCTGGCGCTGGGCATCAAGGCGGTGTTCCTGGTGCTGGCGCTGTTCGGCAGCGCCACCATGTGGATGGCGGTGTTCGCCGACATGGGCGCCAGCCTGCTGGTGGTGGGCAATGGCTTGCGGCTGCTGCGTGCCAGGACGGATCGCTGATGCGCTGAGGCGCTGAGCGGCCGGGCGGGCGCGGGTCTGCTACAAGGCGCGCATGAGCACACGATTCGGCCTTCACCCTGGCGTGGGCGCGGCACTCGGCGCCGCGCTGCTGTTCGGCGTGGGCACGCCGCTGGCCAAGCTGCTGCTGGTGGGCATCAGCCCGTGGCTGCTGGCGGGGCTGCTGTACCTCGGCTCCGGGCTCGGCCTGACGCTGCTGCGCTTGCTGAGGCGCAGCCAACAGCGCGCGAAACTGGCGCCCGGCGAGTGGCCGTGGTTCGCCGGCGCGGTGCTGGCCGGCGGCGTGGTCGGCCCGGTGCTGTTGATGTGGGGCCTGGCCGGCATGCCGGCGTCCGGCGCCGCGCTGCTGCTCAATGCCGAGGGCGTGTTCACCGCCGTCATCGCCTGGGTGGTGTTCAAGGAAAACGTCGACCGGCGCATCTTCATCGGCATGCTGGCCATCGTGGCCGGCGCGCTGGTGCTGAGCTGGCCTGGCCAGGCGCAGGCGAGTTTTG
>JANORB010000209.1:0-2486 GCA_031415135.1 Methylibium sp.
TAGGTCTGGTAAAGCTTCCTGAAGACGTCGATCGCCTGGGCCTGGCTCGCGGCCGGCACGCCGATGCCGCTGGCGAGTTCGGTGCCCTGCGCGTCGGTCAGTCCGGTGGCCGGGTCGATGAAGACCTTCAGGATTTTCTCGGGGGTGGCATGGGCCACCTGCTCGATGTCCATGCCACCTTCGCTGCTGGCCATCATCGCCACCTTCTGCGTGGCGCGGTCGGTCACGGCGGCAACGTAATACTCCTTCGTGATGTCGGCACCCTCTTCGATCAGCAGGCGGCGCACCTTCTGGCCCTCGGGGCCGGTCTGGTGGGTCTTGAGCTGCATGCCCAGGATCTCGGCCGACAGCTTCTTCACCTCATCGAGCGATCGGGCCAGCTTGACCCCGCCTCCCTTGCCGCGGCCACCCGCATGGATCTGTGCCTTGACCACCCACACCGGACCGCCGAGTTTTTGCGCCGCCTCGGTCGCCTCCAGCACGCTGAACGCGGGGTAGCCGCGCGGCACCGGCACACCGAATTGGCGCAGGATGTCCTTGCCCTGGTATTCGTGAATCTTCATCGCAGTCTCGCTCGCTCAGGTTTCTGAAACGGTGGGCACGCTTTCGCCGGTCTTGCGAAACCAGCGCGGGTAGAACGCGCGGACCGCCGGGCCGTCCGATCGCAAGGCGTGGCAACGGTCGATCTGGAACGGCTGCCGGCCCGCCGGGTTGTCGTCGCGGGTGTCGATCACCTCACCGGCAAAGGCCTGCACCACGGCCGTGGGCAGCACCTGGCTCAGCTCGGTCAGGTGGGTGCAGCCGCGCACGCCGCCCAGCCGCTGCAAGACGTCCTGGCGAAAGCCCTTCAGCAGGTTCAGGCCGACGAGGCGGCCGTAGGCGTCGCCAAAATCGTCGCAGAGGCCCGGGTAGGGCATGGCGCGTGTGTGCGCGCCGGATTCGATCACATTGAACTGTTCATCGACCACCAGCCGCAGCAGCAGGTCGTGGATCGGCGCGCCGGCCGGGCGAATCCCGCCCGCCAGCGGCGCGTCGCGCGTCTTGGTGTCGGAGAGTTCGGCATCGACCTCCCACAGCCCGTCGCCGCGCGAATAAACCTGCACGGTGATGGAGCGGGTGTGCTTCAACTGGCGGCTGGGAGCGGCGGTCGGGAGAGCCATCGGAGTGGGTCGCAGGTCGTGGCGGAAGGGAAGGCGTTGCCGGCCCACCAGAAGGTGACCTGCAAGGCCACGCGCCCTCGCCAAGCCCCACAACGGCCACGGAATGTAGCATGCTGCTTTGCACCAAAGCTGACGCTCACCGGCCACGCGCGCGGCGCTCGCGCGCACCGGCCGCGCTTCGGGCCGAATGCACGGCCGGGCGGATCAATCGGATGGCGCGGCGGTCGACTCGTCGTCCGTGTCGGCCCGGCTGGGCTGGCGCAGCACTTGCCGTATCAAGTCGCCGGGAAAGCCCCGGCCCGCCAGGAAGCGGGCCTGCCTGGCGTGCTCGGCCGGGGTGGCCGGCCGGCCGGAGAACTTGCGCGCCCAGACTGCCCGCGCGCGCGCCAGCTCGGTGTCTTTGAGCGACGATTCGGCGATGGCCGACAGGCCCACGCCGTGCTGTGACAGCTCTTGGCGGATGCGCAAATTGCCGAACCGGGACGCTCGTGCCTGCACGCGAGACTCGGCAAAGCGTTGCTCCGAGAGGTAGTGGTTTGCCACCAGCCAATCGAGCAGGGCGTCGAGGCGCTCGGCAGCACCGGTGGCAAGCTCCGCGGCCGACGCGTCGGCTTCAATCTCATCCGGGGCCTCGCCCGCCTGGGCGTCTTCGGCCGCCGCGTGCGCGAGCAATTTGCGCCTCAACTCCAGCCGGCTGTGCTCACGCTGGGCAAGCAACTGGATCGCCCGGGCCTTGAGCGACCGGGCAGGTGCGCCACGCGCGCCCTGATCCACGCCTACTCTTTCGCGGCCTTGACCTTGGCCGACTTGATGTCCACCACCTCGGCGCCGGGCAGCAGCCGAATGCCCAGCGCTTCGCGCACCTTGTTCTCGATCTCGACCGACAGCTCCGGGTTCTCTTTGAGGAACTCGCGCGCGTTGTCCTTGCCCTGGCCGATCTTTTCGCCCTTGTAGGCGTACCAGGAGCCGCTTTTCTCCAGCACCTTGGCTTCCACGCCCATGTCGATGATCTCGCCTTCGCGGCTGATGCCCTGGCCGTAGAGGATGTCGAATTCGGCGGTCTTGAACGGCGGCGCGATCTTGTTCTTGACGACCTTGACCTTGGTTTCGTTGCCGATCACCTCTTCGCCCTTCTTGATCGAGCCGATGCGGCGGATGTCGAGCCGCACCGAGGCGTAGAACTTCAGCGCGTTGCCGCCGGTGGTGGTTTCGGGCGAGCCGAACATCACGCCGATCTTCATGCGGATCTGGTTGATGAAGATGACCATGGTGTTGGTCTTCTTGATGATGGCCGTGAGCTTGCGCAGCGCCTGGCTCATCAGGCGG
>JANORB010000210.1:0-16386 GCA_031415135.1 Methylibium sp.
TACGAGATGATGAATTCGGCCAACCAGGCCTGGACCATGTACCCGGGGCTGTCGCACGGCGCCTACGAGTGCCTGCACCAGCACGGTTCGGCCGAACAGCAGGCGATGTACCTGCCCAAGCTCACCAGCGGCCTGTGGACCGGCACGATGTGCCTGACCGAAGCGCATTGCGGCACCGACCTCGGACTGTTGCGGACCAAGGCCCTGCCGCAGCCCGATGGCAGCTACCAGCTCACCGGCAACAAGATCTTCATCTCGGCCGGCGAGCATGACCTGGCCGAGAACATCATCCACCTGGTGCTGGCCCGGCTGCCGGAGGCGCCGGCCGGCTCCAAGGGCATCTCGCTGTTCGTCGCGCCCAAGTACATGGTCAATGCCGACGGCAGCCTGGGCGCGCGCAACGGCATCTACTGCGGCGGCCTCGAACACAAGATGGGCATCCACGGCAACGCCACCGCGCAGATCGTGCTCGACGGCGCCGTGGGCACGCTGGTGGGCCAGCCCAACAAGGGCCTGGCGGCGATGTTCGTGATGATGAACGCCGCGCGCCTGGGCGTGGGCATGCAGTCGCTGGGCCTGACCGAAGTGGCCTACCAGAACGCCGCGGCCTATGCCAAGGACCGCATCCAGATGCGATCGCTGTCCGGCACAAAAGCCGCCGGCCAGGCCGCCGACCCGATCATCGTGCACCCCGATGTGCGCAAGATGCTGCTCACCGCCCGCGCCTACGCCGAAGGTGCGCGCGCGCTCGCGGTGTGGACCACCTTGCAGCTCGACAAGGAAATCGCCACCGGCGACGACGAGGTTCGCAAGGAATGCGCCGACCTGGTGGCCCTGGTCACGCCCATCATCAAGGCCTTCTTCACCGACAACGCCTGGATCGCCACCTCGCATTGCCTGCAGGTGTTCGGCGGCCACGGCTACATCCGCGAATGGGGCATGGAGCAGTTTGTGCGCGACGCGCGCATCAACATGATCTATGAAGGCACCAACACCATCCAGTCGCTCGACCTGCTGGGCCGCAAGGTGCTGGGCGACAACGGCGCGCGGCTGAAGAAGTTCGGCGCGCTGGTCAGTGCTTTCATCGAAGAAGAAGGCACGAACGAGGCGATGCAGGAGTTTGTCAACCCGCTGGCCGAACTGGGCGACAAGGTCACCAAGCTGACCACCGAACTCGGCATGAAAGCCTTCAAGAACCCCGACGAAGTGGGCGCTGCCGCGGTCGACTACCTGCGTGTGTGCGGCCATCTCGTGTTTGCCTACTTCTGGGCCCGCATGGCCAAGGTGGCGCTCGAAAAACTTGCCGATCCCGCCACCGCCGCCGACCCGTTTTACCAGGCCAAGCTCGGCACCGCGCGTTTTTATTTCGCCAAACTGCTGCCCGAGACCGCGTCGCTGATCCGCACCGCGCGCGCCGGCGCCGCGCCGATGATGGACATGGCGGAGGCGCTGTTTTAATCTCGCCAGCCCTGGCGCCCCAAGTTCTTGCACCCAAGCGCTTGCCCCCAAGCTCTTGCCCCCAAGCTCTTGCCCCTTCACCCACGGAGACCGACCCCATGACCGTCCTTTCAAGAACCCTGTCGATCGGCCTGAGCCTGGCGCTGCTGGCCGGCATGGCCCACGCCCAAAGCACGCCGGTGGGCGTGTGGAAAACCATCGACGACGAAACCAAGAAAGAGAAGTCGCTGATCCGCATCACCGAAAGCGGTGGCGTGATCAGCGGCAAGGTTGAGAAGTTCCTCGACCCCGACACCAAACCCGACGCGCTGTGCGACAAGTGCGCCGACGAGCGCAAGGACAAACCCATCATGGGCATGACCCTGGTGCGCAACGTCAAGCAAAGCGCCGACAACAGGGAAGTCTGGGACGGCGGCGACATCCTCGACCCCAACAACGGCAAGGTCTACAAACTGCGCCTCAAGCCGCTGGACGGCGGCAAGGCGCTCGAAGTGCGCGGCTTCATCGGGCCGTTCTACCGCAACCAGACCTGGATCCGCGTGGAATGAGTTGGCCCCCAAGACGCCTTCGGCGTCGCCCCCCCAAGGGGGAGTCGCCGTCTTGGGGCGGCCCGGCGACGGCGGTGCCCGCCCGAGTTCGAATCGCATATTTGGAGAAAGCATGAATCGATTCACTGTTCGCAAAGTCGCCGTGCTCGGCGCCGGTGTCATGGGCGCGCAGATCGCCGCCCACCTGGTCAACTGCAAGGTGCCGGTCGTGCTGTTCGACCTGCCTGCCAAAGAGGGGCCGAAAAACGGCATCGTGACCAAGGCCGTCGATGGGCTGAAGAAGCTCAAGCCCGCGCCGCTGGGCATCCCCGAAGACGCGGCGCTGATCAGCCAAGCCAATTACGAAGAGCACCTCGACCTGCTGAAGGACTGCGACCTGGTCATCGAGGCGATCGCCGAGCGCATGGACTGGAAGCTCGACCTGTACAAGCGCATCGCGCCGGCGCTGGCGCCGCATGCCATCGTCGCCAGCAACACCTCGGGCCTGAGCATCACCCGCTTGGCCGAGGTGTTGCCGGACGAGATCAAGCCGCGTTTTTGCGGCATCCACTTCTTCAACCCGCCGCGCTACATGGCGCTGGTGGAGTTGATCAACACGCCGACGACGAAGCCGGAAATCCTCGACCAGCTCGAAGCCTTCGTGACCACGTCGCTCGGCAAGAGCGTGGTGCGCGCCAAGGACACGCCCAACTTCATCGCCAACCGCGTCGGCATTGCCGGCATGCTGGCCACGATGAAGGAGGCCGAGACCTTCGGCCTGAGCTACGACGTGGTCGACGACCTGACCGGCAAAAAAATGGGCCGCGCCAGTTCGGGCACCTTCCGCACCGCCGACGTGGTGGGGCTGGACACGATGGCGCATGTCATCAAGACCTTGCAGGACAACCTGGCCGACGATCCGTTCTTTGCCAGCTATGCCACACCGCCGGTGCTGGCCAGGCTGATCGAACAAGGTGCGCTGGGGCAGAAGACCGGGGCCGGCTTCTACAAGAAGGTCGGCAAGGACATTCTTCGGCTCGACCCGGCGACCGCCGACTATGTCGCGGGCGGTGGCAAGGCCGACGAGATCGTCGCGCGCATCCTCAAAAAGCCCGCGCCCGAACGGCTGAAACTGCTGCGCGAATCGAAGAACCCACAAGCGCAGTTCCTGTGGGCGATCCTGCGCGACAGCTTTCACTACGGCGCGGTGCACCTGGCCGAGATCGCCGACAGCGCGCGCGAAATCGACTGCGCCATGCGCTGGGGTTTCGGCACCCGGCAAGGGCCGTTCGAACTGTGGCAGGAAGCCGGCTGGAAGCAGGTGGCCGAATGGGTGAGTGAAGACATCGCCGCCGGCAAGGCGCTGAGCAAGGCGCCGCTGCCGGCCTGGGTGTTCGAAGGCCCGGTCGCCGACAAGGGTGGGGTGCACACGCCCGAGGGTTCGTGGAGCCCGACCAAGAAGGCCTTCATCGCACAGAGCAGTTTGCCGGTCTATCAGCGCCAGCATTTCCGCGAAGCCGTGTTCGGCTCGGGCGCGGCAGCGCCGCTGAAGTCGGGCACCGAAGTCTTCAAGAACGACGAAGTTCGCGTGTGGACCCTGGACGGCGAGATGCTGATCGCCAGCATCACCGCCAAGCTGCACCTGATCAGCGCGGCCGTGACCGAAGGGCTGGTGAAGGCGGTTGAACTCGCCGAAGCCGGCTACAAGGGCCTGGTGATCTGGTCGCCCGACGACGTGTTCTCGGCCGGCGCCAACCTCGAATCGATGATGCCGGTGTTCATGAAACTCGGCGCCAAGGGCATCGCGCCGGAAGAGAAGAAGCTGCAGGACGCGATGCTGCGGATTCGCTACGCCACGGTGCCGGTGGTCTCGGCGATGCGCGGCATCGCGCTCGGCGGTGGCTGCGAGCTGGCGCTGTATTCGGCCAGGCGGGTGGCGACGATGGAGACCTACATCGGCCTGGTCGAAGTGGGCGTGGGGCTGATCCCTGGTGGTGGCGGGCTGGCCTACATCGCGCGCCGCGCGGCTGAAATGGCGGCTGCGGGCAACGCCAACGCCGACATCATGAAGTTCGTGATCGACGGCTTCACCAACGCCGCGATGGCCAAGGTGGGCACCAGCGCGATCGAGTCGCGCAAACTGGGTTACCTGCTGTGGAGCGACATCATCGTGCCGCACAAGGACGAGTTGTTGTTCATCGCCACCGAACAGGCCAAGGCGATGTTCGACAGCGGTTACCGCGCGCCGGTCCGGGCGATGTTCCCGGTGGCCGGGCGCTCGGCCATCGCCACCATCAAGGGCCAGCTCGCCAACATGCGCGACGGCGGCTTCATCAGCGCGCACGATTTCGACATCAGCGCCATGATCGCCGAGGTGGTGTGCGGCGGCGATGTGGATGCCGGCTCGCTGGTCACCGAGGAGTATTTGATGACGCTGGAGCGCAAGCACTTCTGCAGCCTGCTCGAACATCCGAAGTCGCAGGAGCGAATCATGGGCATGCTGCAGACCGGCAAGCCGGTGAGAAATTGAACGTGATGAACGCGCAGTCCAGTGCCGAGGGTTCCCTCTCCCGCGTGCGGGAGAGGGTCAGGGTGAGGGCGCGCGAGCTGCGAAGAGCGTCGCCCGAAGCCGAACAGGCCATCTGGCAGCGCCTGCGCAATCGCCAGCTCAATGGCGCGAAATTTCGGCGACAGCATCCGGTCGGCCCATTCTTTGCCGACTTCGCTTGCGTCGAAGCCGGTCTGATTGTTGAGTTGGACGGCGGCCAGCACTTCGAGCCGAATGCCGTTGTGGCCGATGAGCGCAGAACAGAGGCACTGGGAAGGCTTGGCTTCACCGTTTTGCGCTTCAACAATCGTGAGGCGCTGGCTGAAACGGGAGCGCTAATGCAAACCATTGCCAACTGGCTCGCCACGCACCACCCTCACCCCAACCCTCTCCCGCATGCGGGAGAGGGAGTCGAAACACCGAAGGACTGAATCATGAGCAAACAAGTTCAAGACGCCTACATCGTTGCCGCCACACGCACGCCCATCGGCAAGTCGGGGCGCGGCTATTTCAGGAACACGCGGCCGGACGACCTGCTGGTGGCGGCGATCCGCAGCGCGCTCAAACAGGTGCCGACGCTGGACCCGAATGCGATCGAGGACGCCATCATCGGCTGCTCGTTCCCCGAAGGCGAGCAGGGCATGAACATGGCGCGCGCGGCCATGGTGCTGGCCGGTTTGCCGCACTCGGTGGGCGGCGTGACGGTGAACCGCTTTTGCGCCTCGGGCCTGACCGCGCTGCAGATGGCGGCCGACCGCATTCGTGTCGGCGAGGCCGATGTGATGATCGCCGGCGGCGCCGAGTCGATGAGCATGGTGCCGATGGGGGGCAACAAGCCCTCGTTCAACCCGGAGGTGTTTGCGCGCGACGAGAACATCGGCATCGCCTACGGCATGGGCATCACGGCCGAGAAGGTGGCGCAGCAATGGAAGGTCAGCCGCGAGGCCCAGGATGAATTTGCGCTGCAGTCGCACCTGAAGGCATTGAAGGCGATCGCCGCCGGTGAGTTCGCCAGCGAGATGACGCCGATCGACGTGATCGAACGCATGCCCAACCTGCTGACCGGTGAAACCACGGTCAGGACCCGCAGCGTCAGCATCGATGAAGGCCCGCGCGCCGACACCTCGGCCGAGGGCCTGGCCAGGCTCAAGCCGGTGTTTGCCGCCAAGGGCTCGGTGACGGCCGGCAACAGCTCGCAGACCAGCGACGGCGCCGGCGCGCTGATCCTGGCCAGCGACAAGGCCGTGAAGCAATTCGGCCTGACGCCGCTGGCCCGTTTTGTCAGCTTTGCGGCGCGTGGCGTGGCGCCCGAGATCATGGGCATCGGCCCGATCGAGGCGATTCCCGCCGCGCTGCGCTACGCCGGCCTGAAGGCCAGCGACATGGGCTGGATCGAGTTGAACGAGGCCTTTGCCGCGCAGGCGCTGGCGGTGCTGAACACGCTCGACCTGGACCGCGCCCGCGTCAACCCGATGGGCGGCGCCATCGCGCTGGGCCACCCGCTGGGCGCCACCGGCGCGATTCGCGCGGCCACCGTGGTGCATGCGCTGCACCGCCACAAGCTGCGCTACGGCATGGTCACGATGTGCGTGGGCATGGGGCAGGGCGCGGCGGGCATTCTCGAGCGCGTTTGACGCGCGTTTGACACGCGTTTGACACGGGTATGGCGTCGATGGCGCTGTCCATGGCGGCTGCGGGCGATGCCGCTGCAAGGCCGGCAACGCTGAACGCCGGACAGGCATTTCAGCTCCATGCCGCGGACGGCCAGGCGCTGGCCGCGCACTGGCATGCCCAGGCCGGCGGCGTGGCGCGTGGCGCCATCGTGCTGGCGCCGGCCACTGGCGTGCCGCAGGCGTTCTACTTGCGCTTTGCGCAGTGGCTCAGCGCCCGGGGTGTCGACGTGCTGCGGTTCGACTTTCGCGGCATCGCCGCCTCACGGCCAGCGCGCCTGCGTGGTTTCGTCGCCGACTTTTCGCATTGGGCGCTGGACCTCGATGCGGCCTTGGGCTTTGCGCTGGCCCGAGGCAACCCACCGGTGAGCCTGGTCGGCCACAGCATCGGCGGCTTTCTGGCGCCGGTGGCGCCCAACGCGCAGCGCCTGCATCGCCTGGTGTTGGTGGGCGCGCAGAGTGCGTACTGGCGCGACTTCCCCCATCCGCAGCGCTGGCCCCTGGCCTTGTTGTGGCATGGCGTGTTGCCCACCGTCACGCGCCTGGTCGGCTACTTTCCCGGGCGCGCGCTGCGCCTGGGTGAAGACCTGCCACGCGGCGTGGCCATGCAGTGGGCGATGCGGCCGTGGCGCGATCCGTGGGAGCTGGCGCAGTTCGCCAGCGGCTATGCGCGCGCGTTGCCGCCGGTGCACTTGATCGCCGCCGATGACGACAGCTTTGCCACCCCGGCGGCACTTGAACGTGTGGCCAGGCGCCTGGCGGCGACCGAACTGCGCACCCACATCATTGCCAGCGGCACCGAGGGCCCGCGCCGCATCGGCCATTTCGGGCCGTTCCGATCGGCGTGCGCCGAGCAGGTGTGGCCGCGCCTGCTGGACCTGGCGCTGCCGCCGCCCGCCGACGGCCACTGAATGGCGCCGCACATTCCACCGCGGCGACACATTGGCCCCGCAGGCGCAACAACCGCACGCATCGGGCGCTTTCGACACTGCCGCGATCAGTTCCAATCCTCTCTGCGGGCGCGCACTGGAGCGCCCCGCAGGGTTTTTACCTGTGCAAGGAGACAACATGAGCATCAAGACCGCCACGCTCAACGGAGTGGCCACGATCGAAATCGCGCGGCCCGAGAAGAAAAACGCCATCACCGTGGCGATGTACCAGGCCATGGCCGATGCGCTCAACGCCGCCAGTGCCGACCCGGCCGTGCGCGCGGTGCTGATCACCGGGCAGCCCGGCATCTTCACCTCCGGCAACGACATCGAAGACTTCGCCCAGCGCCCGCCCCAGACGCCCGACTCGCCGGTGTTCCAGTTCATGCGGGCGCTGCACGGCTGCGAAAAACCGGTGGTGGCGGCCGTCACGGGCGCGGCCATCGGCATTGGCACGACGATGCTGCTGCATTGCGACCTGGTCTACGTGTCCGACGAAGCCCGGCTGGCGATGCCCTTCGTGAGCCTGGGGCTGGTGCCCGAATTCGCCTCCAGCCTGATCGTGCCGCGCCTCGTCGGCCATGTGAAGGCGGCCGAGAAACTGCTGCTGGGCGACCCGTTCACCGGCGAAGAGGCGGTGGAGATGCGCATCGCCAACGCCGTGCTGCCGGCGGCCGAGGTGGTGAGCCACGCACGCCGCATGGCCGAACGCTTCAACGCCTTGCCGCCCGGCGCGGTGCGCGACACCAAGAAGCTGCTGCGGCGTGGGCAGACCGAACCGGTGCTGCAAGCCATTGGCGCCGAGAGCGAGGTCTTCGGGGCCCGGCTCGGCAGCCCCGAAGCGCGCGAAGCCTTCAGCGCGTTCTTCCAGAAACGCAGGCCCGATTTCAGCCAGTTCAGCTGAAGCGGCGCGCGTCGACGAACCGCCCCGCAGGCATGCTGAAAGCGGCCAAGTTCGTGCTCGGTCCGTTGCTGCTGTGGCAAGGCCGCGGCGTGCGCCGGCGCGCCCTGCGCCTGCCCGAGGCCGAAGGGGCGCGCATCGGCGTGGCCGGCACCGGGCCGGTGTGCCTGCGCGTGCTGATCGTGGGCGATTCGTCTGCCGCGGGGGTCGGCGCCGCGACGCAATCGCAGGCGCTGGCGGGCCGCTTGAGCGAGGCCTTGTCGCAGCGCCTGGGGGGCGCCGTGGCGTGGCAACTGGTGGCGCAGACCGGGCACACCACGCGCGACGCCGTCGACGCGATGAAAACGCAGCGCCTGCATCCGGCCGACGTGATGGTGACCGCCTTGGGCGTGAACGACGTGGTGGCGCAGGTGTCGCCGAAAAAGTGGTTGTCACACCTGGCCAAGCTGGACTGGCTGGCCACCCGCCGCGCCGGCGTGCGCCACATCGTGCACAGCGGCGTGCCGCCGATGCATGCGTTCCCGCTGTTGCCGCATCCGCTGCGCTGGGTGCTGGGCCTGCAGGCGCGCCACTACAACGAGGCGCTGACCCGCTGGGCGGCGGACTACCCCGACCGCTGGACCCTGCCGCTGCCGTTCGAAGACCAGTTGGCCAAGGCCGGCACGCTGATGGCCGAGGATGGTTTTCATCCCGGCCCGGCCATCTACGCGTTGTGGGCCGAACAATTGGCAGGCAAGATCAGCAGCGAGATTTTTCCGCTGCTGCCCCGCACCACCCCGACCCGAAGGAAAGACCGATGAACCTGCAAGGCAAGACCCTCTTCATCACCGGCGCCTCGCGCGGCATCGGCCTGGCCATTGCCAGGCGCGCCGCGCAGGACGGCGCCAACATCGTGATCGCCGCCAAGACGACCGAAGCCAACCCCAAGCTGCCCGGCACGATCCACTCGGCCGCGGCCGAGATCGAAGCGGCGGGTGGCAAGGCCCTGGCGGTGCAGACCGACATTCGCGACGAGGCGAGTGTGCTGGCGGCGGTGGCACGCGCGGTGTCCCATTTCGGTGGCATCGACATCCTGGTCAACAACGCCAGCGCCATCAGCCTGACGCCGACACCGGCCACGCCGATGAAGCGCTTCGACCTGATGTTCGGCGTGAATGTGCGCGGCACCTACCTGTGCACCCAGGCCTGCCTGGCGCAACTGGCCAGGTCGGCCCAGGCCGGGCGCAACCCGCATGTGCTGAACATGGGCCCGCCGCTGAGCATGAAGCCGCACTGGTTCAAGGACCACACCGCCTACACGATGGCCAAGTACGGCATGAGCATGTGCACGCTGGGCCACGCGGCCGAGTTCAAGCCGCTGGGCATCGCCGTCAACAGCCTGTGGCCACGCACCGCCATCGCCACCGCGGCGCTGCAGATGATCCCCGGCGTGGACATCGCGCGCTGCCGCAAGCCCGAGATATTGGCCGACGCCGCCTACCTGATCCTGACCAGCGACGCAAAGACCACCAGCGGCAACTTCTTCATCGACGACACGCTGCTGGCCAGCCGCGGCGTGACCGGTCTCGACCACTACAGCGTGACGCCGGGGACGACCGATTTCATCCCCGATTTTTTTGTCGATTGATCACTCGCCTGCGCCGGCGCCCGCCGGCGGTTCGCGCGGGACGTGTTCGCGCTCCAGCACCAGTTCGCCAATGCGCCTGAACATCGCCTTGAAGCGTGAACCGCCGGGCTCCTTCAGGTGCATGGCGATGTCGACGGCCGACCAGAAGAACAGGTTCATGTTCTTGCGCAGGGTATCGAATTCGAGCTGTGCGAGTTCCAGGTCGACCATCACCACCAGTTCGGGCTGGTAGAGGTTGCGCGGATTGAAGATCAGCGCCAAGGGCGTGCAGCGAAACTTCCGCGGCATTTCGCTCTCGTCACCGAACAGTTCGTCCATCAACTCGTCCTCGACATAGCGCTCGATGGCGACGTTGTCCGGCCGGGCTATGCCGATCAGCCGATGGCTTTCGATCAGGCCCGAAAACGACCAATCCAGCCGATGGCGCTCGTTGAGCACATTGCCGTCGCGCAGCCGAACGATGTAGCCCTGGGTGCTGCCCACCGCAACCCGGCACACGCCGGTCACGCCGAGTGGATTGGGCAGCACCTCGAAGGGACGAAAGCCCCGCCCCTCGGCGAAGTGTTTGTGGCATTGCGCCAGGTGCCGCTCGATCGGGGCCGACCACAACTCCCGCAGCGTCTGCGGCCGATTGCGAACCTCGTCCGTGCTCTCGCGCGAAAAGCGATAGTCGGCGAAGTAGTGGCTGAAAAAGACGCTGTGGTACGACACCGACCGCAAGTGCAGGCAGACACCTTGATCGTTGACCAGCACCGCCGACAGCGCGGCCTTGGGCACGTCCAGGCCACCACCGTCCATGCGGTACAACTGCTCCGATTCGACCGGCAGGAAGCGGATCGACGATTCGATCAGGGCGTGCAGCGGCGCCACGTCTTCGATGCCGCGGCAGTCAAGCCAGACCCGGCCGCCAGCCTTGCCGTCCAGGCGAAACACGTGCAACTCAGTGGGCTCGTCCTGCGCCGACTCGCGCAGGCGCGGCTCGCCCAGCACCGCGCGCACCCGCAGCGAGATGCCCACATAAACGGCCAGCACGACCAGCGCCAACTGGGCCGGCACCGAGATCAGGTTGTCCAGCACGCCATTTCCCGTCGGCGTCTTGGCCCACACCGCATAGACCGCCACCGCCACCAGCGCCGCCAACGCCGTGGCGCGCAACCACCAGCGGCGCCGGCCTTCGAGCATCAGGCGCAGGCCGGGGAAGCGCCAGGTCAGGTAGTCGCGCACGCGGCCCTGGGTGCGGGACATGGACGGCCAGGCCTCAGGCTTGCGCGATCTCGCGCGGCTTGCCCTCGCGATCGATCGCCACATAGGTGAGGTTGGCCTCGGTCACCTTCACGACATGCAGGTTGGCCGGGTTGCGTTCGGCGTAGACCTCGACGTTGACGGTGACCGAGGTTCGCCCCACACGCTCGACCTTGGCGTAAAAACTCAGCAGGTCGCCGATCGACACCGGTTGCTTGAAGACGAACTGGTTCACCGCCACCGTGACGATGCGGCCCTTGGCCACGCGCGCCGGCAGCACGGCGCCGGCCAGGTCCACCTGCGCCATGATCCAGCCGCCGAAGATGTCGCCGTTGCCGTTGGCGTCGGCCGGCATCGGCATCACGCGCATCACCAGCTGGCGGTCGCCGGGCAACTGCAGGGGCGAGAGCGTTTCCGGGCGGTCGCTTGAAATCTCGGGCATATTGCTCCACCTCTGGAAGTTGATCGGGAGATTCTTTCATCTTTCGCCGTCGCTTCTTGTCCCCACCGCTCCCTTGCTCCATGCGCCCCGCCTCGATCACCGCCCTCCCGGCTCCGGCCGAAACACCGCCCGCCGCCCGCTCCGACTGGGCCACGCTGAAGAAGCTGGTGCCCTATGTGTGGCAGTGGCGTTGGCGCGTGCTGCTGGCGCTGGGCTTTTTGGTGGCGGCCAAGCTGGCCAACATCAGCGTGCCGCTGGTATTGAAGGAACTGGTCGATGCGCTGGACCTGAAGGCCGGCGACCCGCGCGCGGTGCTGGCGGTGCCGGTGGCGCTGCTGCTGGCGTATGGCGCGCTGCGCCTGTCGATCACGCTGTTCACCGAATTGCGCGAATACCTGTTCTACCCGGTGGCGGCGCGCATCGCCCGCCGGGTCGGGCTGGAGACCTTCGACCACCTGCTCAGCTTGAGCCTGCGCTTCCACCTGGAGCGCCAGACCGGTGGCGTGTCGCGCGACATGGAACGCGGTGCGCGCTCGATCCAGTCGCTGCTCAACTACCTCATCTACAACATCGTGCCCACGCTGGTCGAGATCACGCTGGTCATCATCCTGCTGTCGGCCAAGTTCGACGGCTGGTTTGCCGCCATCACGTTCGGCGCGCTGCTGCTGTACATCACCTTCACGGTGTCGGTGACGGAGTGGCGCACCCACTTTCGCCGCGCCATGAACGAGCAGGACTCCAAGGCCAACACCAAGGCGGTGGACGCGCTGATCAACTTCGAGACGGTGAAGTACTTTTCGAATGAAAAGTTCGAGCAGGCCCGGTACGACGACAACCTGCAGCGCCTGGAGAAGGCGTCGGTCAAGTCGCAGACCTCGCTGTCGCTGCTGAACCTGGGGCAGAGCCTCATCATCGCCACCGCCGTGACCTTGCTGGTGTGGCGCGCCACCCTCGGCGTGGTGGCCGGCAGCCTGAGCCTGGGCGACCTGGTGCTGGTCAACGCGCTGATGATCCAGCTCTACATTCCGCTCAACTTCCTGGGCGTGATCTACCGCGAGATCAAGCAGTCGATGATCGACATGGAGAAGATGTTCGCGCTGCTCGGCCAGAACCGCGAGATCGCCGACGCGCCCGATGCGAAGCCGCTGCAAAGCCGCGGCGGCGCAGTGCGTTTCGAGAACGTGCGCTTCGGCTACGACCCCGACCGCACCATTCTGCACGACGTGAGCTTCGACATACCCGCCGGCAAGACGGTGGCGGTGGTCGGCCCGTCCGGCTCGGGCAAGAGCACGCTGGCGCGGCTGATGTTCCGCTTCTACGACGTGGGCTCGGGCGCGATTCGCATCGACGGGCAGGACATCCGCACGGTCACGCAGCAAAGCCTGCGCCAGGCCATCGGCATCGTGCCGCAGGACACCGTGCTGTTCAACGACACGGTCGAATACAACATCGCCTACGGCCGCACCGCCGCGTCGCGCGACGAGGTCGAAGAAGCGGCGCGGGCGGCGCACATCCACAGTTTCATCGTGTCCACACCCAAGGGCTACCAGACGATGGTGGGCGAGCGTGGCCTGAAGTTGTCGGGCGGCGAGAAGCAGCGTGTGGCGATCGCCCGCACCCTGCTCAAGAACCCGCCGGTGCTGATCTTCGACGAGGCCACGTCGGCGCTCGACTCGGCCAACGAGCGTGCGATCCAGGCCGAGTTGCAAAGCGCGGCGCGCAACAAGACCGCGCTGGTGATCGCGCACCGGCTCTCCACGGTGATCGACGCGCACCAGATCCTGGTGATGGAGCAGGGCCGCATCGTCGAGCGCGGCACGCATGCCGAGCTGCTGGAAGCGGACGGGCGCTACGCACAGATGTGGAGCCTGCAGAACACCGAGAGCGCGACGGCCTCGGCGTGAGCGCCCACTGGGCCGGCGCGCCGTGGCACGGAGCTTGCGGTGCGCAAAGCGCCTGGTTGCCTGCCAGCGCCCGCCAATACCCCCGCTTCGCGGGCAACTACGTGGTTGCCCGTAGGCCCGCATCCCTAGAATCCCGTTCTGTCGTTTTCAACCCTCCAAGGAGTTCCCGTATGAAGAAGTCAATGCTGGTCCGTGCCGTGGCCGTGGCCGCGGCCATGGTCGCCGTGGGCGCCGCGCAAGCCGAAGACACGCTGAAGAAGATCAAGGACTCCGGCGCCGTCACCATGGGCGTGCGCGAGTCCTCCGGCGCGCTCAGCTACACCTTGGGTGATGGCAAGTACGTGGGCTTTCATGTGGACGTGTGCACCCGCGCGCTGGCCGACATTCAAAAGCAGCTCGGCCTGGCCAAGATGGAGACCAAGTACCAGCCGGTGACCTCGCAGAACCGGATTCCGCTGGTGCAGAACGGCACGGTCGACATCGAGTGCGGCTCGACCACCAACAATGCAACGCGTCAGAAAGACGTGTCGTTCGCCATGACCACCTTCGTCGAAGAAGTGCGCATCGCGGTGAAGGCCAACTCGGGCATCACGTCCATCGCCCAGCTCAATGGCAAGAACGTGGCCACCACCACCGGCACGACCTCGGTGCAGACGCTGCGCAAGAACGAGAAGGCCACCGGCGTCGACTTCAAGGAGATCTTCGGCAAGGACCATGCCGACAGCTTCCTGCTGCTCGAGTCGGGCCGTGCCGACGCGTTCGTGATGGACGGCGCCATCCTGGCCGGCAACATTTCGCGCGCCAAGAACCCGGCCGATTTCAAAATAGTCGGCGAGGTGCTGTCGGTCGAGCCCATCGCCATCATGATGCGCAAGGACGACCCCGCCTTCAAGAAGGCGGTGGACGACAGCATCAAGGCCATGATCGCCTCCGGCGACATGGCCAAGCTGTGGGACAAGTGGTTCGTGCAGGCCATTCCGCCGAGCAACACCAAGGTCGGCCTGGCCGTGAGCGACTCCACCAAGGCCGCCTGGGCCAGCCCGAACGACAAGCCGATGGAAGACTACGCAAAGAAGTGAGCAAAGCGAATCGGGGCGCAATAAGGTAAGCCCTAGCGCCAGCGGGCGCAAAGCTTGCTTATCCTCTGCCAGCGCGGCGCCAGCTCAGGCCGGACCGAAGCCGTCATGCAATGCGGCAGGGCAGGCCTGAGATGAGCCGCCTGCGGTGCGCAATTGCACAGGCGCTTCCCTCCGGCGGCTCTGCGCGCCGCGCTTTTTTTGGCTCCGGGCCAACAATAAGAGGAGAACGTCCTTGGGCAGCAAGTGGGACTGGCAGGTCTTCCTGCAAGATACCGGCGGCGGGCAAACCTATCTGGAATGGCTGATGTCGGCCTGGGGCTGGACGCTGTCGGTGGCCGTGCTGGCGCTGATCGTGGCCCTGGTGCTGGGCTCGTTGATGGGCATCCTGCGCACCGTGCCCAACAAGTGGCTGGTGCTGTTGGGCAACGCCTGGACCGAGCTGTTCCGCAACATTCCGCTGCTGGTGCAGGTGTTCCTCTGGTACCACGTGATCCCGTCGCTGTTCCTCAGCCTGCGCGCGGTGCCCAGCTTCATCCTGGTGGTGTTCGCGCTCGGATTCTTCACCTCGTCGCGCATCTCCGAGCAGGTCAAGGCCGGCATCCAGGCCTTGCCCAAGGGCCAGCGCTACGCCGGCCTGGCGATGGGGCTGACCTTGCCGCAGACCTACCGCTACGTGCTGCTGCCGATGGCGTTTCGCATCGTCATCCCGCCGCTCACCAGCGAGGCGATGAACATCATCAAGAACTCCTCGGTGGCGTTTGCGGTCAGCATTGCCGAGCTGACGATGTTTGCCATGCAGGCGCAGGAAGAAACCTCGCGCGGCATCGAGATCTACCTGGCGGTGACGGGCCTGTACTTCATCTCTGCGTTCTTCATCAACCGGATTGCGCTGGTGATCGAGAACCGCGTCCAGGTGCCCGGCATGATCGGGGGCAAGTGACATGAACCTGGACTTCGCCTTCTTCAACTGGGGCATCGTCTCCAGCTTCATTCTCAAGGGGCTGATCTTCTCGGTGCAGCTCACGCTGATCGCGATGATCGGCGGCATCGCACTCGGCACGGTGCTGGCGCTGATGCGCCTGTCGGGCAAGAAGTGGCTGGTGTTGCCGGCCGCCGCGTATGTGAACACGCTGCGCTCGATCCCGCTGGTGATGGTGATCCTGTGGTTCTTCCTGCTGATCCCGCTGCTGATCGGCAGGCCGATGGGCGCGGAGCTGTCGGCCATCATCACCTTCACGGTGTTCGAGGCGGCGTACTACTCCGAGATCATGCGCGCCGGCATCCAGTCGGTGCCCAAGGGCCAGGTGCATGCGGGTTATGCGGTGGGCATGACCTATGCGCAGTGCATGAAGCTGATCGTGCTGCCGCAGGCCTTCCGCAACATGCTGCCGGTGCTGCTGACGCAGACGGTGATCCTGTTCCAGGACACCTCGCTGGTGTATGCGATCGGCGCCTACGATCTGCTCAAGGGCTTCGAGGTGGCCGGCAAGAACTTCAACCGGCCGGTCGAGACCTACCTGGTGGCCGCGGTCGTGTACTTCATCATCTGCTTCAGCCTGTCGATGATGGTGCGGCAGTTGCAGAAGAAGATCGCCATCATCCGTTGAGAGGGATTCCTCATGATCGACATCAAGAACGTTTCCAAGTGGTACGGCAGCTTCCAGGTGCTGACCGACAACACCACCTCCATCAAGAAGGGCGAGGTGGTGGTGGTGTGCGGCCCGTCGGGCTCGGGCAAGTCCACCTTGATCAAGACGGTGAACGCGCTCGAGCCGTTCCAGAAGGGCGACATCGTGGTCGATGGCATCTCCATCGCCGACCCCAAGACCGACCTGCCCAAGCTGCGCGCCCGCGTGGGCATGGTGTTCCAGCATTTCGAGTTGTTCCCGCACCTGAGCGTGACCGAGAACCTGACGCTGGCGCAGATCAAGGTGCTGGGCCGCAACACCGAAGAGGCCAAGGCCCGCGGCCTGAAGATGCTCGACCGCGTCGGCCTGATGGTGCACAAGGACAAGTTCCCCGGCCAGCTCTCCGGCGGCCAGCAGCAGCGCGTGGCCAT
>JANORB010000211.1:0-14114 GCA_031415135.1 Methylibium sp.
GGGCCGAGCCGGCAGGCGCGCGCGGGCACAAAGGAGCCCATCGCGGCCAGCAGCACGATCAGCGCCACCTGGCGCATGAAGGTGCTCTTGCCGCCCATGTTCGGCCCGGTGATGACGAGCATCTTGCGCGTGGCGTCGAGCCGGCAGTCGTTGGCCATGAAGCTGCCCGCGCCGATTTCGAGCAGCCGCGCTTCGACGACAGGGTGGCGGCCGGCTTCGATCTCGATGCACGGCTCGCGCACAAACTGCGGCCGGCACCAACCCAGCGTGCCGGCGCGCTCGGTGAGTGCGGCCAGCGCGTCCAGGCTGGCCAGGGCGCGGGCCAGCGCGGTCAACGCCTCAAGGTGGCTTTGCAGTTGGTCCAGCAATTGTTCGTACAGCAATTTTTCGCGCGCCAGCGCCCGGTCCTGAGCCGACAGCGCCTTGTCCTCGAAGGCTTTCAGCTCGGGGGTGATGAAGCGCTCGGCGTTTTTCAGCGTCTGCCGCCGCTGGTAGTCGGGCGGCACCTTGGTTACCTGGCCTTGGGTGACTTCGATGAAAAAGCCGTGCACCTTGTTGTACTGCACGCGCAGGTTGCCGATGCCGGTGCGCGCGCGTTCGCGGGCTTCGAGCGCCAGCAGGTAGGCGTCGCAGTTGTCGCTGATGCCACGCAGTTCGTCGAGCGTGGCATCGAAGCCGGTGGCGATCACGCCGCCGTCGCGCAAAAGAACCGCCGGTTCGATGGCGATGGCCGCATCCAGCAGTTCGCTGATTTCCGTTGGCGGGTGCAGGGCAACGGCCAGCATGTCGAGCAAGGCGCTCGCGTCCGCGGGCACCCATTCGCGCAACGACGGCAGGGCTTGCATCGTCGCGCGCAGGCCGCTCAGTTCACGCGGACGCACCTGGCGCAAGGCCAGCCGGGCGGTGATGCGCTCGACATCGCTGATGCCGCGCAGGGCGTCGCGCAGGCTGTTCAGCGCACCCGATTCCGTCAGCGCCAGCAGCGCGTCGTGGCGCTGATTGGCCACGCGGCGCTCGCGCAGCGGGTGCGTCAACCAGTGGCGCAACGCGCGGCTGCCCATGCCGGTGCGGCAGGTGTCCAGCAGCGACAGCAGCGTGGGCGCGTCGTCGCCGCGCAAGGTCTGGGTCAACTCCAGGTTGCGGTGCGTGGTGGGCGGCAGTTGCAGCAGCTCGCTGGCGCGCTGCACCGTCAGCGTGCGCACATGCGCGAGGGCCTGGCCCTGGGTGTGTTCGGCGTAACTCAGCAGCGCACTGGCGGCGGCCTGGGCGGCGCGCAAGTCTTGCGCATCGAAGCCAGCCAGGCTTGCCACCCGGAGTTGTTGGCACAGCTTGCGCAAACCCAGGGCGCTGTCGAACTGCCACGCCGGGCGGTGCGTGATGGCAATGCGCAAGGGCTGCAATGCCTTCAGGGCCAACGGAACCTGGTCCCGGTCGACCAGCACTTCGGCAGCCGACAGGCGCGCCAGCCAGGCCGGCAATTCGGCCTCGGTGCATTCGGTCAGGCCCAGCTCGCCGCTGCTCAGCGCCAGCCAGGCCAGGCCCACGGTCTTGCCCTGGCGCGATACCGACAACAGCAGCGCATCGCTCTTGTCGGCCAGCAACTCGGTGTCGGTCAGCGTGCCTGGCGTGACCACCCGCACCACTTTGCGCTCGACCGGGCCTCGCTGGGGTGATCCTGCGGTGGCCACATCGCCCACCTGTTCGCAGATCGCCACCGCCTCGCCCAGCTTGATCAGCTTGGCGAGGTAGCTCTCCAGCGCATGCACCGGAACGCCGGCCATCACCACCGGCTCGCCGGCGCTGCTGCCGCGCGACGTGAGCGTGATGTCCAGCAGCCGGTTGGCCTTGCGCGCGTCGTCGAAAAACACCTCGTAGAAATCGCCCATGCGATAGAACACCAGCGTGTCGGCGAACTCGGCCTTGATGCGCAGATACTGCTGCATCATCGGCGTGTGGCCGCTGAAGTCGGTGGGCGAGGGCGGCGCGCTCGTCGTCATGCGCGGGTCAGCGGTCAGCGTCAGAACGGCGCTTCACCACCGCCCGGCTCGGCCGGTTTGCGCACTCGCACCGCCTTCTTGGGTGGTGCGGCGGGCACGGCCAGGGTCGCGGCCAGCGCGGCCTCGGGCGTGGCGACCGAAACGGCCTGCGGCGTCGAAGCGCCGACCACCGCAACCTCGTCTTTCAGCACCCGTGTGAACGGCGCCAGCAGCGGCACCAGCTGGCCGTAGATCTTCGGGTTGCCCGCCAACACCTCGCGTTGGTACAGAAAATCGGCCTCGCCGGTGAAGTTGCCGATCAGGCCACCGGCCTCGGTGATCATCAGCGAGCCGGCGGCCGCGTCCCAGGGGCTCAGGCCGGTCTCGAAGAAGCCGTCGCAATAGCCGGCTGCCACGTAGCAAAGGTCCAGCGCCGCGGCACCCGGGCGGCGCAGGCCGGCGCACAGCGGCATCACCACCTCCAGCATCTGCAGGTAGCGCTTGAAGTTGTCACCCTTGCGGAACGGGAAGCCGGTGCTGATGAGGCATTCGGCCAGGCGAATGCGCTTGGACACACGCAGCCGCTTGTCGTTCAGGAACGCGCCGCGCCCCTTGGAGGCAAAGAACAGGTCGTTGCGCGTCGGGTCGTAGACGACGGCCTGCTGCACCTGCCCCTTGAAGGCCAGCGCGATCGACACCGCATAAACCGGGAAGCCGTGGATGAAGTTGGTGGTGCCATCCAGCGGGTCGATGATCCAGACGTAGTCGCTGTCCCTGGCGCCGTGCGCCCGGCCCGACTCTTCGGCCAGGATGCCGTGGCCGGGGTAGGCACCGAGCAGGATCTCGATGATCTTGGCCTCGGCGGCATGGTCCACCTCGGTCACGAAGTCGTTCGGTGACTTGGTGTTGACCTTGAGCAGGTCCAGGTCCATCGAGGCGCGGCTGATCAGGTCCCCCGCACTGCGTGCCGCCTTGATGGCGGTGTTGAGCATGGGGTGTAGCGCTTGCGACATGGGGCAACCTGATAGGGCGAAGTGGAGCGTGGTCCGGCGGGGGGAAAGAGCGCTGCCGCGACTCGAAGCAAACACGGTCGGGTGCGGATAATCACAAGTTTACCCGCCACGCCATGCCCGCTTCCGACCGCACCCGCTTCATCCTGATCGGCACCAGCCACCCCGGCAACGTGGGCGCTAGCGCGCGCGCGATGAAGGTGATGGGCTTCACCGACCTGGTGCTGGTGGCGCCGCGCTTTGATGATGTGCTGAGGCAACCCGAAGCGCTCGCGATGGCCAGTGGCGCGACCGACGTGCTGCAGCGCGCCCGCGTCGTCGCCACGCTGACCGAGGCGCTGGACGGCATCAGCTTCGCCTGCGCCACTTTGATGACACCACGCGATTTCGGGCCACCCACGCACGCGCCGCGCGAGCTGTTTGCGACGCTGAAGGACAGCACGCATGGCGTGGCGCTCGTGTTCGGCAGCGAGCGCTTCGGGATGAGCAATGACGACGTCTACCGCTGCCACGCCTGCCTGAGCATCCCCACCGACCCGGACTACGGCTCGTTGAACCTGGCGCAGGCGCTGCAGTTGGTGGCGTATGACTGGCGCCAGGCGCTGGGCGGGTTCAGCGTTCAGGCGCGCACGGCCGAGCCGCAATGGGCGGATGGCGTGGCGGTGCGGGGATTGCTGGAGCACTGGCAGCAGGCCCTGGTGGACATCGGGTTCCTGGACCCGCAGGTGCCGAGGAAGTTGATGCCGCGCTTGAACCAGCTCGTCAATCGCGCGCAGCTGACGCGGGAGGAGGTTCATATCCTGAGAGGTGTTGCCAGGGCAGCGACTGCGCAAGCAGCGAAAAAATGAACTCGGCAAGAGCGGTCCCGAGTCCCCCATTCTGTTGATGGCAACCGAGCAGAAGTGGACTACAGTATTTGATGCGCTTTGGCGGTGCAGCGCTGGCGCAGCCGGCAGAAGTGCGGCGTCAACTCCGATCAAAAGAACCAGAGAGACGAACATGAACAAACTGACTCTTGTGGCAGCTGCGGCGACTTTGATTCTGGCGGGCTGCGCTCAGCAACGACATGGCGTCTACGGGAAGGGCACTGATCCCGCAAAACCAGTGGTCACGATCGACGGCGACATGATCAAGCTAGATCAAGAAGTGCTGATTTTTCGGCCTGGGGAACGTGGCACCGTGACATGGTCTCTGCCCGAAAACGGCCCGTTCAGATTCCCGGAGAACGGTATCGTCATCGAAGGGCGGTTGCTCGACCAGGTGATTCGTGGCAACCCGCCGAGCGTGGCGCTGGACCCGAGTCAGAAGGAGATCGTCGACTGCGCCCTGGTCAAAGGTGGTTTGCAGTTCACTTGCAACAACAGGCACACGATGCCGGGGAACTACAAGTACACCATCCGGGTCAGGAATGGCGATCGGTTGTTGGTGCGTGATCCGCCGGCAATCAACATGTAGTCGACGGTCTGGCATCGTTCATTTGGCGAGCCACGTTCTTGCCGCAGCCAGCGCGTCGTCGGATGTCAACGCAGTGCCAGAGGCTTCGGCCGCGCAAAATTTCTGAACGTCGAACGCCTGCCGTACCGAAGCGATGAGTGGCGCAAGAAACGCTTCGTCTGCCGGATCTCGTCGGAGTCCCGTCTGGCGCGCCTGTTCCTCTGCCATGCCGAAGAATCGCGCTGCTACAACCCAGTGGCGCGTCGCGGCAGCCAGGCCCGCGCAGACCTCCAGGGCACTCACCGCAGCCGGCTTGGAGTCGAGTTCCGCCGCAATTTCCAAGACTTCCAGAAGTATCTGTGGCACGCGATTCGTCGCCCCGCGCGTGATCGACAGCATTGCGAGATTTAGCAGGAACACGGCGATGTTTGCACGATCTCCCAATTCCCTTGCAAGGGTGAGCGCTGTCTCATAGAGGGGTTCTGCAGCAGCGAGTTGACCCTCGGTCCGATGAAGCATCGCCAGGGCGTTCAGCGCAGTCGCAAGTTCGCGTTTGTTCTCCAACGCGCGCGCCGAAGCTACCGCCTCTTCCAAATATGTTCTCGCGGCTGAAGTGTCGCCTGCTCCGAGGCATGCCATGCCGAGTGGTTGAAGAATTGCTGCTGTCCACTTGGCATTGCCTGTCTCCCGTGCGATTTCCAACCCCTCCGACAAATAAACCCGGGCTTGCCCGTCGCGACCCATGAAGAAGCAGATCTGTCCTGCACCGGCCAGAACTTGGCATCGAGCGTCACTTCGCGCCTGCATATCCGATCGAGCGAGCACCTGCAGACTCAAGCGCAGCCCTAGGCTAAGAAGTCCGCGATGCAACCAATATGGGCGCAACGCGTGAGTTAAACGCAATCCGATTTCCGCCGCGTTCGAAGTGCCCTCGCTCCAAGTGTTTGCGGAAAGGAAGTTCTCACGTTCGAGGTCAAGTCGCGCGAGCCACTTTCCTTGAGCGGGCCCCGCCAACTCCGGCCTCGCCGTCTCAGCAAACGTCAGATAGAAATCAAGATGCCGCGTGCGTGTCGGCGCGCCGTCGGCGGCTTCGCTCATTTTCTCCTGCGCATAGTGCCGCACAGTGTCCAGCATCCGATAGCGCTCGCCACCCAGCTGCATCACGACCAACGACTTCTCGACCAGATGGGTCAGCAAATCCAGCACGTCCCCCTGGTTTACCTCGCCGCCCGACCCGACCGCTTCCACCGCCTCCAGCGTCCACCCGCCGGCAAAGACAGACAAACGCTGGAACAGCGCGCGCTCGTTGGTCGGCAGCAGGTCATAACTCCAATCGATCAAGGCCCGCAAGGTGCGCTGCCGCGGCAGCACCGTCTGGTCGCCGGTCACGAGCAGTTTGAACCGGTCGTTCAAGCGCGCCGAGATCACTTCGACCGACAACGCCCGCGTGCGTGCCGCCGCCAGCTCGATGGCCAGCGGGATGCCGTCCAGCCGATGGCAAATGTCCGTCACGGCGCCAGCGTTCTTCTCGGTCACCTTGAACGCTGGTTGTGCCGCAGTGGCGCGGTCGATGAACAGCCGCACCGCTTCATGCTCCGCCAACTCAGCGAGCGTGACCTTTTTCTGCGGATCGGGCGCCGACAGCGTCGGCACGTGGTACGCCGTCTCGCCGGCAATCTGCAGCGGGTCGCGGCTCGACGCCAGCACCTTCAGGCGCGGCCCGGCCTGCAGCAGTTGTTTGGTCAACTCGGCGCAGGCGCGCACCACGTGCTCGCAGTTGTCCAGGATGATCAGCAACTGCCGGTCGCGCACAAACTTGACCAGCGCGTCGACCACCGGCCTGCCGCCTTCTTCCTTGACCCCCAGCACCGAGGCCACCGCTTGCGCCACGAGTTGTGGGTCGGACAGCGGCGCCAGCTCGATCAACCACACGCCGTCGGAATAATCGTCCATCACCTCGGCGCCCAGTTGCACCGACAGGCGCGACTTGCCAATGCCGCCCATGCCCAGCAGCGTCACCAGCCGGTTGGCCGCCAGCATCGCCTTGACTTCGGCGGTTTCGCGCTCGCGGCCGACGAAGGAGTTGAGCTGCTGGGCCAGGTTGTTCGGCGTGGCTTCGAGCGAACGCAGCGGCGGAAAATCGGCGCGCAGTTGCGGGTGCACCAACTGGTAGACATGCTCCGGGCTGGTCAGGTCGCGCAGCCGCACACGGCCCAGGTCGCGCAGTGTCACGTCGATCGGCAGATCGCCCAGCACACGGTCGGCGACGGCCTTGGACAGCAGCGTCTGGCCACCGTGGGCCACGCTCATCACGCGCGCGGCGCGGTTGACCTCGGTGCCGTAGAAGTCATTGTCGCGGCGCTGGTGGGCACCGGCGTGCAGGCCGCAGCGCACGCTCAAGGCCAGCCCCTGGGTCGCATCGGGGTGGGCGAGCGACAACTGCATTTGAAGCGCGGCGCGCAGCGCATCGGAGGCGCTTTCGAACGCCGCATGGATGCCGTCGCCGGTAGTTTTCACCACCCGCCCGTGATGTTCGATGACGGCAGCCTGGGCAATCGCGTCGTGGCACGCCAGCGCCTTCTGCATGCGCTCGGGCACTTGCTCCCACAGGCGGGTGCTGCCCTCGATGTCGGAAAAGAGGAAGGTGGTGGCTGCAGACTCTTCGAACACGAGGCGTGTCTTTCGCGGCTTTTGGGCGGATGAGAGTTGGGTTGGCTGCCGTCGCGCCGGGCCGCACTGGCGACGCTTGATGGATCAGCTCCTCACTGCCGCTACTGTAGCGAAGCACGGCGGCGCCGACCTTGCAAGATTCGGACGCAGGCTGCGCGCGGAACCGGTGGCCGCCCGCCCTGGCGCGCACGCGGACACTGATGCGTCGCTACACTGACCAGCCCAGACGGTTGGATGCGACCACCATGTTCGAGCACCTTCGAGAAGACATCGCCTGCATTCGGGAGCGCGACCCCGCGGCGCGCTCGACCTGGGAGGTGCTCACCTGTTATCCGGGCCTGCACGCCCTGGTGCTGCATCGGCGCGCGCACTGGTGCTGGAACCACGGTTTCCATTGGCTGGGGCGATTCATTTCGCATCTGGCGCGCTTTCTTTCGGGCATCGAGATCCACCCGGGCGCCAAGATCGGACGGCGCGTGTTCATCGACCATGGCATGGGCGTGGTGGTGGGCGAAACGGCCGAGATCGGCGACGAATGCACCATCTACCAGGGTGTCACCCTGGGCGGCACGTCGCTCGCCAAAGGCGCCAAGCGCCACCCGACCCTGGGCCGCGGTGTGATCGTCGGCGCCAATTCGCAAGTGCTCGGCGGTTTCACGGTCGGCGATGGCGCGCGGATTGGATCGAGCGCGGTGGTGGTCAAGCCCGTTCCCCCGGGGGCCACCGCGGTGGGCTACCCGGCGCGCATTCTGAGTGACGATGGCGACGCGCAACGCGAGAACGCGGCCGCCAAGATGGGCTTCTCGGCCTACGGCATCACCCAGGGCGATGACCCGGTGGCGCTGGCCATGAAGGGCCTGATCGACAACGCCTCGGGGCACGAGCACCAGATCGCCTTGTTGTGGCAGGCGATTGAAAAGCTGTCGGCCAGATCGCGTGAACTGCCCACTGCGGACTGTGTTCCCCAGGACGCCCAGACCAGCGAGAACTTTGACGCCGCCCGGCTGAACCGGTTGGTCAAATGACGTCGCGCAGCTGGCCTACAAAGCAAACAGCAGTGGAAACAGCAGCCACAGGAAACTCCAGTCTTGCGGGACTTCGGTCTTCAATGTGGCGCTGTTGGTGCTGACAAACCCGTCCGGCTCGATGCTGCGATAGCGGAAGAAATACGCGCCGGATCGCTCGGGCCGGGGCAGCACCCACTCGGTGGCGCTCAGTTCATCACGGGCGACGATCATCTGGAAGTTGGCGTCCCGCGCCAGTTCGACCTGTTGGCGATCTTGTGGCCGGCCACTCCAGCTGAAGGCCAGCGACGTGCCATCGCCCGCCAGGCCGCCCGTGGGAGCCTGCGGCGTGGGTCGCAGCTCGAAGTTCATCGGATCGCCGAATGGGCCTTGGTCTGCGTCGGCTCGAATGCTGGCCAGGCGCCAGAAGTAGGCGCCCGGCACGGTGAGTTCGATGCGCGTGGCCGTGCCCGGCACGGCGCCGCGGTCCACCAGCACATCGGTGAATCTTGCGTCGCGGGCGATCTGCAATCGCTGGCTGGCGGCTTCCAGGTTCTGGGCCCAGGCAAAGTCCACCGGGCCCACGGTCTGCTTCGAAGCGCGGCGTGGCTGGATCGATGCCGGCGGCTCGGGGCGGGCCTTGAGCACAAACGGCCGAACCGTGTCGAAGCCCTCGATACCGAGCGCGTCGATCCGCCGCGCGCGCAGGTACCACGACGCATCGTCCAGGCCGGCGAGGCGAACTTCGGCGCCGGGCTCGATACGCTGATCCAGCACCACCTTGTCGAACTCGCGGTCGGGCGCCACCTGGACTCGCAAGGGCAGCGACTCGCCGATCGCGCTGAATCGCACAACAGGCCGCTCGAAGCGAGCGGGCATCGTGCCCAGGTCGGGCGCCGGCGACAGCGCGACGACGGTGGGCGCCGCGGCGTTGGCGTCGATCGCCGCGCCGAATCCGGCGCCAACGGGGGCGCCGGTGGCGGCCTGGCTCGAGTCAAAGCGAACGCTGCCCTCGATCACGCCGGCTCGCGTGCTGCGATTGGCCGCTTCGTCGAAGTTCACCCGGTACTGCGTGCCGCGCACGCCAACCACGGCCGTCGGTGTGCTCACCTCCAGCGGCTTGGCGCGCAGGACCTTGGTGGCAAACACCTCGACCGACCCCTGCAGCAGCCGCAGCGCGCCTGCAAAAACCCCGGCGGACGGGTTGGCGGCGGGGTCAGTGGCGCTCGACGTGGGGTGGCGCCGGCTGGCCAGTACCTCGACCAGGCTCGACGGCGCGAGTTTGATGCGAGACTGGTCGGCCAGCTCAACAACGGCCGATCCCGAGGGGCCGGTCTGGACCGCCTGGCCTTCGGCCACCGTGCCCTGCGCCACACCGGGGCGGCCGCCCACCAGAACGTCGCCGTTGATGCTGACCAGCGTGGCGTCGACCGGCGTCCAGCGCAGCAGGCGCAGCGGGATCAGCAGCACCTGGCCCGGCTTCAGGCGGTTCGGCAGAGCCAGCCGGTTCAGCCCGGCAACTTCGCGCCAGCTGTCCGGCGCCACCAGCACGCGGCTGGACAGGCCGATCAGGGTGTCGCCCCGTGTCACGGTGAAGGCAAGCGTGGGCTCCGCCGCCGCAGCCACGGCGTGGCATGCGGCGAAACAAACCCAGGCACCCAGGCGCGCCCTCCATCGGCGCTTCTCGGCTGTTTGCGTCCATGGGGCGGTTGCCACAGGACTCAGCCGTCCGGCGCGCGCAGCGCCGATTTGGGGCGATACGCCTTGCACACGGTGTCATCGGTTTCAATGTACGGGCCGCCGATCAGGTCGACGCAGTACGGGACCGCGGCGAAGATTCCCGGCACCGGCGGACGCGCCTCGCGAAGGCCCTCCAGGGTTTCGACGATCGCTTTCGGTTGACCCGGCAGGTTGATGATCAGCGCCTTGTCGCGCACCACGGCCATCTGGCGCGACAGGATGGCCGTCGGCACGAAGCGCAGGCTGATCTGCCGCATCTGTTCTCCGAAACCCGGCATGACCTTGGTGGCCACCGCCAGCGTCGCTTCCGGCGTCACGTCGCGCAGCGCCGGGCCGGTGCCGCCGGTGGTCAGCACCAGGTCGCAATGGGCGCGGTCGACCAGGTCGCGCAAGGTGGTGCTGATGGTGGCCTCGACATCCGGAATCAGCCTGGTTTCCCAGGTGATAGGGTTGCGCACGACTCGACCCAGCCACGCCTGCATGGCGGGAATGCCCTGGTCCTGGTAGACGCCGGCGGAGGCGCGGTCGCTGACCGAGACCAGCCCGATCGTGACGGGTTCGAATTCACTCATGCTGGCTCGCATCCCTGACAAACTGGAACAACTCCCGGTACGCCCGCCCGCTGCGCCGTTCGGGCTCTTGCGCCGCATCCTTGCGGGCGCTTCGAACCAGGCTGCGCAATTGCTGGACGTCGGTGTGCGGGTGCTCGCTGGTCCAGCGGGTCAGGGCGTCGTCGCTGTCGATCAGTTCGGCGCGCCAGCGTTCAGCCTGGTGCAACGCCAGCGAATCCTTGGCCCGGCCGAGCTGCATGTCGGTGACGGCCTGGCGGATCGGCTCGGTGTCGGCGCGGCGCATCAGCTTGCCGATGTACTGCATTTGGCGCCGCCGGCCCTCATGGCTGCGTGTGCGCTTGTATTCGCGCACGGCATCGAGCAGCGGCTCCGAAACTTTCAGGCCATCGAGTCGGCTTTCAGGAAGTTCGACCAGCGCCACGCCCAGGTCCTGCAGGTCATGCGAGGCCTGCTTCAGCCGAGTCTTGCTGGGCCGGCCGTAGAGGGTGGTGCCGATCGGCGCATCCCCGGTCTCGGAGGTCTTTGTGGCAGTCATTCAGCGGTGCGGGCGGGCGTGAAAATGGGGCATGTCGGGGGCTCGCTATGATAGCCGCGCAGCCACGTTCACTCGGCGACCCGTCGATCGGCTTTCCAACCTTTGCCCCCTGCGCATGACCCCAAAACTTCAACCCGCATCGCCCCCGCCCCAAGGCTTTTCGTTTTCGCGCGAACAGTTTCAGCAATCGATTGAGGATGTGCTGGCCTTTGCCAGCCAGATCGGCGCCAGCGACGCCGCGGCCGAGGTGTCCGAGGGCATCGGCTTGTCGGTCTCGGTGCGCAAGGGCGAGGTCGAGAATGTCGAGCGCAACCGCGACAAGTCCCTGGGTGTGACGGTGTACGCCGGGCAGCGGCGCGGCAATGCCAGCACCTCCGATTTTTCGCGCGCCGCGCTGGAGCAGACGGTGCGCGCGGCGCACGACATCGCCCGTTTCACCGCCGAAGACCCGGCCGCGGGTCTGCCCGACGCGCAGGACATGGCGCTGGGTGAGGCGGCCTTGCGTGACCTCGACCTGTTCCATCCGTGGGACATCGACGCCGAGGGGGCCATGCAGATCGCGTTGCGCTGCGAGGCGGCCGCGCTGGCGGTGGACCGGCGCATCACCAACTCCGAGGGCGCCGGCGTGTCGGCCCAGCAATCGCACTTCTTTGCCGGCAACAGCCGCGGTTTTCGCGCCGGCTACGCCAGCTCGCGGCATTCGTTGTCGGTGGCCCCGATCGCCTCGGTGCCGGGGCGCGGCGGCGACCAGATGCAGCGCGACCACTGGTACACGTCGATGCGCGCGCCGCAGGACCTGGCGGCGCCCGAGGCGGTGGGCCGCTACGCCGCCGAACGCTCGTTGTCGCGGCTCAACGCGCGCAAGCTGTCCACCCGCGAGGTGCCGGTGCTGTTCGAGGCGACCCTGGCTTCCGGCCTGCTCGGCGCGTATGTGCAGGCCACCAGCGGAGGCTCGCTCTATCGCAAGTCGAGTTTCCTGCTCGACAGCCTGGGCCAGCAGGTGTTGCCGGACCACATCGACATTCGCGAGGATCCCCATGTCCTGAAAGGCAAAGGCAGCTCTCCATTCGACGATGAAGGCGTGCTGACCCGTCCGCGCGACGTTCTGAGCCAGGGCGTGGTGCAGGGCTATTTCCTGTCGACCTATTCCGCGCGCAAGCTCGGCATGCGAACCACCGGGCACGCGGGCGGCTCGCAGAACCTCGCATTGACGAGCCGGCTCACCGACCCGGCCGACGATCTCGTGGCCATGCTGCGCAAGCTCGACCGCGGGCTGTTCGTCATCGAGCTGATGGGGCAGGGCGTGAACTACGTGACCGGCGACTACTCCCGGGGCGCGGCCGGCTTCTGGGTCGAAGGCGGCCGCATCAAGTACCCGGTGCACGAGATCACGATCGCCGGCAACTTGCGCGACATGTTCAAGGCCATCGCCGCGGTCGGGGCGGACGCCTACACCAGCGGCTCCAAGACCATCGGCTCGGTGTTGATCGAGCGCATGAAAGTGGCCGGGATGTGATGCAGTTCTGCGGGGCGCGGAATGCCTTGTTTTCGCAGGGGTAAGTCCCGGGGATGGGCGTCGGAGCCCGAACCTAGAATCCGACCGGCTTGAAACTGTTCGACTCACTCAAGGAGTATTCAATGGAGCGTCGTTTCTTCATTCGGCAAACCGGTCTTGCCGGTGTGCTGGCCGCTGGCGCTGCGCCGGCCATCGTTCATGCCCAGACCGCCGTCCGCTGGCGTTTGACATCGAGCTTTCCGAAATCCCTCGACACACTGTTCGGCGTGGCCGACGTTTTTGCCAAGCATGTCAGCGACATGACCGGCGGGAAGTTCGTCATTTCCACCCACGCCGCCGGCGAAATCGTGCCTGCGTTCGGTACCGTCGATGCGGTACAAAACGCGACGGTTGAGTGCGCCAACACCGCCCCCTACTATTATTTCGGCAAGGACCCGACCTTTGCGCTCGGCTGCGCGATTCCGTTTGGCTTGAACAGCCGCCAGATGACGGCCTGGATGTACGAAGGCAACGGCCTCAAGCTGATGCGCGAGTTCTATCGCAACTTCAACATCATCAGCTTCCCGATGGGCAACACGGGCGCGCAGATGGGTGGCTGGTGGCGCAAGGAAATCAAGTCATTGGCCGACCTCAAGGGCGTCAAGTTCCGCACCGGCGGCTTCAGCGGCAAGGTGTTCGAGCGCATCGGCGGCGTGGCGGCAAACATTCCCGGCGGGGAGATCTACACCGCGCTGGAAAAGGGGACCATCGATGCCGCCGAGTGGGTCGGCCCCTACGACGACGAAAAACTCGGCTTCCAGAAGATCGCCCAGTACTACGCCTACCCTGGCTATTGGGAAGGCGGCCCCCAACTGGACCTGCACGTCAACATCAAGGCGTATGAGGCGCTTTCGGGCGAGTACAAGGCGATCATCGAAGCCGCGGCCGCTTTCGCACACACCGACATGCAGGCCAAGTACGACGGCAGGAATTCTGCCGCGCTGAAAAGGCTCGTGGCGGGCGGTACCAAGCTGTTCCGTTTCCCGAAGGACGTGATGGATGGTGCCTTCAAGGAGTCAATGGCGCTGTACGCCGAACTCTCCGCCAGCAACCCGGCCTGGAAGAAGGTCTACGAAGACTTCTCTGCTTTCCGACGCGACGCGAACCTTTGGTTCCGCTTCACCGAGGCCGGCTTTGACGACTACATGCAGAGTGCCAAGCTGTAGTCACGGCGCCACTCCACTTGGGTGGAGCGTGCGGAGGGCAATGCGGACTTGAATGAGAACTTGAACAAGAAAAGGGGCGTCGGCATTGCCGCAGCCCCTTTTCTCTTGTGACCCGGCGGCGGGTCGCCAACAAGGGTGGGCCTACTTTTTCGACTTGTCCTGCTCGAGCGCCCGCTTGACCGCTTCCATCGGGTCTTCAGCGTCCGTTGAGGAGCTTGAACCGCTTACAGCGGACGCCGCATCGTCGGGCGACAAGCCTCGCCCCGGGTCGAGCGCGGGGACCGGCGCTTTCGTTCGGCCGCCCCCCATCCGCTCAATCGCTTCACCGGCCTTGTTGATGTCGAGCACCTTTTCCTTGTCGAGAAACACGGTCACTGTTTCGGGAACGAAGATCACGATCGCCACCAGGATGAGCTGAATCGCGATCCATGGAATCGCCCCCATGTAGATGT
>JANORB010000212.1:0-15914 GCA_031415135.1 Methylibium sp.
CTGGTCGAGTTCGATGCTCTCGAACAGCGCGCGGAAATTGCCTTCGCCAAAGCCCTGGTCGCCCTTGCGCTGGATGATCTCGAAGAATATCGGGCCGATCACCGTTTGAGTAAAGACCTGCAGCAGCAACTCGTTCGGCGCGCCCAGGTGGGTGGCGCCGTCGATCAGGATGCGCAGGCGCTTCAAGTCCTCCAGCCGCTCACCGTGGTTGGGCAGCCGCTTGTCGACCAGGTCGTAATACGTCGCGATGGTGTCCTGGAATAACACGCCCTGCCGCTTCATGCCTTCCACGGTGGCGTAGATGTCGTCGGTGCCCAGTGCGATGTGCTGGATGCCTTCCCCGTGGTACAGGTCCAGGTACTCGGCGATCTGGCTCTTGTCGTCCGAGCTTTCGTTGATGGGGATGCGAATCTTGCCGCACGGGCTCGTCATGGCCTTGCTTTTCAGCCCGGTCAGCTTGCCCTCGATGTCGAAGTAGCGCACCTCCTTGAAGGCGAACAGGCGCTCGTAGAAGTCGGCCCATTCCTTCATGCGGCCACGATGCACGTTGTGCGTCAGGTGGTCGATGTAGGTCAGGCCGTTGCCCAGGGTGCTGGCCTGGCTGCCCGGGATCGGCACGAAGTCGACGTCGTAGATGCTGATGTTGCCGATGGCGCCCGGCGCCGCACCGTCCTTGCCGTGCCAGCGGTCGACGAAGTAGATCAACGAGTCGCCGATGCCCTTGATGGCCGGAATGTTCAGCTCCATCGGCCCGGTGTGGTTGTCGAATCCCCAGGCGCCGAGTTCGAGCGCCCGCTCGTAGGCCAGCTTGGCGTCCTTGACGCGAAATGCCATCGCACAGACGCTGGGGCCATGCTGCCGGGCAAACCGCTGCGCGAACGAGTTGGGCTCGGCGTTGATGATGAAGTTGATGTCGCCCTGGCGGTACAAGGTGACGCTCTTGGTCCGGTGCCTGGCGATCGGGCGGAAGCCCATGGTCTCGAACAGCAGGCCCAAAGCCGCCGGGTCGGGCGCGGCGTATTCGACAAACTCGAAACCGTCGGTGCCCATCGGGTTGTCCCAGGGGGTGAATTGCATGGTGACTCCAGTTCGGCGTGTGACGGGGACAGATTTGCCCCAACCCGCAACTGTAGATTCGGTGACACGCAGCTTTTGTGCAAGTTGCCGCCGCGCGCTGGCGGCCGGCGCAGCAAAGCTGCAAAATGTGGGCGATGGACGGCCAACCTGAGCTTGATGCAATCGACCGGCGCATTCTTCGGGCGTTGCAGGCGGATGGCCGGCTCACCTACGACGTCTTGGCGGGCCAGGTGAGCCTGTCACCTTCGGCCACATTGCGGCGCGTCAAGCGGCTCGAAGAATCAGGCGTGATCCAGGGCTACGTGGCGATCGTTCCGCCCGAGCGCGTCGGCCTGGGGCTCACGGCCTATCTGAATGTGCGGCTGGAAAAGCACTCCGAAGTCCACAAGCGCAACCCGATGGACTTGTTCCGTGCCTCGGTGCAAGCCTGGCCCGAGGTGGTGGAATGCGCCGCGCTCACGGGCGAGATGGACTACCTGCTGCGGGTGGTGGTGCAAGACATGGCGCACTACTCGCGCTTCATCATGGACACGCTGTTGAAGCACCCGAGCGTGGAGGACTGCAAGACGAGTTTTGTGCTCGACCGGGTGAAAAACACCACGGCCGTCCCCGTGTGACCCGAGCCGTCACCGGTCCGAGCCGCCAATCGCCTTGTAGACCGTTGCGCCCAGCAGTGCGCCCACGATCGGCGCGACCCAGAACATCCACAGTTGCGCCACCGCCCAGTCGCCCACGAACAAGGCCACGCCGGTGCTGCGCGCCGGGTTGACCGAGGTGTTGGTGACCGGAATGCTGATCAGGTGAATCAAGGTCAGGCCCAGGCCGATGGCCAGCGGCGCGAAGCCGGCCGGCGCGCGCTTGTCGGTGGACCCGAGGATGATGATCAGGAACATCATCGTCATGACCACTTCGCAGACCAGCGCCGCCACCATCGAGTACTTGCCGGGCGAATGCTCGCCGAAGCCGTTGGATGCAAAACCGGCAGACACGTCGAAACCCGCTTTGCCGCTTGCGATGAGGTACAGCACACCGCCCGCGACGACGGCGCCGGCCACTTGCGCTGCGATGTAGGGCAGCAGTTTGCTCGCTTCGAAGCGGCCACCGGCCCACAGGCCGATGGACACGGCGGGGTTCAGGTGGCAACCCGAGATGTGGCCGATGGCGTACGCCATCGTCACGACCGTCAGCCCGAAGGCCAGCGAGACACCCATCAGCCCAATGCCCACGCCGGGAAAAGCCGCGGCCAGCACCGCGCTGCCGCAGCCCCCCAAGACCAGCCAGAACGTGCCAAAGAATTCAGCGCCAATTGCTTTCATGTGAGTGTTTCCTCAAGATCGATTTGTGTTTGTGCCGGCGGTTGCCTCGCCGTCTCGATGTGAGACGCGAACCCCTGTGACCGGCAGGCCGCAATGTCGCGTTTGTCCGCGCGCCACACCACCGATAGTTCGAGCCAAGCGTGAAATGCTCACACTCCGGAGGCGGAATGCAACACCTGCTGGCAAGGTTTGGCGCTCGGCGGGGTCGGCCGCCTTGAGCCTTGTCGCAGGAGGAACAGGTCCCGCGTCGGGGTGCCCGCGCTGCCGCTCAGTGCTCGATCTGCTCGATCAACTGCAGCGCCGCGCCGTGCGACAGGTTCAGCAGCGCGGCCACGCCGGCCACGTCATCCGGAATGGCCGCGTTGTCCCAGCCCTGCGCCGAGTGGCGCGCCAGTCGAACCGCGAGCACCACGTTTTGCACGCGGGCCTGTTCGGCATGGGCGTCGTCGTTGATGCGGATCAGCAGTTCGGGCAAGCGCCACGACTTCATCAGCGATTGCTGAAGGTCACCGAGTTCGATGTTGAGCACGCTGCGCTGGACCGCGCTCGAGCGAAGGGCCAGGTCGCCTTGTTGGGCGCTCCGGATCTTCAACGCCAGCGCGGGGGCGTGGCACCACAGCAGCATCTCGGCAAAGTCATGCAGCAAGGCGGCGCCGTGGATCACCGCGGCATCCCGGTCGTGCCGGTGCACCGCGAACCCGAGCGCGAAGTTCGCACTCCGGTGAGCGCGGCGCACCGTGTCCAGCAGGCCTGCCAACGCCGCAGGCTCGGAAGCGAGCCGGTCCTCGACCGTGGCCTGCGGGCCGAAGGCGCGGAAGAACGGTGATATGCCCATCATCACCAACGTGGCGATCACCGTTTCGGTGTCGGTCACCATGCGGCTGCCGCGGTGGGTGGCGGCATGGGCCAGCACCTTCAGCGTCATCAACGGGTCGGCGGAAATCATCTCGCCGATCAGGTTGGCGTCGACATCATCCTCGCGCAGGCGCATCGCTTCGAGCGCTTCGGCGGTTTCGGCCAGGATCGGAATGTCGGCCGCCTTGAAATGTGCGGTCCAGGCGTTCAGGTCGGGCAGCGGCGCGGTCATCCGAGGCGCAAGGGTCGTCATGGCGAACCCCAGGGGGAGTGGTGTTACTGCCGTTTTCGGCGCGCAGGCGATGGACTTGAGCGGTGGTGGACGCCTCACACCGACAGGACGTGCCCCTGCTGCGGCTGGACCCGGCCTCCCAGCAGCGCGGCGTAGGTGGCCTCCACCGCCGCTCTCCCGCTGCCCCGCACGACCTGCAGCCAGGGGTGCCGCGGGTCGGTCACCGGCTTGATGAACCCCTGCCAGGCCTGCGCCATTCGCTGTTGCAGGTCGGCGGCGCCCCAATCGGCATGGCGCTTCTTGGCTTGGGCGGGCGCAAAAAACAATGCCGGCCTGGGGCCGGGCAGTCCCTTGCCGCTGCCCAGCGCATCCCAGTGCGTGCCGCCGACGGAACAGCTGTACATCAGCCGATCGCCGAAATGCGTGTGCACTGCGGCGCGCACCGCCACGCTCCCGCTGAAGTCGACGTAGACGGTGGGGGTGTCGGCAGGCAGCGTGGGCACCGCCGCATAAGTCACCACCTCGTCGTAACAACCGAGGCCCTGGGTGAACGCCAGGTGGGCGGGCGACGTGAGCCCGATCACGCGCACCGCGCCGGGTGTGCCACGCCGCTGCGCGAGGCAATGCGCGGTGCCGTAGGCCGTCTTGCTGGACGCGCTGGACAACACGATGGTGCGCGCGCCGAAGAACCCGCTGTCGGCCAGGAAGTCGTCGATCAGAAACGCTGTCATGAACAGCGGCCTGAGCAGCGCCTGCTCGGCTTCAAGTGCCGCCAGGTAGCCCGGGTCGGCGCTGCAGCGGTGGTACTGGTTGTAGACGGGATGCAGTTCGCGCCGGTGTTCGGCGCCGTCGGCGAATCCGGTGGCGCCGATGCGCGCCGGTTGCAGCACCACTTCATCGGCGATGGGGAAGTAGCCGTAGAAGCGCTCGCCCACCGCCACGCCGGCGGCACGCGACTCGCTGACATCGGCGAACCCCCACACCGGAATGCAGCCGGTCTGCGCATCACCCGTCGGGAAGAAGCTCCAGTAGTTCATTGCCTCGCCAAATGCGGCGTAGGTGATGTTGTTCGACGTCAGCGCAAAGGCATCGATGCGCAATCGCACCTGACCTTCGGCCAGCGCTGCGCTTTCCTGCGTTACCCACTGCGTATGGCGGAGGTTCTTGCGGTCGACGACGAAGGTGTTCTTGCTCATGGGGCGTCTCCTGGAATCGGGCGGCGTGATCGCCTACGATGCAGCATCACCGCTCGACAAGCCACCCATGCCAACCCCGATTGTCACCTTGCCCAGTGGAGAAACCGTCCCCGCGCTGGGCCTGGGCAGCTGGCGAATGGGTGAGTCGGCGAGCCGGCGCGCGGTCGAGGTCAAGGCGGTGCGGCTGGCCATCGAGATGGGCTACCGCGTCATCGATAGCGCTGAAATGTACGGCGAAGGGGGCGCCGAAGAGGTGGTGGGCGAAGCGGTGGCGCAGGCCCTGGCCGCGGGCGACGTGGCGCGCGCCGAGCTGTTCGTGGTCAGCAAGGTGTACCCCCACAACGCCAGCCGGGGCGGGACGCGGCCGGCGTGCGAACGCAGCCTGAAGCGCCTGGGCCTGGACCACATCGATCTGTACCTGCTGCACTGGCGTGGCTCGCATCCGCTGGCGGAGACGGTCGCTGCCTTCGAGCAACTGAAGGCGGCGGGCCGGATTCGCCACTGGGGTGTGAGCAACCTGGACCGCAGCGACATGATGGAGCTTGCCGCCGTCGCGCAAGGCGCGCAGTGCGCAGCCAATCAGGTGTACTACTCGTTGAGCCAGCGCGGGGCCGAGTTCAGCTTGCTGCCCTGGCTGCGCGCGAACGGCATGCCGGCCATGGCGTACTCGCCCATCGATCAGGGCGCGTTGGCCGGCGATGCGGTGTTGAGTGGCATTGGGCGGCGGCACGCTGTCAGCGCCGCGCAAGTGGCGCTCGCCTGGGTGCTGTCACAGCCCGGTGTGATGGCCATTCCCAAGGCCGTGCGGGAGTCGCACCTGCGCGAAAACCTGGCCGCAGCGAGCCTGGTGCTCAGCGCCGATGACCGCGCCGAACTGGATCGGCACTTCCCGGCGCCGACGCACAAGACGGCACTGGCAATGATCTGAACCGCGCGCGGCTCTGGCGCGCATGGCGGGATCGGGCCCCGGTCGAGGGCGCCACGCACCGGCCGGCCGGTGCGTGGCCTGTGCGGCTCAAAGCCGCCTGACGCCGGGCAGCCAGCCGACCAGCTTGCCGTCCAGGTACAGCGCACCTTCGGGCGCGCCGGCCTCGGCATGGAACTCCAGGTCTTGCCCTCGGGCCGCCGGTGGTTTCAGCGGGACGGCCAGGCGACGGGCCAGGCGCGCCAACACCGCACTGGCGCTGCGCAGGGCCAAGGCGGCCAGGTGCCGCGCGGGATGCGGGTGCGCCAGCTCAGCGGGGCTCCAGCGCGGGTATTTCAGACTGAACATGGTGGTTTCCTTCTTCGCAGCCGGGCTGCGCGGATGTCATGGGCTTGGTTTCATTCGGTCGACTTCGCGCTTCAGGGCGCGATTCGATTGCTGGCGCTGGCTGCCGGCGTCTGGCCGGTGTGAACCGGCCCGGCGCCGACGCGCCAGCGCCACCAGCGGATTGCGAGGCTTGAGGGTGCGGACGGTGATCTTCATGGTCGTCTCTCCTGTGGCGGCAAAAAGCAGAACGGCCCGGGGCGGTGACGCAACCCGGGCCGTTCGACGCTGCACGCGTCAGCAGGGACGCTCAGCGCGGCGGCGAGCCGGATCGCGCACCCAGACGTCCAACCCCCATGGCCAAGGCAAGCGCGCCTGCCGCAGGGCGGCGGGGCATTGCATCGGTCGGGGCGTCGAGACGGGTCATGGCGCTTTCGGGGTGGTGGTTGATCGGGGTGTCGCTGCGGCGGGTGATTTCGGCCGCTTCTTGCGCATATGATAAATGGAATGCGCAACTGAGCAAGGGGTATTTATCACCATGGCGGTGTGAGAAATTGCCCTTCAGCGTTTTCGTTTCAACGGCGCCACGGCGGCCTGGGTGCGGCTCCAGAGGTCGCGCCCATCGTCGTTCGGGGCCGGCTTGTGCGGCTTGCCCGGCCCGGCCGCGGCGGCGGGGGCCGAAGGGGCCAGCACCTCGCCCAGCAGATCGAGCAGCCGGGCGCGCGCGCGCTGCGGGTGGCGCCGGTAGTAGGTCAGCACCAGGCCCACGATGAACCGTTCATCGTCGTCTTGCGGGACAGTGCGCAGCGCGTCGTTGTCCTGGGCGCGGGTGGCTGCGGCAGTCGCGGCGGCGGGCGCCTCGGCGCCCACACCATGCGGCTGATCCATCCAGCCGTTCGGCTTGTGGCACAACTGTTCGAACTGGCGCGCCAGCCGTTCGCCGATCTGGCGCGAGCGGCCCTTGATCTGGCTCCAGTAGCTCGGCTGGATCTGCAGTCGCTCGGCAAAGCGCCCCTCCAGGCCGCGCAAGGTGGCGGCGTCGGGGTACTTGACAGTGGCATGCACGAACTCTTCGAACAGCAGCAGTGCGTTGTCGAGGCGAATCTGGGCAACGTCGCGGGGGCCGGAGTTCATGGATCAGATGATAAAGCGGCCTTCAGCAGGCGCAACCCCAACCCGCTTGCGCACAATGGGCACCCCCGTTGTCTGTTTCCACCTGACGCCAACCATGACCACCCTCGGAACGCCGCTCTCGCCCAACGCCACGAAAGTCATGCTGCTGGGCAGCGGTGAGCTGGGCAAGGAGGTGCTGATCGCGCTGCAGCGCCTGGGCGTGGAAACGATTGCCGTGGACCGCTACGACAACGCGCCCGGCCATCAGGTGGCGCACCATGCGCGCACGATTCTGATGAGCGACCCGGCCCGGCTCAAGGCATTGATCGAAGCCGAACGGCCCGCCCTCGTGGTGCCCGAAATCGAAGCCATTGCCACCGGAGTGCTGGAGCAACTGGAAGCCGCCGGTGTGGTGCGCGTCATTCCGACCGCACGCGCGGCGCGCCTGACCATGGACCGGGAGGGCATCCGCCGCCTGGCCGCGCAAACGCTGGGCCTGCCCACCAGCCCGTTCGTGTTCGCGGATTCGTTGGCCGAGCTGCAGGCGGCCATCGATTCGACGATCGGCTACCCCTGCATCGTCAAGCCCGTGATGAGCAGCTCGGGCAAAGGCCAGAGCATGGTCGACGGCCCTGCCGATGTGGCGCGGGCATGGGGCCACGCCATGGCCGGCGGCCGTGTCAGACATGGCCGCGTGATCGTCGAAGGCTTCATTGCTTTCGACTACGAAATCACCTTGCTGACGGTGCGTGCGCTCGGCGCCGGCGGCGCGGTTGAAACCTCGTTCTGCGACCCCATCGGCCACCTCCAGGTGCAGGGCGACTATGTCGAAAGTTGGCAGCCCCAGCCGATGCGGCCCGAGGCGCTGCGGCGCGCGCGCGAGATCGCGAAGTCGGTGACCGACAACCTCGGCGGCCAGGGCCTGTTCGGCGTGGAGTTGTTCGTCAAGGGTGACGCCGTGTGGTTCAGCGAAGTGTCGCCACGGCCGCACGACACCGGCATGGTCACGCTGGTCACCCAGTGGCAGAACGAGTTTGAACTGCACGCCCGCGCCATCCTGGGCCTGCCGGTCAACACCGCGCTGAAAAGCCCCGGGGCGAGCGCGGTGATCTATGGCGGTGTCGACGCGCGGGGCGTGGTGTTCACCGGCGTGGACGATGCCTTGCGGGTGCCGAACACCGACCTGCGCTTGTTCGGCAAGCCCGAAAGCTTTTTGAAGCGGCGCATGGGTGTGGCGCTGGCGTTCGATGCGGACGTCGATGTGGCGCGCCAGCGCGCCAAGACTGCGGCGGCCTGTGTCAAGCCCGTAGCACCCAGGCCATGACCGACGTCCTGACCCGCCAGCCGCAAACCCTGCTGCAACTGCTGCAAGGCGCCGGTGCTCAGTGCGGCGTTCCCGCGCCGCCCGATGGTCTGAAGACCTGCCCCGCGGACCGGCACTGCACCGTGGCCGGCGGCAACGTGTGCGTGCTCGGGCTGGACGACGCCGGCCCCTCGAATGCGCTCACCAGCCCCGGTGTGGCGCTGGCCAGCGGGCTCGGATTGGTGCTGATCGGTGTGGCCATTGGCTGGATGCTGCGGCGGCGCTGATGCAGCGCCGCTGCGGTGACGCAAAATCCTGCACGCTTTGGTTCTCTGCGCCACATCGCCGGCAGCGCTGCAAGGCTACTGAATTCGGGCCGGTGAACCGATAACCCTCCCAGGTTCCTGGCAAGATGGAGATGACCATGACACTGGATGGATTGATCGCTGCGGCCGTCCCGGCGCTCGTCGGCGGCGCTGGCCTGGCCTGGTGGTTCACAACCCGCTCCATGGGCCGCAGGTTCGACCTGAAGCTGCGCCACCTCATCGAGGTGCATCGCAAACAGCACGACGCCGTGGTCGACAAGCTCAACGCGTCCCACGCGCTGGCACGGAAGGAGTTGGAGCATCAGCGCAGCACGCTGCCGCGTCAGCTCGCGGTGGCGTCGGCCGACCAGCGCTCCTCGGTGGCGCGGCTTGAAGAGCAACTGAAGACCGCTTACGCGGAGCTCGACCGTTTGCGGCTCGAAGTCAATGGCCCGGCGCCGGTCGGCCAACCGACGCCGGCGCATGGGTTCGCCGATACCCAGCGCCTGGTGCGCCGGCCGGCCCGCAGCGCTGCGAGCGCCACGCGAAACCACGGGTTCGCCGATACGCTGCCCTTCGAGTCCGCCGGGGCCGGCGCGCTCAAGCGTTGAGCCACGGCCGTGCCCGGCCTGAGGGCCCGGGCAAGGCCGGATCGACCGAAACCAGCAGGCTGCTACACTTTTGCCGATGTTTTCGACGCGCAAACAAACCACGAGGTCTCACGACCGGGGAGCATGGCCCTGGCGCCCGCCGGCGCGCGGCTTCTTGCCGCGGGTTTAGTTTGCCGCGGGTGCGGCCGGGTTCGCCTCGAATCCCGCGCGCCCTTCGGCTCCACAGGTTGGCCGCATGGCTGACCGGACATCCGAAAACAGCCGTCGCGCAGGCCCTCTCGTCAGCTGGCGCGGCCCATGCAGGAGCCCCGAGCCGTGATCACCGAACTTGAATTCAAGAGCCTTGCGTTGCAAGGCTTCAATCGCATTCCGCTCATCAAGGAAGCGTTTGCCGATCTCGAAACACCGCTGTCGCTGTACCTGAAACTGGCCTACGCCTCGGGCGGCGGAAAGAACAGTTTTCTGCTCGAATCCGTCGTCGGCGGTGAACGCTTCGGGCGCTATTCGTTCATCGGCCTGCCGGCCCGAACGCTGTTGCGCGCCAGCGGTTTTCAAACCGAAGTGGTGACCGACGGCACGGTCGTCGAGACCCATGCGGGCAACCCGCTGGACTTCATCGCCGCCTACCAGCGCCGATTCAAGGTGGCGCTGAGCCCCGGCATGCCACGCTTTTGCGGTGGATTGGCCGGCTACTTCGGCTACGACGCGGTTCGGTTCATCGAGCCCAGGCTGACGCAGGCCGCAGCACTGCCCGACGCCATCGGCACACCCGACATCCAGTTGCTCCAGTGCGAGGAACTGGCGGTCATCGACAACCTGTCCGGCCGGCTGTACCTGATCGTCTATGCCGACCCGAGCGAGGCCGAAGCCTTCTCGCGTGCCAAGCGGCGGCTCGCCGAACTGGGTGACAAGCTGCACTACAGCGTGACGGCGCCCGCCGTTCGGCGCGGCGCCTCGCACGGCGTGGAACGCGAGTTTGGCAAGGACGCCTACATCGCCGCCGTGCTGAAGGCAAAGGAATACATCGCCGCCGGCGACATGATGCAAGTGCAGGTGGGGCAGCGCCTGCGCAAGCGCTACACCGAGTCGCCACTGAGCCTGTACCGCGCGCTGCGCTCGCTGAACCCGTCGCCGTACATGTACTTCTATGACATGGGCGAGTTTCAGATCGTCGGCGCGTCGCCCGAGATCCTGGTGCGCCAGGAGCACACGCCCGAAGGCGCGAAGGTGACCATCCGCCCGCTCGCCGGCACGCGCCCGCGCGGCGCCACGCAGGCGCAGGACAAGGCGCTCGAGCAAGAGCTGAGCGGCGACCCCAAGGAGCGTGCCGAGCATGTGATGTTGATCGATCTGGCGCGCAACGACATCGGCCGCATCGCCAAGACCGGCAGCGTGAAAGTGACCGAGGCGTTCACGGTCGAGCGCTATTCGCACGTGATGCACATCGTCAGCAATGTCGAAGGCCTGCTCAAGGACGGCATGACCAGCCTGGACGTGCTGCGCGCCACCTTCCCCGCCGGCACGCTGACCGGTGCGCCCAAGGTGCGCGCGATGCAGATCATCGACGAGCTGGAGCCGGTCAAGCGCGGCATCTATGGCGGCGCCTGCGGCTACCTCAGCTTTGCGGGCGACATGGACGTGGCCATTGCGATCCGCACCGGCATCGTGAAGGACCAGGTGCTGTACGTGCAGGCGGCCGCCGGTGTCGTCGCCGATTCAGTGCCCGAGCTGGAATGGAAGGAAACCGAGGCCAAGGCGCGCGCGCTGATCCGCGCCGCCGAGCTGGTCGAGGAGGGGTTCTGACATGCTGCTGATGATCGACAACTACGACAGCTTCACCTACAACCTGGTGCAGTACTTTGCCGAGCTGGGCGAAGAGGTGCGGGTGTTCCGCAACGACCAGATCACGGTCGAAGGCATCCAGGCGCTGCGGCCGCACAGGCTGGTGCTGTCGCCCGGGCCGTGTTCGCCGGCCGAGGCGGGCATTTGTGTCGAGGCGGTGCGGCATTTCACCGGCAAGCTGCCGCTGCTCGGCGTGTGCCTGGGACATCAGAGCATTGGCGCGGCGCTGGGCGGCAACATCGTGCGCGCGGCGCGCCAGATGCATGGCAAGACCAGCGTCATCAGCACCGACGAGCGGGGTGTTTACACCGCGCTGCCGAAACAGTTCACGGTGATCCGCTATCACTCGCTGGCGATCGAGCGCGCCAGCTTGCCGGCGGAGCTGGAGATCACCTCGACCTCGGAAGACGGCGAAATCATGGGGGTGCGGCACCGCCAACTGGCGGGCACGGCCACGCCACTGGAAGGCGTGCAGTTCCACCCCGAGTCCATCCTCACCGAGCATGGGCACACGATGCTGAAGAACTTCCTGGAGCGGGCGCGGTGAAGCGAAGGGCGAGGGGCCCCGTTCACGGGGATCGACCAGCGGAATGCGACCAGGCCGCCGACCACGCGGACGTGCGAGGACACTTGAACTTCGGGAGGCGGGCAGCATGAACATCGTCGATCTGCGAAGCGACACCGTCACGCGGCCGACGCCCGCCATGCGCGCGGCGATGGCCAGCGCCGAGCTCGGCGACGATGTGTTCGGCGACGACCCCAGCGTCAACGCCTTGCAGGAGCGCATCGCCGCGCTGCTGGGCAAGGAGGCGGCGCTGTTCGTGCCCAGCGGCACACAGAGCAACCTGGCGTCGATCATGACCCACTGCGCGCGCGGCGACGAATACATCGTCGGCCAGATGGCCCACACCTACCGCTGGGAGGGCGGCGGCGCGGCGGTGCTGGGCAGCGTGCAGCCACAGCCGCTGGAGCACCAGGCCGATGGGACCTTGGCGCTGAAGCACATCGAGGCGGCCATCAAGCCGATTGATTCGCACTTTGCGCGCTCGCGCCTGCTGTGCCTTGAAAACACGCTGGGCGGCAAGGCGTTGCCGTTGGCGTACATCGCGGACGCCACGGCGCTGGCGCGCCGGCGTGGCCTGGCGACCCACCTGGACGGCGCGCGCCTGTTCAACGCCGCGGTGAAGCTCGGCGTTCCGGCCCGCGACATCGCCCGGCACTTCGACAGCGTCTCGGTGTGTTTTTCCAAGGGGCTGGGGGCGCCGGTCGGATCGGCCCTCGTGGGCTCGCGGGAGTTCGTTCGCGCCGCGCACCGCTGGCGCAAGATGCTCGGCGGCGGCATGCGCCAGGCCGGCGTGCTGGCCGCTGCGGCGCTGCATGCGCTGGACCACCACATCGAGCGCCTGGCGGACGATCACGCGCTTGCGCAACGCCTGGCACAGGGCCTGCAAGGGCTGCCCGGCCTGACGGTCGAGGCGCCGCAGACCAACATTGTTTTCGCCGATGTTCAAGGCGAACGCGCCGAGGGCCTGATGGCGCACCTGAAAGCGCGCGGCATACTCGCAACCGGCCTGTACCGGCTGCGTTTTGTCACCCACCTCGATGTCGATGCCGCGGGGGTGGATCGCACCGTTGCCGCGATGCGGGAACACCTGCGGGCCTGAACCGCCGAGCCTGCCCCAGCCACCGGAGCCCACCATGCCGTTGACCAACACCGAAGCGCTGACCCGCACGATCGAACACCGCGAGATCTTCCACGACGAGATGCTGGCGTTGACCCGGCGCATCATGTCGGGCGAGATGTCGCCGGTCATGATGGCCGCCTTTTTGGTCGGCCTGCGGGTCAAGAAGGAGACCATCGGCGAGATCACCGCGGCCGCGCAGGTGATGCGCGAATTTTCGACCAAGGTGGAAGTGGCGGATCGCACGCACCTGGTCGACATCGTCGGCACCGGCGGCGATGGCTCCCACACCTTCAACATTTCCACTTGCAGCATGTTCGTCGCCGCCGCCTGCGGCGCGCGCGTCAGCAAGCACGGCAATCGCAGCGTCAGCAGCAAGTCGGGCAGCGCCGATGTGCTGGAGGCGCTGGGCGTGCCGCTGTCGCTGACGCCGCAATCCATCAGCCGCTGCATTGCCGACACCGGCATCGGCTTCATGTTCGCACCCAACCACCACCCGGCGATGAAGAACGTGGCGCCGGTGCGCAAGGAACTGGGCGTGCGCACGATCTTCAACATCCTCGGGCCGCTGACCAACCCGGCCGATGCGCCCAACATCCTGATGGGCGTGTTTCACCCCGATCTGGTGGGCATCCAGGTGCGCGCGCTGCAACGGCTGGGCGCCGAACACGCGCTGGTGGTCTATGGCCGCGACGGCATGGACGAGGTGTCGCTCGGGGCGGCCACGCTGGTGGGTGAATTCAAGGACGGCGGCATCAGCGAGTACGAAATCCACCCCGAGGACTTTGGCCTGACGATGGCCAGCAACCGCGCGCTGAGGGTGGAAACGCCGGCGCAGTCCATGGCGCTGATGCAGTCGGTGCTGGACAACGAGCCGGGACCGGCGCGCGACATCGTCATCCTGAATGCGGGGGTGGCGCTTTACGCCGCCAACGTGGCCACCAGCATGGCCCAGGGCGTTGAGCTGGCCCGCGAAGCGGTGGCCAATGGCAAGGCGTTGGCAAAGCTGCATCAGTTCGTGGCGCGCGCCAAGGCACTTCAATCGACATGACCTGACGGCGAGGCTGACGTGGACGACATCCTGACGCGCATCGTCGCGGTCAAGCGCGAAGAGATTGCCGTCGCGCGCGGGCGGCGCGGCCTCGCCAGCCTGCGCCGCGACGCCGAAGCGCTGGGCGGCCAGCGCGACTTTGTCGGCAGCTTGCAAAACAAGATCGCAACCGGCCGGGCGGCGGTGATCGCCGAGGTGAAAAAGGCCAGCCCGAGCAAGGGCGTGTTGCGCGAAGACTTCGTTCCCGCGGACATCGCCGCCAGCTACGAATGCCACGGCGCCGCCGCCCTGAGCGTGCTGACGGACCTGCGGTTCTTCCAGGGGTCGATCGAGTTTTTGGTGCAGGCGCGCGCGGCCTGCGCGCTGCCCGTGCTGCGCAAGGATTTCATGATCGACGCGTACCAGGTGTTCGAGGCACGCGCCTGTGGGGCCGATTGCATCTTGCTCATCGCCGCCTGCCTTGACGATGCGCAGATGGTCGACCTGGAGGAGCAGGCCGGCGCGCTGGGCATGGCCGTGCTCGTCGAGGTGCACGACGGCGCCGAACTGGACCGCGCGCTGCGATTGAAGACGCCGCTGGTGGGCATCAACAACCGCAACCTGCGGACCTTCGAGGTGTCGTTGCACACGACGCTTGGATTGTTGGAGCGCGTTCCGGCCGATCGGCTGGTGGTGACCGAAAGCGGCATCTCGAGCGCCGCTGATGTTGTTCGCATGCGCACGGCGGGCACGCATGCCTTCCTGGTCGGCGAAGCGTTCATGCGTGCTGCCGACCCCGGCGCCGCGCTGTCCGCGCTGTTCGGCGAAGCGGCGTCGTGACTGCCGACGACCTGCCGGCTGTGTTTTCAACCCTGCCCGCGGCCTGGCGCGAGGTGCTGCCGGGGTGGACGCCGCAGGTGCAGGACGGCGTCGTCGCCAGGGTGAGGCAGGTCTCCGGCACGCGCCCCATCGCGCCGCCCGATCCTTTTCGGGCGCTGCGGTTGTGCGAGCCGAAGGACATCGGCGTCGTCATCCTGGGCCAGGATCCCTACCCCAGCCCCGGGCATGCCGACGGGCTGGCGTTTTCGGCCGGCCGAGGCCGGCCGCACTCGCTGCGCCGGGTCTTTGCGGTGCTCCAGGCCGATCGGCCGGAATTTCTCGCGCCAGCCGAATGGCGGCTGGACGCGTGGGCGCGCCAGGGGGTGCTCTTGCTCAACCCGACCTTGACCGTCGAAGTGGGGATCGTGGCTAGCCATACAGGCTGCGGTTGGCAAACGCTCACATCCGATATCGTCAAGGCGTTGTGTACTTCCGCAAAAGTGCCGACCTTCTTGCTTTGGGGCAAGCCGGCGAATGCGTTCTTCGACGAAAACATCCCAGCGGGTGTGACGCCGCGCGCCTTGCGCACCCGCCATCCGTCCAACGACTTCAAGCGCCAGTTCATGGCGGACGGCAGCCACTTCGTGGCCACGCAGGATCAAATTGACTGGTGGGCCATCGGTCAAGCACGGCGCTGACCGTGCTATAGTCCCGGGTTCGTCTAGGAGGGGTGCCCGAGTGGCTAAAGGGGGCAGACTGTAAATCTGTTGGCTTACGCCTACGCTGGTTCGAATCCAGCCTCCTCCACCAACAGGCGCATTGCATTTCAAGAGAGGTTCAGCGCGGGAGTAGCTCAGTTGGTAGAGCTTTTGCCTTCCAAGCAAAATGTCGCGAGTTCGAGTCTCGTCTCCCGCTCCATGCAGATCAAAGAGGTTTCAGGCATTCTTTTTTTGGATTGAAGGCACGCGGTCCCCAGCGGTTTGAGAATCAAGATGTTCGAAAACCCGTGTGGATCGCCCATGTGGCTCAGTGGTAGAGCACTCCCTTGGTAAGGGAGAGGTCGCGCGTTCGATCCGCGCCATGGGCACCAAGGTTCGGCAGCGAGATTTCAGAGTCCCTCGTCACGAGGTCGCCAGGAGCAGCAAATGGCAAAAAGCAAATTCGAACGCAAGAAGCCGCACGTCAACGTCGGCACGATCGGTCACGTCGACCACGGCAAGACCACGCTCACTGCGGCGTTGACCAGCGTGCTCGCAGCCAAGTTCGGCGGCGAAGCCAAGGCCT
>JANORB010000213.1:0-9550 GCA_031415135.1 Methylibium sp.
GATGGCATCCCGTGCAGCGGCCGGTTCGCCCTGGCGGCCCGAGAGACTGCGATTGCCTGCCCGCCCGACCATGAACGCCACCCGCATCCAGATGCTGCAACAGATGGCCCTGTTCGGCGCCATCCGCACCGACGTGCTCGAGTTCCTGCTCGGCCTGTCGCGCAGCGTGCGGCTGGCCGGCGGCGAATTCTTCTGTCGCCAGGGCGACCGCGGCGACGTGATGTTCGTGCTCGAATCCGGCGCCGCCGAGGTGCTGCGCGACGTGGCCGGCCGCGGGCCGCAGCGGCTGCGCCTGCTGGCGGCCGGCGACTGCTTCGGCGAGATGGCGCTGATGGACCTGGCGCCGCGCAGCGCATCGGTGCGCGCCCTCGAAGACTGCGTGGCGATCGAAATCAGCACGGCCCACCTGATGCGCGTCTACGAACTGGACATCGAACAATTCGTGCTGATCGAGATGAACATGGGCCGCGAATTGAGCCGGCGCCTGCGCGAAGCGGACGAGCGGCTGTTTCCCGGGCCGTGACACGATCGCGGCCCGCCGCCCCGTCGGGCGATTGACGACCACCGCGCAACGCCATCACACTGCACCCACACCATGCCCTCGCATTCCTTCATTGCGGTGCCCGACAAGATTCGCGGCCAGCCCGGGGTGTCGCACCTGTCGATGCGCGCCAACCCCGGCTCGCAGGCCTTGGCCGAGCAGTCGCTCGAAACCCCGCTCGGCCAGTTGTCGCTGAAGGCGCCGGTGGCGGTGCGGCCCGGGGCGCCGCTGGCCGAAGCGCTGGCCTTGATGCGCGACCACGATGTCGGCTCGGTGCTGGTGATCGACCAAGCCGGCGCCGCGCAGGGCATCCTGACGCGGCACGACGTCCTGAGCCGCATCACCTTGGCGCAGGTGCCGCTGCAGAGCCCGATCTCCAGCGTGATGACGGCGCCGATCCGCACGCTCAGCGTGCTCGACACGGCGCACGACGCGGCGCTGCTGATGCTGCGCCATGCGATCCGCCATGTGCCGGTGACGCAGGACGGGCGTGTGGTCGGCCTGGTGTCGGAGCGCGACCTGTTCGTGCTGCAGCGCCTGTCGCTCCAGCATGTCAGCGCCACGGTTCGCGCCGCGCGCGATGTCGACGCGCTCGCCGCCGCCGCGCACGACATTCGGCGCCTCGCGCGCCACCTGCTCGGGCAAGGCGTGGCCGCGCGCCCGCTGACGCAGCTCATCAGCCACCTCAACGACGTGCTCACCGAACAGCTGGTGCGGATGCTCGCGCGCGACGAGGGCGTGGACCTGCGGCGCGCGTGCTGGCTGGCGTTCGGCTCGGAAGGCCGCTCGGAGCAGACGATTGCGACCGACCAGGACAACGGCCTGGTGTTCACCAGCGAGGCGCCCGACCACGACCGCCCCGCGTGGTTGAAGTTCGCACGCCGCGTCAACGACGCGCTCGACCGCTGCGGCTATCCGCTGTGCAATGGCAATGTGATGGCCAGCAACCCGGCGTGCTGCCTGACGGTGGACGAATGGCGCGAGCGCTTCGACCACTGGATCGAGCGCGGCGGGCCGCAAGACCTGTTGAAGGCCAGCATCTTCTTCGACCTGAGGCCGCTGGCGGGCCGCGTGGCGCTGGCCCAGGGTTTTGGCGAGCTGATCGCCAGCCAGGCCGCGCGGGTGCCGCGCTTCATCAAGCAACTGGCCGACAACGCGCTGCGCCATCGGCCGCCGCTGAACTGGCGCGGCGCGATCGAAACGCAGCACGTCGACGGGCGTGCCTGGGTCGACCTCAAGTTCGCCGGCACCGCGCTGTTTGTGGATTTTGCGCGGCTGTACGCGCTGGCCCATGGTGTGGCCCACACCGGCACGCGCGAACGGCTGCAGGCCGTGGCCCCATTGCTGCGGGTGGCGCCGAACGAAGGCCAGGCCTGGGTGGCGGCATTCGACTCCCTGCAGATGCTCCGGCTGCAGGTGCAGATCGCGCACGGCGACGCCGCGCCGGCCAACCCCAACCGGATCGAGTTGAAGACCCTCAACGACATGGACCGGCGCATGCTGAAGGAATGCTTTCGCGTCGCGCGCCGGCTGCGGCAGAAGATCGAACTCGACTACCAGCGCTGAGCCTCTGAACTCGCGCGCGGGTTACCAGTCTTCCTTCACCGCCAGCGCCATCTGCCGGGTCGCCGCACCGCGCGCGGCGAGCCAGGCGGTGACGGTGCCGGCCACGACGACGGCGGCGCACAGCAGCGCCAGGCGCGCCCAGGGCAGCGCCAGGTCCATGGTCCAGTGAAAGCTCTGCGGGTTGACCACCTTCACCAGCACCACGCTGACCGCCAGCCCCAGCAGCAGGCCGAGCAGGGCGCCGGCGGCGGTCCAGACGGCGCCTTCGGCGGCGACGACCGTCAGCACCTGGCGCCGTGTCAGCCCCAGGTGCGCCAGCAGGCCGAACTCTTTGCGGCGCGCCAGCACCTGGGCCGAGAAGCTGGCGCCAATGCCGAACAGGCCGATCGCGATGGCCACCGTCTGCAGCCAGTAGGTGACCGCGAAGCTGCGGTCGAAGATGCGCAGCGAGGTGGCGCGGATTTCGCCGGTCGAGGCAAATTCAAGCAGCGCCGGCGTGCCCGCCAACACGCTGATGCGGGCGCGCAGGCCCGCCACGTCGGCGCCCGGCTGCAGCCACAGCGCCAGGTCGTTGGCACGGGTGTCGCCGCTCAGGCGCTGGTAGTCGGCCTCGTCCAGCATCACCGCGCCGTGCTGGCGTGCGTAGTCGCGCCACACGCCGCGCACCCACAGCGTCTCGATGCGGCCCTCGCCGCTTGATCCCGGCAGCGGCAGTTGCAGGCGCGAACCGATGGCCGCGCCATACAGGCTCACCATTGCCTCGCTGACGTAGGCGGATGTGAGGCCGGCCTGCGCGGGCGCCAGTTCACCCACCAGCGGCAATGCGCGCGCGGGGTCGGGCAAGGGGCGCGCGATCAAGGCCACGTTGGGCCGCGCGGGGTCGAGCTGGACTTGCGCGACGCGCTGGGTTTCGGCGCGCGCCACACCGGGCAGCGCGCGCGCGGCGTCGAGCAGGCCGGGCGGCAGGAACACCGCGTCGGCGGCCGCGCTGCTGGGGGCGCTGCGCGCGTACAGGTCGGCCGGCAGCACGGTGTCGAGCCACTGGGTGACCGAGTCGCGGAAGCTCGCCACCATCACCGTCAATGCCACCGACAGGCTCAACGAGGCGACCACGCCGGCCACCGCGATGGTGGCGCTGTGGCGCTGGTGGCGCGCGCGCTCCACCGCCAGCAGCGTGAGCGGTTGGTCGGACGGGCGAATCAGTTGCAGCAACAGGCCCACACCGGCCGGCACACAGGCAATGCCGCCCAGCAACAGGCAGGCCACCGACACGTAGGCGGCCAGTGGCAGCTCGGCAATCGGCGGCGCCAGCGTGAGCAGCAGGCCCAGCACCAGCAGCGCCGGGCCCCACCCGACCGGGCCGGTGGCGGTCGCGCTGGTGGTGGCGATGTCGCCCAGCCCCTTCAGCGCCTGCGCCGGGGCGATGCGCTGCGCCATGCGCGCCGGCAGCCAGCCGCCGGCCATCGCCGCAGCCACACCGAGCAGGCCGTAGACCAGCGCCGCCGGGGTGCTGAAACGCAGGCTCGGCGTCACGCCGGGAAAGTACGCGCCGCCCAGGTCGCCGGCCAGCAATTGCAGCGCCAGGCTGGCGAGGCCCGTGCCCAGCGCCAACCCGGCCAGGCTGCCGGCCACACCGAGCAGGGCCGACTCCAGCAGCACCAGTTGCAGCCGCTCGCGCGCCGTCAAGCCCAGCACGCCCAGCAAGGCCAGTTGGGGCAGCCGTTTGGCCACCGACAGCGACAGGATCGAGAACACCAGGAACGCGCCGGTGAACAAGGCCACCAGCGCCAGCACGGTCAGGTTGACGCGGTAGGCGCGCGACAGGTTGGAGACACGCTGCGCCGACTCGTCGGGCGACGCGGCGCGGACAGTTGCCGGCAGCGCCAGTTCACGCAGCACCCGTTCACGCTCGGCGCCGGCCACCAGCCGCACATCGATCCGGCTCAGCCGGCCGAGCCAGCCGAACGCCGCCTGCGCGCCGGCGATGTCCATCACCGCCAGCGGCGGGCCTTCGGCGCCGACGCTGCCGCGCACCCGCAGCGCAATCGTCTGCGCGCCGCTTTGCACGCTGAGGGATTCAGGTTCGCCGAGGCGGCGCCGCGCGGCGGGGTTCAGGAACAGCGCCTCGGGGTCGAGCACGGCCAGGCGATCGGCCTGCGCATCCGGGCGCGGCAACAGCGCCGGGGACAGCGGCGCCGCCAGCAGTGCATCGAGCCCCAGCACGCGCAAGGTGACACGCTGGCCGTCGCGGTCGAGCGCGTAGGTCTCGACCTCGACCACCGGGCTGGCGATTGCCACCTGCGGGTGCGCGGCCACGCGCGTGTACGCCTGTTCATCGAAGCCGCCGCGCTGGGCGCGCAACTCGAAATCGGGCTGGCCATTCACCTGCCGCACCGCGGCGCTGAACTCGCCCAAGGCCGACTGGTTGATCAGGTGCACCGCAAACGCCAGCGCCACACCCAGCACCACCGACAGCCACGCCGTGCCGTGCCGCCACGCGTGGTGGCGCGCCTCGGGCCACGACAGCTGGCGCAGCAGCATCCACATCGCCGTCAAGCGCCCTGGATGCCGGCGGCGGTGAGCGTCAACACCCGGTCGGCGCGCGCGGCGGCAGCGCGCGAGTGCGTCACCAGCACACAGGCCGCGCCCTCGGTGCGGACCTGCGCGCACAAGGTGTCGAGCACCCGTTCGGCGGTGGCGGGGTCGAGGTTGCCGGTGGGCTCGTCGGCCAGGATCAGCCGCGGGCGGTGCACCAGCGCGCGCGCAATCGCCACGCGCTGCAACTGGCCGCCCGACAGCGTCTGCGGCAGGCGCGGCCCCAGGCCCTGCAAGCCGACGGCGGCGAGCACCTGCGCCACCCGCGTGGCGTCGGGCCGCTTGAGCAGCAGCAGCGGCAGCGCCACGTTGTGCGCCACGCTCAGGTGCGGCAGCACATGAAAGGCCTGGAACACAAAGCCCAGGTGCTGGCGTCGCAGCAGCGCCTGCTGTGCCTCGGTGAGCGCGGTCACGTCGCGCCCGGCGATATGCACCGTGCCGCTGTCCACGCTGTCGAGCCCGGCAATGCAGTTCAGCAGCGTGGACTTGCCGACCCCCGATTCACCGACGATGGCGACAAACTCGCCGCTCGCCACTTGAAGGCTGGCGTTGGCGAACACGATCGCATCGCCATAGCGTTTGCACAAGGCATTCACGTCGAGCAGGGGCATGGCTTGCCAGTGCGGCCGGGCGGACCAGCTTGAAGCTCAGCGCGGGGCGCGCATCGAGAGCTGCCGCACGGCCAGCGCGGTCACGCGGCCCAGCACATCCGGAGCGTCGCACGCCACCACGCTGCGCTGCGGCATGCTGCGCAACCAGGTGAGCTGGCGCTTGGCGAGCTGGCGGGTGGCGGCGATGCCACGTTCGGGCAAGGTGTCCATGTCACCGTCGACCAGCGCGGCCCAGGCCTGGCGGTAGCCCACGCAGCGCATCGACGGCATGTCGGCGTTCAGGTCGCCGTGTTCACCCAGCGCGCGCACCTCGTCCACCAGGCCCCGCTGCAGCATCTGCATGAAACGTGTTTCGATGCGCTGGTGCAGCCAGGCCCGATCCAGCGGTTCGAGCGAAATCAACGGCGCCGGCGCGCGCTCCGGCTTGAGGGTGTGGAACGACGACAGCGGCTGGCCGCTGACCCGGAACACTTCGAGCGCGCGCTGGATGCGCTGCTGGTCGGCCGGCTTCAGGCGCGCGGCGCTGACCGGGTCGACCCGCTGCAGTTCGCGGTACAGCGAGTGCAGCCCGTCGCGTTCGCATTGCGCGGCGAGCGCGGCGCGCACCGCCCGGTCGGCGGCGGGCATCGCGTCCAGCCCTTCAAACAAGACCTTGAAATAAAGCATGGTGCCGCCCACCAGCAGCGGCAGGTGGCCACGCGAGCGCACCGCGCTGACGAGCGCCTGCGCATCGCCCACGAAGCGGGCCGCGGAGTAGGCCTCGAACGGCTCGATGATGTCGATCAGGTGGTGCGCCACCTGGGCCCGCTCGGCGGGGGTGGGCTTGGCGGTGCCGATGTCCATGCCGCGGTAGACCAGGGCCGAATCGACGCTGATGATCTCGACCGTGTGGGTCGGCGCCAGGGCCGCGGCGATGGCCAGCGCGGCCGCGCTCTTGCCCGCCGCCGTGGGCCCGGCCAGACACAGCAGCGGGGCTGCTTCGGTGCCGCCCGTCTCTTTGCCACCCATCTCTTTGCCACCCATCTCGGTGCCACCCATCTCGGTGCCCCTCATGCCAGCGCCGACGCGCGCGGCTGCGGGTCGCCATGCCGCTGCACCAGCGTCCACGCCACGCTGGCCACGGCGATGCTGAATCCCGCCACGCCCAGGGTCAGCGGGTAGACCGTGCCGTTCAGGCTGCGGCCCAGCCACAGGCCGGTGACAAAGGCCGTCAGCATCATGCAAAAGCCGGACAGCGACGCGGCGGTGCCGGCCTTGTCACGAAACGGGCCGACCGCGCCGGCCTGGCCGCAGGGCTGGTGGATGCCGTGGCCGAGCGCGTACAGCCACATCGGCGCGATGACGGTCCAGACCGACCACTGCTGCGCGCCGGCCAGCGACAGCGCGGCGAGCAGCACCCCGCCGCTCAGGCTCAGCACGCCGCCCAGCGCCACGGTGGCGCGCAGGCCGCGCCGCGCCAGCAAGCGGCGGCACAACAGCGTGCCCAGGATGTAGGCGGCCGAATTGGCCGCCAGCACGGCGCCGAACTGCAGCCGCGACAGGCCCAGCACGTCGATGAACACGAACGACGACGCCGCCAGCATCACGAACAGCCCGCCATAGGTGCTGGCCAGCAGCAAGGTGTAGGCCACGAAGGTCGGGTGGCGGGCGATCTGTTTCCAGTTGGCCCACAGCGGCGCCAGCCGGGTGGCTTGCGGGTTGCGCCGAGGCACGGTTTCTTCGAAGCGCCAGGCCACCCAGACCAGCGTGGCGGCACCGAACAGCGCCAGCGCCACCAGTGCGGCACGCCAGCTGAACCATTGCAGCAGCAGGCCGCCGATCAACGGCGACAGCATCGCAATCAACCCCAGGCCGCCGAGCGCCTTGGACATGATGCGCGCGCCTTCGTGCGGCTCGAACAGGTCGCGCACGATCGAGCGGCCGCAGGTGACCGCCGCCGCCATCGCCGCGCCCTGCAATGCGCGCCAGGCGATCAGCCAGCCGATGCCCGGCGCCAGCGCCGCCAGCACGCTGGCCAGCGTGTACAGCGCCAGGCCGGCCAGCAGCACCGGCCGGCGGCCGAACCGGTCGGCCAGCGGCCCGAACACCAATTGCGCCAGGCCGAAACAGATGATCAGCGCCGACAAGGTCAGTTGCGCCTCGTCGACGCTGGCGCCCAGCTCGTGCGGCAGGCTGGGCAACGCGGGCAGGTAGAGGTCGGTGGTGACGGCCTGGATGCCCAGCAGCAGCACCAGCATCAGCACGATCACCAGCGGTGTCATGCCCTGGCGGGTGGCGGAAGAAGAGGGCATGTTCAGAGCGTAACAGGGCCCTGCGCCACACCGGCACAAAGGGTCGGGCGGGGTCGGGCCGGGTCGGGCCGCGGCTGCGGAAGTGATAGCCTCGACCTTCCCACCCGGAGGCCACACCATGAGCCCAGCCCAGATCGAATTCCTCAACTCCGGCACCGTGCTGCCGGAAGGCCTGCCGTTCTCCGAAGCGGTGCGGGTCGGCGGCACGCTGTACCTTTCGGGCCAGATGGGCATCGTGCCCGGCAGCATGCGGATGGCGCCGGGCGGCATTCGCGAGCAGACGCGGCAGACGATGGAGAACATCAAGACCACGCTGCAAGCGCACGGCGCCGCGATGCGCAACCTGGTGAAGTGCACCGTGATGCTGGCCGACATCTCCGACTGGCCGGCCTTCAACGAGGTCTACCGGACCTTCTTCGAAGACCACCGTTATCCGGCGCGCAGCGCGTTCGGCGCGAATGCGCTGGCGCTGGGGGCGCGGGTCGAGGTCGAATGCATCGCCGTGCTGGACGGCTGACGCGCCACGGCGTCAGGCAAAGGCTTCGTCGGCGCGCAGGTAGCGCCACTGGCCGGCCGGCAGGTCGCCCAGCATCACCGCGCCGATGCGCACGCGCTTCAAGCCCAGCACCTTCAAGCCGACGGCCTCGCACATGCGGCGGATCTGGCGCTTCTTGCCTTGCTTCAACACAAAGCGCAACTGGTCGTCGTTGAGCCACTCGACCCGCGCCGGGCGCAGTGCCTCGCCGTCGAGTTCGAGGCCGTGGTTCAGCAGGGCCAGGCTCGTGTCGGCCAGCGTGCCGGGGGCCGGCCGCTCGACCCGCACCAGGTATTCCTTTTCGATCTCGCTGTCGTCGCCGATCAGCTGTTTGGCCACGCGGCCGTCCTGCGTCAGCACGAGCAGGCCGACCGAGTCGATGTCGAGCCGGCCGGCGGGCACCAGGCTTTTCAGGTGCTCGCGCAGAAAGCGCGTGCCCGAGTGGTCTTCGCGCCACTGGTTCTCCGGCGTGACCAGCACGAAGGCGGGCTCGTAGCCGTCTTCGGCCTGGCCGCTGACGTAGCCGACCGGCTTGTTCACCAGCACCGTGACGCGCTGCGCCTGCTGGTACTTGGCCTTGGCGTCGACGGTGATCTTCTGCCCGGCCACCACGCGCGACCCGAGTTCCCGGACCACCTGGTCGTCGACCCGCACCCAGCCCAGCGCAATCCATTCATCGGCTTCGCGGCGCGAGGCGATGCCCAGTTCGCTCATGCGTTTGGACAGGCGCATGCTGCCGGGGGCGTGTTCGGGAGGCTCGCGCTCGTCGCGCTCGTCCGCAGGGCGGCGGGGCGCGGGTTTCCTGCGATGCGAGCCGTCGGCCGGGGCCAACGGTCCATGGGGCGTGGGGTTCACCGGGCTGCGCGGCGCGAAGGCCGTGTTCGACGGCACGCGTGGTGATGGGCTGCGTGGTGATGGGCTGCGCGGTGATGGGCTGGACTGAGGCGCGCGAGGCGGGGAACGCGGGTCGGCTGGTTGTTGCAGCGAGGCGGGCGCGGGCTTGTCGCCGTAGCGCTGTCGCAGCTGTTCCTGGTAGCGCGCTTCGCGTTCGGCCCGCAAGGCCTGCGCCTCGGCCAGCGTCGGGCGCCTTTTCATTCCCGCACCAGAGCCTCGCACCGGTGGGCGTGGTGCTTGATCGACGTCGCGCGCAGGCGCCTTGTGGGGCTGCCGCTGGGGTGGAGGCTTGAGCTTGAGCGTGACCATGGCGGTTCTTGGTGATGGGCCGATTGGACCACGCCGATCCCAGTCTCCATCGGCGGCTGCGCTGCCGGACTCAGAGGCTGAGAGTTTTTCGAGCGTGTCCGAGCAGCGCGCCAGAAGGCGGCCGATCTAGGCGCAAAGCGCAGCCATAGCTCGGGCTATGGCGAGCATTTGCAACGACGAGCGGGCGTCTTCTGGTGTGATGAGCGGG
>JANORB010000214.1:0-2969 GCA_031415135.1 Methylibium sp.
GCGAGCGTCACGCCGCGCATGTGGCCGCCTTCGATCAATACATCGGTGACTCGCTGTTCGAAGCGCACCTCGGCGCCCAGGGCCACCAGCTGCGCGCGCATCTTTTCCACCACCCCGACGAGCCGGAACGTGCCGATGTGAGGCTTGCTGACGAACCGTATTTCCTCCGGCGCGCCGGCCTTGACGAACTCGTCCACCACCTTGCGGGTCAGGTGGCGCGGGTCGCTGATCTGGCTCCACAGCTTGCCGTCCGAGAACGTGCCGGCGCCACCCTCGCCGAACTGCACATTCGACTCAGGGTCCAGGACACCATTGCGCCACAGCTTCCAGGTGTCCCTGGTCCGCTCGCGCACCGCTTTGCCGCGTTCCAGCACGATCGGGCGCAGGCCCATCTGGGCCAACACCAGCGCTGCGAACAGACCACAGGGGCCGAAGCCGATCACCAGCGGCCGCAGCCGGGCCGGCGCGGAGTTGCCTGCCGGCGCATGGCCGACAAAGCGGTAACGCATGTCGGGCGCAGGCTTGACGTGCGGGTCGCCGGCCAACCTGGCGAGCACGGCCGCGGCGTCATCCACCGTGCAGTCCAGCGTGTAGATCAGCACCACCGCTGCCTTCTTGCGCGCATCGAAGCTGCGCTTGAAGACGCTGAAATCCAGCAGGTCGGCGTCGGCCAGCCCAAGCCGGGCGAGGAGGGCGGTGCGAAGCGCCTCGGGCGGGTGGTTCAGCGGAAGACGCAGTTCGGTGATTCGCAGCATGGCGCGGGGTGGGTTGACGCTCGCCGCCATTGTCGGCGCCAGGCCGTTTTGCAGCTCTGCCACGAAAAAGCCGCCCGAGGGCGGCTGTGATCGGCGGGCCCGCGGGGGGCGTGAATCAGGCGCCGACGTAGAGCGTGTTGGTGCTGTGTTCGTGCGCGGCCTTGAAGGCCTCGGCACGAACTTCTTCGCGGCTGCGGGCGCTGGCGATGGCCGGCTCGACGTAGCCGTACAACGCCGAGGCGCGGTTGAGTTCGCCAGTGGCCTGGGCGCGGGCGAGTTCGGCCTTTACGACGGCGCGGCTCAGCGTGCTGGGCGTGTCCTTGAACTCGGTCGCCTCGGAGGCAAAGGCGCTGGCGCCCACGAAGGCGACGGCGATGGCGGCAATGATGTGCTTGGTGTTCATGATGGGTTCCTTTGACGGGAGGGTGGGGGTCGATCCGGGGCGCGGGGCGGGCCGTCGGTTCACTTGAAGTTGCGCGCCAGCACGCGCATCGCGCGTTCGGCGGCCGGGGTCGCCTCAATGAAGGTCGTCGCTTCATTGAAGATCACGCTGCGGCCGAGCGTTTGCGATGCCGCCTCGGCGCGGGTCAGCGAACTGTTTGCGGGGATCTCGAAGACCGCCGCGTCGCCGGCGTACTGAACTGCGCGACCCAGCGTGCGCGCAGCCTCCTGGGAACGCACGTCGGCGCGGCTCAGGGGGCTGCCCGCCGGGATGTCGAAATTGGTGTACTCGGCGGCGAACGCGCCGCTGCCTGCAAGGGCGATGCCGATGGCGGTGATGATGTGCTTGGGGTTCATGACGGTGTCCTTTGAAAGTTTGATTCGGGTCGATTCAGACCGGGCGGTGAAGCTTTGTGTCGACCCGTCCAGCCTGAATGAGTCGCGCCGCACGGCCTGCGCTGACTCACATTCAGATCACAAATGATCACGATCCGATGTACTGCGACGCGATGCGGCGGCTGCGGCCTTCGGCGCGGGCTTCAGGGCGGGCTTCAGCGCGCACCTCGGCGCGGTTGCGCGCGCTGGTGGCAATCGGGTCGAAGTCGCCGTAACTGGCGGACACCTCGTTCAGCTCTCCGGCAGCCTGGGCGCGCTGGAGTTCGGCCTTCACCGTGGCACGGCTCACGGCGCTGCGCGGGATGTCGAACTGGGTCGCTTCGGAGGCCATGGCAACACCGCTGGCCAGAAGGGCAATGGCGACGGTGGCGGTGTACAGGAGCTTGCTGTTCATGATGATTTCCTTGGTTTGCAAAGTGGTTTGGCGGTTCCGGGCAGGGCGGCTTGGGTGTTGTTTGCCGTCTTGTCCTGGCTCGGTGAGTCGCTGCATCTGCGGGTGGCTCATCGATGAAGTGAACTGTAGATGTTGCCAATGAATCAATAAATAGCCTAGACTGAAATTCGACATTGCTCATTGAGCAACAATAAAAGGATTCAGATGGATCGACTTCATTCGATGCGCGTGTTTACCCGGGTGGTGGACCAGGGCAGCTTCGTGTCTGCGGCGCGTGAATTGAACCTGTCGCCGGCCGTCGTCACGCGGCTGGTGGCCGACCTGGAAGAGCACCTGGGCGCGCGGCTGATCAACCGCACGACGCGGCGCCTCGCACTGACCGATATCGGCGAGCTCTACCTGGAGCGGGTCAAACAAATCCTCACCGAGATCGACGAGGCCGAGGCCTTGGCCAGTGCGGCCAGCTCCGAGCCGCGCGGGCATCTGCGCGTGCTGGTGCCGCCCGCGTTTGCGGTGCACCAGTTGGCCAAGCACTTGCCCAAGTTCCGCGCGCAGTACCCGCGCGTGACCTTGGAGCTGTCAGCGCCGGGCCCGGTGGAAACAGTCGATGAAAACTTCGATGTCAGCATCATCCAGACGGTGCGGCCGCTGCCCGACGGTGACTACGTGGCCCGGCTGCTGGCGCGCACCGAGGTCATCATGTGCGCCGCGCCCGAGTATCTCGACCGGCGTGGCCGGCCCGCGCAGCCCGCCGACATGGAGGGGCACGAGACGATGCGCCCGCCTTTTGTCAACGAGGTCACGCTGCGGCGCGGCCATTTTGGTGACGACGAGCCCGAGGGCGAGACGGTCACCAAGGCGTTGCCTCGCGCCGCGCTGAGCACGATCCACATCGACACGCTGTACGCCGCCGCGCTGGCCGGCCTGGGTGTGGCGGGGCTGCCCTCGTTCGTGGTCGAGGACGCGCTGCTCGAACATGCGCT
>JANORB010000215.1:0-11211 GCA_031415135.1 Methylibium sp.
CAGCGCCTCTTCCGCCTGCTTGCGCGCGGTGTTGTCGGTGCCGATCAGCAGGTAGCCGATGATGGCGTTTTGAGCGTTGCGCAGGGCCGTGACCGACACGACCGCCGGGAAGCGGCTGCCATCCTTGCGGATGTAGGTCAGCTCGTAGATGTCTTCGATGCCGCGCGAGGCCTTGAACACCAAGGCCTCGAAGCCGGGCGTGATCCTTGTTCCGAGTTCGACGCTCAATGCTTCGGCGCGTGCGATCACTTCCTGGGGATCGGAGATATCGGCCGGGGTGATCTTGTTCACCACGTCGGCGGCCGCATAACCCAGCATGCGCTCGGCGCCGACGTTGAAGATCTGGATCACTCCCTTCGCGTCGGTGGCGATGCTCGAGAAATTGGCGCTGTTGAAGATCGCGTTCTGCAAGGCCCCCGTCTTGAGCAACGATTCCTGGCGCTTGAGTTCCGCAAAGGTGAGGCCGCTTTCTGTTTCGGACATGACAGTTTCCCGTGAAAAGCGCATGACGATCCGGAATCGGAGCTACGCTTGTCGGGCCGGCAACAGAAGACAGCGACCTTCAGAATCGGTGAACAGGCTCGCCGAGTGGGAAGATTTCGGATCGTCAAGTACTTTTTGACGGTTGTCTGTACGCTGGCGTACATAGGCGGACATAGGCGGCGCGTGTGGGACACAAACGGCTCGCCGAAGGCGATGCGGGCCACGCCAAGCGCGTGTTTATGCCCTTCGGCGCCGGCGCCGGCCCGCACACCTGCCCCGGGCGTAACGGCCTATCCGAGGTCAGCCAGCCGTCTTGTCAGGCGCCGTCGGGCTTGGTCGAAGACTTCATCAGTCGTCTTGGTGCGCCCGGCCTTCAGGTCCGCCCGTGCCATCCGCAGGCGCTTAAGCAGAGCCAGTTCGAACTGCATCTGCCGATGGTCTGCCCCTATTCGGCGAATTGGACGGGTCTGAATTCGGTTCGTTCATACGCCGCGGGCGCGCTGCCAAAGCACCGCTGCCGGCGGGCGATTTGGATGAATGTGGATGTGGCTCTGAACAGGCAGCGAGAGTGGCCTCTGGCATCTCGAACCATTGCGTGACGGGGGCGGCATCGGCCAGCTACCTCTCGATGTCCATCTTCCATTGAGTACGGAAGCCAAGCGCGCGATTGAACTCAAAGGGGTTGCAGCACTTGGCGCCCATCACCTTGCACACGTCGGGAACCTTGCGATTCTGGCGCTGCTTCTTTGGCGCCGACGTTTCGACAGTCACCACGCATCGCCCGTTGGCCGCCAGACCGTACGCGATCAAGAACGGGTCGCGTCCGATCTGCTCGACCTCGTCGTCGGTGAGGTCGGGCGCGTAGCCCTCCGCGATGACCTTCTGCACGAGACTCAGGTTGACCTTTTCATCGAGCAGCAAGGCCTTCTTGTTGGCATCTTCCTGAAGCCACGCGAAGAGCAAGTCCTTCTCCGCATCGCCGGGGCCATCCTTGACTTCCTCGAAGATTTCGAACGGCATCTTTACGTGCCCCTGACTGCCCATGTAGGCCAGCCATTCCCAGTATTCAGGAACCCGATCAATGGGATAGTAGAAGTTGTTGGCCGTGATCAACACGTTCGCATCTGCCAGATAGAGCATCGAACGGCCGATCAGGTGGCAGTCGCCAGCAACGGATAGACGCTGCGGGGCTTGACCCCGAGAACCTTCGCAGCCTTGGACGGCGACAACGCCCCGGCGTCCGTGTAGCGCCGCGCGAAGTCAAGCATGGCGTGCCCGAGCCGGTGACGCCGGACGATGTAGTAGCTCGGCCCGTCAGAACCCTTCAATTGGTCCTTCTCCCGCCGCCGTTCTGCCACCCAACGTTCGCGGATGCCGGCCTCCAGCGCCCTCCAAGCCTCCAGCGTGATGCGGCCGGCCTTGAACAGGCCATAGGCGACCATCTGCCGGCTCACGCGCCAGCGGTTTGCATGGTCTGTGATCACGGCAATCTGCACATCGAGTTCGAGCCCTGCTACGTTTATCGCCTGGACATCCGTACGGGGCAGTAAGAACTCGCCGGCAACGTCGTTGCAGAAGCGCTCGATATTCATTTCCGGCGCGCCGCCTCCGCTCACCCCCGTAGCGCCAAGCCATAGGTGCGCTAGCTCGTGTAGCAGCGTGAACGACCATGCCGCTCTCGCGTCGCCGTCGTTGATCACAATGAACGGCGCGGTGGGATCGGCGATTGCGAAGCCCCGGAACGCTTCGACGGGGATAGCCGAGTGATGGCTCCCGAGGTTGCCGATCAGCAACACGAACACGCCGGCATGCTCGGCGCGTTCGCGCAGCAAAGCGAAAGCACTCTCGGCATCCTTCTGCGCGCGGTACTGCGCGCGCGTGACGCCGAGCATCTGCTCGATAGACTTGGCCAGCGCCGGGACACCATCGTTCACGCTGGCCGACCCGACGAAGGCCAGCGGCCGCACATCTTCGTCATCTTCAAGCACGGCGCGCACAAGGCTCTGACGCGCCCGAAGGTCACGCACCAGCGCATCGACATCTGCGTCGGCCCCCACTGTTCGGTCCGCGACGACCGTTCGGAAGTCTTCGCCGCGGTCGCCCTTGCGCGGTGGCGCCGGTAGGTAGAAGGTGAGCAGCGAACGGCGGTACACCTTCGCCATGTTCGACAGCGTCGTTCGCGAAGGTTCCTTCTCGCCCTGCTCAATCGCAATCAGTGACGTCGGAACGATACCAATAGCCCGAGCGGCGCCCTCTGGCTCAAGGCCGGCACTCTCTCTTGCCCATCGAAAAACTTCAGGGTTGAAGGCCATGGTGTCACCAGTTTACAGAGCCTTACGGACACGGGGGTAGAGTGGACGGCGGTCGATCCCGCGACCCGCGGAGTGACAGGCAGAAATTCGCTTCTGACGTGGCACCTGGTACGACACCAACGCAACGACCAAACCTTTGAACGCTGCCCTTGCTGGGGGGCCGTACACCAAGTACGGCTCCTAGCCGCCAGCGGACACCTGGGCACGGCGACAAGCGTTCCTGCTAACCCCGACGGCATCGAATTCCGCCGCCCCTCATCTCCCCCGTACACACCTCTCCGGCGCCACCGCCTTCGGCAGCACCAGCGGCGCAGCCGTCACCGCCTTGGCCACAGCCAGTTCGTCATACGCCACCTGCTGCAGCTTCTTCACCTCGTCGCGCGACAGGCCGAGCTCGTAGCCGGTGCATTCGTTCTCACCCAGCGATCGCGGGTCGCGGCCGGTGAGGTGGCCGAAGATGACCAGCGCCTCCAGGTAGTAGCCGCGGTCGCTGGCGTGGTAGTGGTCGGTGGTCCAGAGGTTGATCTTGCCGGGCTCGATGCCGTCGTAGGGGTTGGGGTCGGCCACGCCGGTGGCGATGGCGCGGTTCCAGGCCTGGCCGACCGGGATCACGCCTTTGGCGCCGGCGGCGCTGGCGGCCTGGTCATACGCCACGCGGATGTCGCGCGCCATCGTGTCGATGGGCTTGCCGGCCCAGGCGCCTTGCGGCGGGTAGACCTGGTCGGCGCGCGACCAGGTGGCCATCAGGTGCACCTCCACGTTCGGGTTGCGGCTGCGCAGGAACTCGGCCAACTGCTTGGCGCCGGCCACCAGTGCCGCGGGGTCGCCCGGCTTCTTGGCGTCCAGCGTGCTGAAGCCGTGCATCACCACGCGGTCCCATTGGCGTTGCCCGATGACACCGAGCTTGTTCTCGAGGTGAAAGTCGAAGTTGCTGCCACCGCGCGTCTCCAACGCAATGTCGTAGTCCTGGCCGGCCGGCTGGGTGAAGGACTTCAGCAGCGCCGGCACGCCGCCGATGCCTTCGTTGTTCAGGTCGGTCACGCTGTCGCTGCGGTAGAAGCGCGTTGCCGCGCCGGCACCGTAGGTGAAGCTGTTGCCGATGAACAGCACGCTGGTGGCGGCTTGTGCGGTGGGGGTGGCGAGCGCCACGGCGAGCAGGGCCGCGCGCAGCAATGGTGTCAGTGCATGGTGCATCGTGGTCTCCTGCTTGGGGGGCGGTCGGTGGCCCGCATCGTGCGGGCGACGATACACCCGGCCCCGCGTCAGGCGACGCTCACCACGAGGCGATGAACGCCCACACGGCAGCTGCCCACCTCGACGTGCACGGTGCCGCTGCCGGTGGCCACCAGGGTCACGAAGCGCTCATGGCCGTTGCCGCGCGTCCAGGGTGAAAAAACGCTGGGGCCGCCGTAAAGGCCACCGCCCCAGCCGTCCAGGTGCCCGATCTCGACCACCGCCTCGGCCGGCGCCAGCAGTGTCACGCCTTCGCCGCGGGCGGTCAGGCGCAGCGGCTCCGAATGCGGCAGCGTCTTCGCCGAGGCCACGCCGAAGGTGCCCAGGTAGCCGTGGTTGGCCACGCGGATGTGAATCCGCGTGTGGGCTTCGCTGCGCTCCTGCTGGACCACTTCGAGGCTCACGCGCGGTGCGAGCGCCGCCACGCGAAGGAACGCGGCGCTCTGCGCGCGGCAGGTTTCGGCCAGGCGTTCGTACGGCGGGTTCCAGATGCCCACGCGGGGGTCGAAGCCGTTGACCTCCACCTCGCCCAGTTGCGGGTGGTTCACCTTCTTCCAGGCGCGGAAGACACGGCCGGCGTTGTGCTGGCGGTCGAACTCGGCGAGCGCGCGCATGTCCTTGCGCGTGAGTTTCGAGTAGTGGTCGACAAAGGGCTTCTTGCGCTCGATGCCGAGTTGCTTGAACAGGTCCCACAGCTCGACCACGTAGGCCAGCGCGCCGCGCTGGTGGTAGGCGTAGTCGGACAGGTCGCCGTGCAGCGGCTTCTCGGGTTCGTACAGGAACTCGTGGAAGCCGCTCACGGTGGCGTAGCCGGTGTGTTCGGTCATCCAGGCTTCGACCTGTTCGAACACGCCCAGGTCGCTCGGGTTCAGCTTGCTGTCGGGCTTGTCGCCCAGTGGGCGGATCAGCACGCCGCCGAAGGTGTGCAGGTTCAGCCACACCATGATGTTCGGGTGGCGCGTGGCGAAGTCGAGCACGGCGCGGGTTTCCGGCGCACTGCCGGGGTAGTGGCCGGCGCCGGCCTGCTGCGGCTCGGGCGCCCACGAGTACGGAAAGTTGCGGTTGAAGTCGTACAGGTTGTCGGACAGGAAGTACGGCTCGGGGACCGTGCGGCCGTCGAAGTTGGCGATGTGGCCTTCGGGGTAGAGCTTGAAGTACGGGCCCGGGTCTTCCGGCAGGCGCGCCACCATCACCGGCGGCACCAGCGGCCGGCCGGCTGCGCCATCCGCGTCGCGCAGCTCGACCAGTTCACCGTCGGGGTCGGCCTGGCGCATGTAGGTGGCCATGCCGTCGCCATCGATGTCGCCGGCCTCCCAGCGCGCATGGCCCTGGTGGACGCGGTCGTCGACCGGGCTGGAGCGCACGTAGCGGCCGCGCTTGAGCACCTCCTCGGCGCCATCGGGCGAGATTCTCGGCACCACGTAGAACAGCGTGTCGCGGATCGCCTGCGCCATGTGCGCGGGCAGGGGCTTGCCGCCGGCTTCGTCGGCGCCCTGGTGGATGGCCAGGATGTCCTCGGCGAGCGCGAGCGCGACGCTGGAGCCGCAGACCTCGCTGGCGTGCATGTTGCCGTCGATCCACACGGCCGGGCGTGCCTGGTCCGGCTGGCGGCCGATGGTCAGCAGCGGGATGTCGCGGCCCGCCGCGCTTTGGCCGATGCTGCCGAGGTGGGCGATCCCGGGGTGCTGCCGGGCCCAGCTGCCGAGCTGAGCCACGATCTCGGCGTGGTCGAGGTATTTCTCGCGGAACATGCGGTCTCCTGGGCGGCGGTGTGGACGCGTTTCGATGCGCGGTGTTCAGTTTCCCGAGCGCGGCGCGGATTGCAGCAGCGCTTCCAGGTCCTTCTTCCAGAACCTGGCGTTGCCCGTCGTGCCATGCCCGAAGGTGTCGGCGCTGCCGGGAATCATCAGCACGCGGCCATTCCTGACGCGCTTGATTTCTTGTTCCAGCACACCGAGCTCGGGCGGGTTTCGTTCGTCGTCGGCGGCGTTGATGGCCAGCAGCGTCGCCTTGATCCGGTCGAGCCCCGGCGCGGGGTTGTAGTCGCGTGACGATTCCCATTGGTACAGGTGGTCGTTGGCGTCGCCGGCGAACGGCGCGGTCAGGCGCTGCTTCAGCAGCGCATCGGCCTTGTCGCGCGTGGGCGCCAGCTTGAACAAGCCCTGGTTGCCACCGAGCGTGGCCGTGCCGAAGAAGACGGAGGCAAACTGAAGGCTGCGCGGCTGCTGGGTGTAGTTGCCGCCCATCCACTCCGGGTCGCTGCGGATCGCCTCGGTCAGCAGGCGGCGCAGCATCCAGTTGCGGCCCGACATCTCGGTGGGCAACGAGGCCATGGGCACGGCGATGTCCATCGCGTCCGGGTATTTTTGCGCCCACATCCAGGTCTGCATGCCGCCCATGGAGTTGCCCAGCACGAGGCGCAGGTGCTTCACGCCCAGGTGCTCGGTGACCAGCCGGTATTGCGCCTCGACCATGTCGTCGTAGTTGTACTGCGGGAACCTGGCGCGCAGGCCGTCCGACGGCTTGGTGGATTTGCCGGTGCCGATCGCATCGGGCAGGATGATGTAGTAGCGGCTCGCGTCGAGCGGCTGGCCCGGCCCGAACAGCTCGCCGCCGAACGCCGGGCTCAACATGCCTGTGCCGGAGCCGGTGGTGCCGTGCAGGATCAGCACCGGCTCGCCCTTGGGGTCGCCCAGCGTGGTGTAGTGCAGGCGCAACTCGGGCAAGGTGTCGCCGCTCTTGAACTTGAAGTCCTTGACGACCCAGTCCCCTTCTTTGGGGGCCGGCATGTCGGCCGCCAGCACGCCATGGGTGGTGATGGCGAGGGCCAGGCCGGCCAGCGCGTTGCGCAGCCGATGGGTGAATTGCATGGGCGTCTCCTTGTGTTTTTCGACCGAGGCCGAGCGATCGGGCGCCGCCCGGCCAGCGGCATTCTCTCTTGAGCCGCGCGCTGCAACCCACCCTCAGGGTTTGCCCGCGACCCCCCGCTTCTGGCACCGCTCTTGCGGTATGTTCCGGCGCCGGTGGCTACTGTCCGGCATCTGAACAGACATCATCCGGAGACTGCAACATGCCCCATCGGCTCATTCAATCCTCGACCCGGCGGGTGGCCATGGCGGCCGCCCTGTGTGCCGCAGCCGCACTGGCCGCGCCGACGCTGGTGCTCGCTCAGGCCAAGGGCGACATCAAAATTGCCCACATCTACAGCAAGACCGGCCCGCTCGAAGCGTACGGAAAGCAGACGGCCACCGGCTTCATGATGGGGCTGGACTACGCCACTGGCGGCACGATGATGGTGGCCGGCCGCAAGCTGGTCGTGATCGAAAAAGACGACCAGGGCAAGCCCGACGTGGGCAAGAGCCTGCTGGCCGCCGCCTATGGTGACGAGAAGGCCGACATCGCCGTCGGCCCCACCTCGTCGGGCGTGGCGCTGGCCATGCTGCCGGTGGCCGAGGAGTACAAGAAGATCCTGCTGGTCGAGCCGGCGGTGGCCGACTCGATCACCGGCGACAAGTGGAACAAGTACATCTTCCGCACCGGCCGCAACAGCTCGCAGGACGCCATTTCCAACGCGGTGGCGCAAGACAAGGAAGGCACGTCGATTGCCACCCTGGCGCAGGACTACGCGTTCGGCAAAGACGGTGTGAAGGCTTTCAAGGAGTCGATCAAGAAAGCCAGGATCGTTCATGAAGAGTACCTGCCCACCACCACCACCGACTTCACCGCCGGCGCCCAGCGCCTGATCGACGCGTTGAAGGACAAGCCGGGCCGCAAGGTCATCTGGATCATCTGGGCCGGTGGCGGCGGCAACCCGTTCAAGATCGCCGACCTGGACCTCAAGCGCTACAACATCGAGATCGCCACCGGCGGCAACATCCTGCCGGCGATGGCCGCGTACAAGAACTTCCCCGGCATGGAAGGCGCCACGTACTACTACTTCGGCATCCCGAAGAACCCGGTCAATGAGTGGCTGGTGGCCAACCACTACACGAAGTTCAAGAGCCCGCCCGACTTCTTCACCGCCGGCGGCATGGCGGCCGGCATCGCGGTGGTCGAAGCGCTCAAGAAGACCAAGGGCGACACCGGCACCGACAAGCTGATCACCACGATGGAAGGCATGAGTTTCGAAACGCCCAAGGGCAAGATGACCTTCCGCAAGGAAGACCACCAGGCGATGCAGGCCATGTACCACTTCAAGATCAAGGTGGACCCGGCGTTTGCCTGGGGCGTGCCGGAGCTGGTGCGCGAGATCAAGGCCGAAGAGATGACGGTGCCGATCCGGAACACGAAATAGGCGCTGACCAGCGGGCTGCTTTCTTCGCCTGATGCTCGAAACCCGAGACCTGACGATCCGCTTCGGCGGCCACGTGGCGGTGGACCATGTGAGTTGTGCCTTCCAGCCCGGCACGCTGACGGCCATCGTCGGCCCCAATGGCGCGGGCAAGACCACCTACTTCAACCTGATCTCGGGGCAGCTTCGCGCCAGCGAGGGCTCGGTGCATTTGAAGGGGGTCGACATCACGCGCGAGTCGGCTCCGGCGCGCACGCACCGCGGGCTGGGGCGGGCGTTTCAGCTGACGCAGTTGTTTCCCAACCTGCCGGTGGTGGAGAACGTGCGCCTGGCGGTGCAGGCGCGGCGCAAGGAAGGGCTGAACCTGTGGTCGGTGTGGCTGGACCACCGCAACACGCTGGAGCGCGCCCACGCGCTGGTGGACCGCGTGCGGCTGGGCGCGCGCGCCGATGCGCCCGCGAGCAGCCTGCCGCACGGCGACCAGCGCAAGCTCGAAGTGGCCATGCTGATGGCGCTGGAGCCCAGCGTCTACATGTTCGACGAACCCACCGCCGGCATGAGCCTGGACGACGTGCCGGTGATCCTGGACCTGATCCGCATGCTGAAGGAACAGCGCGACAAGACCATCCTGCTGGTCGAGCACAAGATGGACGTGGTGCGTGAACTGGCCGACCGCATCGTCGTGTTGCACAACGGCCGGCTCGTCGCCGACGGCGAGCCGGCCGACGTGATCGCCTCGCCGATCGTGCAGCAGGCTTACCTGGGCATCAGTGCGGAGGAGCCGGCATGACACGAGCCCGAGCGCTCGGCCGCCAAGGGCCACGAAGGGGCCCACTCGCGTGGACCGAACCGGCCGAGACCCCCCCGGGGGGTCGGTCGCCGTACTCGGCGATCGGGGGGCTGTCATGACACCGCTGCTGCAACTCAACGGCGTGCACACCCACATCGGCGCGTACCACATCCTGCACGGTGTGGACTTCGACGTGCCGGCCGGCAAGGTGACCATGCTGCTCGGCCGCAACGGTGCGGGCAAGAGCACGACCTTGCGCAGCATCATGGGTTTGTGGCCGGTGTCGCGCGGCACCGTGCAGTTTGGCGACGAGACCATTGCCGGCGTGAAGGGGCAGCTCGGCACGCCCGACATCGCCCGGCTCGGCATTGCGTACGTGCCCGAGAGCATGGGCATCTTCGCCGACCTGACGGTGCGCGAGAACCTGCTGCTGGCCGCGCGCCAGGCGCGCTCCGTGGCGCAGATGGACACGCAGCGGCTCGAGTGGCTGTTCGGCCACTTCCCCGCGTTGAAAAAGTTCTGGCTCTATCCGGCCGGCAAGCTCTCGGGCGGCCAGAAGCAGATGCTGGCGATCGCGCGCGCGATGGTCGAGCCGCGCCGGCTGCTGCTGATCGACGAGCCCAGCAAGGGGCTGGCGCCGGCGATCGTGCAAAACCTGATCTCGGCGCTGCGCGATCTGAAGTCGTCCGCCACCACGGTGCTGCTGGTCGAGCAGAACTTCGAGGTCGCCCGCGCGCTCGGCGACCGCGTGGTGGTGATGGACAACGGCCGCATCGTCCACAGCGGCGCCATGGCCACGCTGGCCGGCGACCGCGGCCTGCAGGAAAAGTATCTCGGTCTGTCGCTATGAGGCAAAGCATGAGCCCGCCGGGCCGCCCCAAGGCGAATACCGAAGTGCGCAGCACGAAGGTACTCCGATGACCACCGCCACGCTGCCGGACACCGTTGCCAGCGAAGTCCCCAAGGCCAGCTTCGACCTGCTGCCGCTGGCGCTGGTGCCCTTGCTGGCGCTGGCGGCGGTGCCGCTGATCGGCTCGGCGTCGACCTGGCTCACGCTCACCGTGGCGGGCCTGGCGATGGCATGATCATCTTCATCATCGCCTCGGGCCTCACGCTGGTGTTCGGCCTGATGGACGTGCTGAACTTCGGCCACGGTGTGTTCATCGCGCTGGGCGCGTTCGTGGCCACCAGCGTGCTGGGCACGATGGTGCAGTGGACCACCGCCGACGATCTGGGCCGCAACCTGGCGGCCGTCTTCGCCGCCATGCTGGTGGCGATGGCGGTGGCCGGCGCGGTCGGCTGGGCCTTCGAGCGCGTGCTGGTGCGGCCGGTCTACGGCCAGCACCTGAAGCAGATCCTGATCACCATGGGCGGCATGATCATCGGCGAGGAGCTGATCAAGGTGGTGTGGGGCCCGGCGCAGATTCCGCTGCCGTTGCCCACCGCGCTGCGCGGCTCGCTGTTGTTCGGCGACGCGGCGGTCGAGAAGTTCCGGCTCGTCGCGGTGGTGGTGGGCGCGGCCGTGCTGCTGGCCATGCTGTTCACGTTGAACCGCACCAAGCTCGGCCTGCTGGTGCGCGCCGGCGTGCAGGACCGCGAGATGGTCGAGAGCCTGGGCTACCGCATCCGCACGCTGTTTGTCGGCGTGTTCATCGCCGGGTCGGCACTGGCCGGCCTGGGCGGCGTGCTGTGGGGCCTGTACCAGCAGAGCGTGATCCCGCAGATGGGCGGGCAGGTCAACGTGCTGATCTTCATCGTCATCATCATCGGCGGCCTCGGCTCCACGCTGGGTTGTTTTGTCGGTGCGCTGCTGGTCGGGCTGATGGCCAATTACACCGGCTTTCTGGAGCCCAAGGTGGCGATGTTCTCGAACATCGGCTTGATGGTGGCCATTCTGCTGTGGCGGCCGCAGGGCCTGTACCCGGTGGCGAACCGCTGAGCCGGCCATGTTCATCAAACGAATCCTGTCGCACGACCTGCCGCGCAGCCGGCTGCTGGCGCTGTTGCTGGTGGCCATCGTCATCGGCCTGGCGCTGACGCCGTTCGTCTTTCCCGGCACCAAGGCGCTGAATGTGGCGGCCAAGATCCTGGTGTTCATCGTG
>JANORB010000216.1:0-19231 GCA_031415135.1 Methylibium sp.
CGCCGCGAGCAGGAACTCCACATCGCTGTGCTCGAAGTTGTAGGTGCTTTGCTCGACCTCGTTCTGGTGGTAGACGTCGCGGTACTTCAGACCGTCGGTCCAGCTCAGGTCGAAGACGTTGTCCACGCCCTGCAGGTACATCGCCAGCCGCTCCAGGCCGTAGGTGATCTCGCCGGTGATGGGCTTGCAGTCGATGCCGCCGACTTGCTGGAAATAGGTGAACTGCGTGACCTCCATGCCGTTCAACCACACCTCCCAGCCCAGGCCCCAGGCGCCCAGCGTGGGGTTTTCCCAATCGTCTTCGACAAAGCGGATGTCGTTGACCTTGAGGTCGAACCCGAGCGCGTCCAGCGAACCCAGGTACAGCTCCAGGATGTTGCCCGGCGCGGGCTTGAGCACCACCTGGTACTGGTAGTAGTGCTGCAGCCGGTTCGGGTTGTTGCCGTAGCGGCCGTCCTTGGGGCGGCGGCTCGGCTGCACGTAGGCCGCCTTCCACGGCTCGGGGCCGAGCGCGCGCAAGAACGTGGCCGTGTGGCTGGTGCCGGCGCCGACTTCCATGTCGTACGGTTGCAGCAGCGCGCAGCCATGGCCGGCCCAGTAGTCCTGGAGTTTGAGAATGATTTGCTGGAAGCTCAGCATGGGCGAGACCACGATCCAAAACCTGCGAGTTTACGGGGCGGGCCGGCTGCGCCATCGTGGCCGCGCCGCGCGAAAACCCTCAGCGCCCCGCCGCGCCGCTGCCGCTACGCTGCCTGCATGACAACCCAGCAACTGATCCTGAGCATGGTGCTGGCCACCATGGTTTTTTCGGTCGCGCTGGAACTGAGGCTGCTCGACTTCCGCCGGGTGGCGCAAACGCCGCGGGCGGTGCTGTGCGGCCTGGTGCCGCAGTTCTTGCTGTTGCCGGTGGGCACCTGGCTGGCCACGCTGGCGCTCGATCTGCCGCCCAGCACCGAGGCCGCGATGATCCTGGTGGCCTGCTGCCCGGGCGGGTCGCTCAGCAACGTGGTCACGCACCTGGGGCGTGGCAACACGGCGCTGTCGGTCAGCATTTCGGCGTTGGCCAGCGTGATGGCGCTGGTGCTGACACCGTTCAACTTCACCTGGATGGTGGCCAGCAACCCGGTCACGGCCGGCTGGCTGCGCGAGCTGGCCATCGACCCGTCGGGCATCTGGTGGAGCCTGCTGGCGCTGCTGGCCGTGCCGATGGCGCTGGGCCTGTTGTGCAGCCACCTGTTCCCGGCGCTGACCGAGCGCATCCGCAGGCCGCTGGGCCGCTTCAGCCTGCTGGCGCTGCTGGCCTTCATCGCGCTCGGGTTGGTGCGCGAGCGGGCGCTGCTGAACGCCCAGATCCTGCTGCCGCTGCTGATCGTGGTGCTGCACAACGCGGCCGGGCTGGGGCTGGGCTGGTTCAGCGCCATGGCGTTCGGCGTGGCCGAGCGCGACCGGCGCGCGATCATGATCGAAGGCGGCATGCAGAACTCGGGGCTGGCGCTGGGCATCATCGCGGTGCAGTTCAATGCCGATGTCGGCATGGTGATCATCGCCAGCCTGTGGGGCATCTGGCACATCGTGTCGGGCCTGTCGCTGGCCTGGCTTTGGAGGCGCAACGATGCTCGATTGGCTCATTGAAGGCGGCACCGTGGTCGACGGCTCCGGCAGCGCGCCGTTCACCGCGGACGTGGGCGTGCACGACGGCGTGATCGTGTCCATCGACCGCAGCGGCCGCAACACACCGGCGGCGCGCGAGCGGGTCGACGCCAACGGCGCGTGGGTCACGCCGGGTTTCATCGACATCCACACCCACTACGACGGCCAGGCCAGCTGGGACGAGACGTTTTCGCCCAGCATCCACCACGGCGTGACCACGCTGCTGATGGGCAATTGCGGCGTCGGCTTCGCGCCGGTGCGCCAAGGGCACGAAGACGACCTGATCCGGCTGATGGAGGGCGTTGAAGACATTCCCGGCGCCGCGCTGGCGGAGGGGCTGCGCTGGGGCTGGCAGAGTTTTCCGCAGTACATGGACGTGCTCGACGCGATGCCGCACAGCCTGGACTTCCTGGCCCAGGTGCCGCACGACCCGGTGCGAATGGCGGTGATGGGCGAGCGCGCGCTGGCGCACGAGGCCGCGAGCGACGCCGACATCGCCTCCATGCGCAGCCTGGTGCATGCAGCCTTGCGCGCCGGTGCGGCGGGCTTTTCGACCGGCCGCACCGACAACCACCGCACTGCGCGGGGCCAGGAAACCCCAGCGTCGCAGGCGAGTGCCGCAGAACTGGGCGGCATCGCCAGCGCCTTCCAGGGCCTGGCTCACGGCGTGATCCAGGTGGTCAGCGATTTCGATCTGCTGCGCGACCCGGCGCGCTTTGATGCCGAGTTCGACCTGGTCGAGCACCTGGCGCGTTCGTCGGGGCGGCCGCTGTCGATGACCTGGCTGCAGCGCGACCCCGGCGGCGCGCAGTGGACGCAAATCCAGGCGCGCGTCGAATCGGCGGTGGCGGCCGGGCTGCCGCTGTACCTGCAAACGGCCGCCCGCGGCATTGGCGTGATCCTCGGGCTGGACGCCAGCTTCCACCCGTTCCTGGGTTTTCCGGGCTTCAAGGAAGTGAGCCACCTGCCTTTGGCGGCGCGTGCGGCGGCGATGCGCGAGCCGGCGCGCAAGGCGCGTGTGCTGGCCGAAAAATCAGACGCGATGGCGGGCGACGGCACCCCGATCCCGCCGCTGGTCGACATCCTGCTGGCGCAGATCGAAATGATCAGCGGCCGGATGTTCGCGCTCGCTGCCCGCCCGGGCGACGCCCCGAACTACGAGCCGCCGCTGCTGCAAAGCTTTTACATGCGCGCCCGGCAGCGCGGCTGCACGGCGCTGGAGGCGATCTACGACTTCCTGGCCGAGGGCGACGGCAGCCACCTGATCTACTTTCCGATCTTCAACTACAACGACGGCACGCTCGACACCGTGCGCCAGATGCTGGCCCACCCGCGCGCACTGTGCAGCCTGAGCGATGCCGGCGCGCATGTGGGCACGATCTGCGACGCCAGCTTCACCACCTTCATGCTCACGCACTGGGTGCGGGACCGGCCGGCCAACCGCCTGGCGCTGGAACAGGCGGTGGAAATGCTGACCCGCCGCAACGCCCGCTACCTGGGCCTGGCCGACCGCGGCGTGCTGGCGCCGGGCCTGCGCGCCGACATCAATGTGATCGACCCGCAGCGCCTGGGGGTTGGCACGCCCCGGCTGCTGCGCGACCTGCCCGCGGGCGGCAAACGCTTCGTGCAGCAGGGTGTGGGCTACCTGCGCACTTTCGTTGCAGGGCGCTGCGTCCAGCAGGACGGCCGCGTCACGCAGGAGCGGCCGGGCCGGCTGGTGCGGCTGGGTTCCTGATCACACCTGTTTGTGGCCGGCGCGCGAGCGCAGTGCGGCCGCCAGCACCAACATCGATGCCAGCAGCGCGGGCAGCCACAGCCCGAACCGCGCCGCCCACCACGCAAACGGTGTGATGCCGGTCCGGCCCTGCACCGTGCCCGCCAGCACGCCCTGGCTGTGGGGCGCCAGCGCATGGGTGACGACACTGCGGTGGTCGATCACCACGGTGGCGCCGGTGTTGGTGGCGCGCAGCATCGGCCGCTGCAGTTCCAGCGTTCGCATGCGCGAAATGTGCAGGTGCTGGGCCACCGCGATCGTTTCGCCGAACCAGCCGATGTTGCTGACGTTGGCCAGGATCGTCGGCGCGCTGGCGGGGTCGGCAAAACGCGCGGCCAGCTCTTCGCCGAACAGGTCTTCGTAACAGATGTTGGGTGCCACCCGTTCGCCCTGGACCTGAAACGACGGCGCAACGCGCGGGCCGCGGTTGAAGTCGCCGAGCGGAATGTTCATCATCTGCGTGAACCACCTGAACCCGAACGGAATGAATTCGCCGAACGGCACGAGGTGGTGTTTGTCGTAGCGGTAAAAACCGCCGGGCTGGCTGGCGCTGGCGGCCGACAGGCCGGCCGCCGAATTGGTGTAGCCCAGCGCTTCGTCGCCGAGCGGCAGGCCGAACAGCGCGGCTTGCCGCCCCTGGCGAAAATGCGCCAGCAGCGACTCCCAGTACGCCGGGTCGAGCTGGGCCGGCAGCAGCGGGACCACGGTTTCCGGCCCCAGCACCAGGTCCCCGCCCGCCGCCAGCAGCTGCTCGCGGGTCCAGGCCAGCGCCTCGGGCAAGTGGGCGAGCGAAAACTTTTCGTCCTGCGGCACATTGCCTTGCAGCAGCGTGACCCGCAGCGTGCCGCCCGGCCGGGTGAATTGCGCGGGGCCCGCCAGCCAGGCCGCGGCCAAGGCCAGCAGCACCAGGCCGGCGGGCCCGGCGCGCGCGCGCCAGCCTCCGGTGCGCGGCAGCGCCACCAGCGCAGCCATCGCCGCGGCGACAAATCCGATGCCGTAAACGCCCAGCCAGGGCGCCAACGCCGCCAGCGGCCCGTCCACATGCGCGTAACCGCTGGCGGCCCACGGAAAGCCGGTGAAGAGCGCGCCGCGTGTCAGTTCAGCCAGCAGCCAGGCGGCGCCGAACAGCAAGGCGTCGGGCGCCACGCGGCCACTGCGCCAGCGGGCAAAGCCGGCCATCGCTGCGGCCAGGAACAAGGCCATGAACGCACTCAGCAGCAGCACGGCCAAGGCCGCCATCCAGGCCGGCAGCCCGCCGTAGCGGTGCATGCTGATGAACAACCACCAGATGCTCGCGGCCAGCCAGCCAGTGCCAAAACTCAGGCCCGACCAGGCGGCGCGCCCGGGCGACGCACGCGCCACCCGCCAGGCAAGCGCCGACAGCGCCGCCCATTGAAGCCACCAGGCCTGGGTGTGAACCATGGCCAGGCTGTGCAGGCCCCCCAGCGCCGCGAGCGCCAGCAGGTCGGGCAGCACCGGCCAGCGCAATGCGCCACCGGCGACCGCGGGTTCGGCCGTGTTCAAGCCCCGTCGGAGCCGAGCGCAAGCTCGGCGGCGCGCGTGACCTTGAACCAGCGCACCGCCCCGCCGCGCGTCAGCATCACCGAGAACACCAGGCCGCCGACCGTGGTCGACTCGCCGCGGCGCGGCACATGCCCCAGTTCGTGCGCCACCAGCCCGCCGATGGTGTCGAAGTCGTCGCTGGGCAGCGCCACGGCGAAGACCGCGTTGACCGCTTCGATGCCGGCATCGCCCGCCACCCGCTGGCTGCCATCGGCCAGCGTGTAGATGCCCGACTCGCCGTCGGCGTCGTCGAACTCGTCCTCGATCTCGCCGACGATTTCTTCCAGCACGTCTTCGATCGTGATCATGCCGGCGGTGCTGCCGAACTCGTCGATCACGATGGCCAAGTGGTTGCGGTTGGAGCGGAAGTCGCGCAGCAACTCGTTCAAGCCCTTCGATTCGGGCACAAAAACCGCCGGCCGCAGCAAGGTGCGCAGGTTCAGGTCGGGCGAGCGCTGCAGCTTGAGCAAATCCTTGGCCATCAGGATGCCGATCACGTTCTGGCGCTGGCCCTCGAACACCGGGAAGCGCGAATGCCCGGTTTCGATCACCACATGCAGCAGGTCGTCGTAGGCGGCGTCGATGTCGAGCTGGTCCATCCGCGGGGCGGCCACCATCACGTCGCCGGCGATCATGTCGGCCATGCGGATCACGCCTTCGAGCATCATGCGAGACTCGGGCGCGATCAGCTCGCGGTTTTCGGCGTCGGCCAGCGTCTCGATCAGTTCATCGCGGGAATCGGGCCCCGGGGAGACGAATTCGACCAGCTTCTGGAACAGGCTGCGCCGCTCGGCGTGCGGCGACAAGGGCTTTTCGCCCGTGCGGGTCGAGCGACTGGGGTAGGTGTCGGACATCGCGCCGGGGCGAACAGTTCAAGAGCACGCAGCTTAACCGAAGCGGTATCGGGCTTGGTGCTTGACAGCCGGCGACCCTTGAACCAAAGTCGGCGACCCCCATCTCAGGGGGTCTTTGTTCGCACCCAAGGGAAGCTCCCATGAGTCTCATACCAGCCACCATCCTGACGGGCTTTCTCGGCTCGGGCAAGACCACCTTGCTCAAGCGTGTTCTGACCGAAGCGCACGGCCAGAAAATCGCGGTGATCGAAAACGAGTTCGGCGCAGAGAACATCGACAACGAAATCCTGGTGCAAGACAGCACCGAGCAGATCATCCAGCTCAACAACGGCTGCGTCTGCTGCTCGATCCGCGAAGACCTGCGCACCACGCTGTCCGACCTGGCGGCAAAACGGCGCAAGGGCGAGTTGCACTTCGACCGCGTGGTGATCGAAACCACCGGCCTGGCCGATCCGGGCCCGGTGGCGCAGACCTTCTTCATGGACGACGAGATCGCCGAGAGCTATTTGCTCGATTCGATCCTGACCCTGGTCGACGCCAAGCACGCCCAGACCCAGCTCGACACGCGCCAGGAAGCGCGCCGCCAGATCGGCTTTGCCGACCAGATCTTCATCAGCAAGACCGATCTGGTGGACGACGCCACGGTGGACGCGCTGATCCACCGCGTCAAGCGCATGAACCCGCGCGCGCCGCAGCGTCGCGTCAACTTCGGCGAGGTGCCGATTTCCGAAGTGTTCGACCTGAAGGGGTTCAACCTGAACGCCAAGCTCGACATCGACCCCGAGTTCCTGAACGCCCAGGAACACGACCACGATCACGACCACCACGACCATGAACACGGCGAAGACTGCGACCACCCCCACCACCATGCCCACGACGACGACGTGAAGTCGTTCGTGTTCCGCTCCGACAAGGCCTTCGTGCCGGCCAAGCTGGAAGACTTCCTGGGCGCGATCGTGCAGGTCTACGGCCCGAAGATGCTGCGCTACAAGGGCGTGCTGAACATGAAGGGCACCGATCGCAAGGTCATCTTCCAGGGTGTGCACCAGCTGATGGGCAGTGACCTGGGGCCCAAATGGATGCCGGGCGAAAAGAAGTCCAGCAAGATGGTGTTCATCGGCCTGGACCTGCCGCGCGACATCTTCCTGCAAGGCCTGGAGCAATGCCTGGCCTGACTCGGCCGCCGGCGTTTTGCGAGCCGACTGCGCCGCGCGTGAGAAGCGACCCGTTCCTGCGCGGTTGCGCTGCAACAGGGTGGCTACAATCCGCGGCGGCCGATACCGCAGTGCCATGGCGCCGACCCCCGCGCAGGGGTACCAATGCCGCCGCGAGGAGACTCAGTTGAGCAAGACCACGGCCCCGAAGGCTGCCAAGAAGCCCGCCGCCAAGGCGAAGACAAGCCCTGCCAAGGCGCCCGTCAAAGCGCGCCCCGGCGCGGCCAAGACAGCACCGAAGGCGCATGCCCCCTTGCCCGTCCCGGCCAGGAAGCCAGCGCCAAAGCCTTCCAACAAACCAGCGGCCAAGCCACCTGTGAAAACCATCGCGCCCAAAGAACCCAAGCCCGTCGTTGCCGCCGTGCGGCCGGCCTCACCGCCGGTCGCGGCCCCGGTTCCCGTGCCGGCGCCGCCGCCCAAGAAGGCCCGGCAGAGCTCCAAGGCGGGCGCCGTGGCGCCCGCACAGGCACCGCTGCCGGCCGCCACGTCCCGGTTTGCCGACCGCTTCGCGCCGCCGCGCCCGCCCACGCGGCAAATGAACAACCTCGAACTCGACACCCCGAAGCACGCCCACCTGTCCGACCCGAAACTCGCCAACGCCTGGAAGACCAAGGCCGGCCGCGACCTGACCGAGGCCGAAGTGCTGGCCATGCCGGAGGCCGAGTACATGAACGAGAAGCAGCTGGAGTTCTTCCGGTTCACGCTGCAAAAGCTGAAGGACGACCTGCTCAACAATGCCGGCGAAACCACCGAGCATCTGCGCGAAGACACCTCGATCGTGCCGGACCCGGCCGACCGCGCGACCATCGAAGAAGAGCACGCGCTGGAGTTGCGCACGCGCGACCGCGAGCGCAAGCTTTTGAAGAAGATTTCACAGTCGCTCGGCCGCATCGAATCGGGCGACTATGGTTTCTGTGACGAAACCGGCGAACCCATCGGGCTGGGCCGCTTGATCGCGCGACCGACCGCTACACTGTCTCTCGAAGCTCAACAAAGACGCGAACTCAAGCAGAAGATGTTCGGCGATTGACGGGCCAGCGCGCCCCCCGACATGTCGGAATCCAAAGACTCCCCCAGTTTTTTTCGCAAGATGGTCAAGTTCGTGGCGAATCCGGCCACGGAATGGGCCGAATTGACCGCGCCCTCCGACCAGGCTCGCGAGACCGAATCGGCCAAGACCGAACTGAAGGCGATGATCGAGCGCAAGCGGCGCAACGACTTCGTGCGCAAGCGTGAACTCGACATGCTCCGCCGCGTGCGCCGGGAAGGGCTGTCCAGCGAGCAACTCGCGGCGTTGGGCGGCTCCTCGCGCATCGACGACTCCGAGGTTCGCCCCACCGACAGCCTGGCCCGCGCCGACGGTGGCGTGAAGGCCAAGATCGACCAGATCGAGCAGCAGATGGTGGGCGACGGATACGCCGGGGCTCAACGCAGGGCGCCCGATTTTTACAGCGCCCCGACCCAGCCGGCGGCCATGGACGCAGCGACGCCGCCCGCCGCCCCCGCGCATGGCGGCGGCCGTGTCTCCGGATTCATGCCGACCCGCCCCGGCGCCACCAGCCACGCGCCGCCGCGGCGGCCCGACCCCGTGCCGGCGCCGCCGCCGATGCTGGAGCCATTGACACCCGACTTCGGCAAGGCGCTCAGCGTCGACGTCAGCGATGTGGTGCACGACCCCGATCTGGACGAGGCTGTGATCGCATTCGCCAACGCCGACTTCGAGCAATGCGAGCACGCGTTGGCAACGCTGACCGGAACGGCCGGCGCGCGCGCGCAGCACGCCGAAACCTGGCTGGTGCTGTTCGACCTGTACCGTGCCATCGGCCAGCAGCACAAGTTCGAGAGCCTGGCGCTCGACTACGCCCAGCAGTTCGGCTGGTCGGCGCCGCAGTGGTATTCGATGCCCCGGCTGGTGGCCGAAGCCACCAGCGACGAGCGACCCAAGGCCTTGCGTGTGGTCGGCCAGGTCGGCTGGGTCTGCCCCGCCTTTGTCGACGCCGACGTGGTGGCCAGGCTGTCTTCGCAGAGCCTGCAGATGCCGCTGCCGTGGGTGTTCGACTGGGGCGGCCTCAAGGGCATCGACGCCGAGGGCTGCGCCCGCATGAGCGAGCTGTTCCGCAAGTGGATCGGCCAGAAGCTCGACATGCAGTGGCTCAACGGTGAACGCCTGTTCACCGTGTTGCAGGACACCTCGCCCACCGGCGTGCGCGACGCCGACCCGGCCTACTGGCAGTTGCGGCTCGACGCGCTGCGCATGACCAACCGGCCGGACCAGTTCGACGAAACGGCGATCGACTACTGCGTCACCTACGAAGTGTCGCCGCCGTCGTGGGAACGCGCGCTGTGCCAGGCCCGGGTGGTCGGCGCGAACCAACACTCCACGCTGCCCCCGCCCTTGTCGGCCGTGACCGACGCGCCCACCGGTTTCGTCGAATCACAAAGCACCGCCGACGTGGGGCTGCCGTCGGTCGCGAGTTTCGACCTCTCCGGTCAGTTGGTGGGCGACATCAACCCGACGCTGCTGAAGATGGACGCCGAACTGGGCAGCGCGTCCATCGTCAACGTCTCGTGCGTGCGCCTGATCCGGGTCGACTTCATTGCCGCCGGCGACCTGCTCAACTGGGTGCTGGCGCGGCGCAGCGAAAACCGGACGGTGACCTTCCTCGAGTCGCACCGCCTGGTGGCGCTGTTCTTCGGCGCGATGGGCATCAATGAACATGCGAAGGTGAAGGTCCGCACCGTTTGAGCCGCCAGTTAGACTGGCGGACTCCGGTTGAAGCGGCGCCTCGCGCCCGCAGGTTGGCTCGATGGAAAACTATCACGGCACCACGATCGTCAGCGTGCGGCGCGGCGGCATCGTGGCCTTGGGAGGCGATGGCCAGGTGACGCTGGGCAACATCGTCGTCAAGGCCACGGCGCGCAAGGTGCGCAAACTGTTTCGCGACCAGGTGCTGGCCGGTTTTGCCGGCGCCACCGCGGACGCGTTCACGCTGTTCGAGCGCTTCGAGTCCAAGCTCGAAAAACACCAGGGGCACCTGGTGCGCGCGGCCATCGAACTCACGAAGGACTGGCGCACCGACCGTGTCTTGCGCCGCCTGGAGGCCATGCTCGCGGTGGCCGACAAGGACGCCTCGCTCATCATCACCGGCAACGGCGACGTGCTGGAGCCTGAAAACGGCATCATCTCGATCGGCTCGGGTGGCGCCTACGCGCACGCCGCGGCGCGCGCGCTGCTGGACCACACCGACATGACGCCGCTGGACATCGTCAAGCAGTCGCTCGTGATCGCCGGCGACCTGTGCATCTACACCAACCAGCATCACACCATCGAGACCCTGGGTTGACCGACACCCACCTTCCGAAAGCCCCCTCCGCATGAGTGCGATGACCCCGCAGGAGATCGTCTCCGAACTCGATCGCCACATCGTTGGCCAGGCCAACGCCAAGCGCGCCGTCGCCATCGCGCTGCGCAACCGCTGGCGCCGCCAGCAGGTGGTCGAGCCGATGCGCGGCGAGATCACGCCCAAGAACATCCTGATGATCGGCCCCACCGGCGTGGGCAAGACCGAGATTGCGCGCCGCCTGGCCAGGCTGGCCGACGCGCCGTTCATCAAGGTCGAGGCGACCAAGTTCACCGAGGTCGGCTACGTCGGCAAGGATGTCGATTCCATCATTCGTGACCTGGTGGACATGGCGGTCAAGCAAGAGCGCGGCCTGCAGATGAAGCGCCAGCGTGCGCGCGCCGAAGACGCGGCCGAAGACCGCGTGCTCGACATTCTGGTGGCGCCTGCGCGCCCGTCCGGCGCCGACCTCGGCGGCGCCGCGCCCGCGGACAACACCGCGCGCCAGGTGATGCGCAAGCGCCTGCGCGAGGGCCTGCTCGACGACAAGGAGATCGAGATCGACGTGAACGAGTCCAAGCCCGCGCTGGAGATCATGGGCCCGGCGGGCATGGAAGAAATGGCCGAACAGCTCAAGGGCATGTTCGCCAACATCGGCAGCATCAAGCGCAAGGCGCGCAAGTTCAAAGTCGCCGATGCGATGAAACACCTGGTGGACGAAGAGGCCGCCAAGCTGCTCAACGAAGACGACATCAAACAAGCCGCGCTGAACAACGCCGAGCAAAACGGCATCGTCTTCATCGACGAGATCGACAAGGTGACCTCACGCTCCGAAACCAGCGGCGCCGACGTCTCGCGCCAGGGCGTGCAGCGGGATCTGCTGCCGCTGGTGGAAGGCACCACGGTGAACACCAAGTACGGCATGGTCAAGACCGACCACATCCTGTTCATCGCGTCGGGCGCGTTCCACCTCCGCAAGCCGAGCGACCTGATCCCGGAACTGCAGGGCCGCTTCCCGATCCGGGTCGAACTGGGGTCTCTCAGCGTCGACGATTTCGAGGCCATCCTGACGCAAACCCATGCCAGCCTGGTCAAGCAATACCAGGCCTTGCTCGCCACCGAAGGCGTGACGCTGGAGTTCACCGCCGACGCGATCCGGCGCCTGGCGCAGATTGCATTCGACGTCAACGAGCGCACCGAAAACATCGGCGCGCGGCGGCTGGCCACGGTGATGGAGCGGCTGCTCGACGAGGTCAGCTTCGATGCGCCCAACCGCGGCGGCCAGACCGTGTTGCTCGACGCCGGAATCGTCAACGCCAAGCTGGCCGAGCTGGCGAAGAACGAAGACCTGTCGCGCTACATCCTCTGACGCGCGGCAGCGCGTGTCGGCCGCGAAGGGCCTGAACTGCGCCCGACCTCAAAGCGCCAGTCGATGCGACTGCAGCTCCAGCAAGCCTTCAAAGATCAGCGTGTCCACGGTCTCGAACGCCAGGTCGGTGATCGGGGCCAGCTTGACCGCCGCGCCACCGGTCATCAGAAGCACCGGATCCTCCCCCGTGCGCGCCATCAGTTTGCGGTGCATGCGCTCCACCGCACCGGCAATCGCATCGGCGCCGCCGCTCATCAGCGCGTCGCTGGTGTTGGTGGGAAAGTCCGCCACCTCGCCGGTGGGCGCCTTCAGGCCGGCGGTGCCCATTTCAAGCGCGCGCAGCATCAAGCCGAAGCCCGGCAGGATCAGTCCACCGAGGAATCGGCCGCTCGCGTCCAGCGCGTCCACCGTGACGGCGGTGCCCACCATCACCACCAGTGCGGGGCGCGGCGCGCCTTGCGCCAGCACCCGCCGGCGCGCGCCGATCAGCGCCACCCAGCGGTCCACGCCAAGGCGGCTGGGGTGGTCGTAGCCGTTGGTCACGCCGCCAGCGTGGGTCGACGACACGACCCAGCGCGGCGTGATGTCCCACAGTTCAAGCTGTTCCTCGACGCGCCGCTTGACGCCCTCCCCGGCCACCACACAACCCAGCATGCTGCCCGGCGCCGCGAGCTGCTTCCAGTCGGTGTCGGCGAGGTTGTCGATGGTCTCCAGAAACACCGCGCCCTGCGCCAGCATCGGCGCGCCCGACTGCGGCGACGCGTACTGGGCCCACTTCAGCCGCGTATTGCCGATGTCGATCGCCAGAAAGCTCATGATCCGGCCTCCATCACAGCGGCACCGGCGAGGTGTCGCGGCCGTCCAGCACGTTGCGCACCCGGCGCAGCGTCTGCTCGGCGGCCAGCGTGTGGGGCGGTTTGCCGATGCGCGAAGCCACTTCCACGATCAGATCTTCCAGCTCGGAACGCGTGCGCGCTCGGCGCAGGCGGAAGATCGTCAGTGAACCGGCCACCGGCGCCTCCACGCGCACCGCGCGCAACAGCATTTCGCGCGCGCGCTCCAGCGCGTCGTCACCGGTCGACTCGATCTCGGGCTCGGTCTGCGGCCACGACGTGGGCGGCGAGATCGCACCCAGGCCGGTGTCGCTGAAAATGGATTCCGGTGGCAGTGTGCGGGACGCCGGCAATTCCGAATCGTCGCCGAACCCGCTGTTCGCGTCATGCCCATTCGACACATTGGGCGCCCTGCCGGGCACCGGCCCCGCTTGACCGCGCGGCGCGTCGGGTTGCGGCACGCCGATCAGCCCCAGCCCCAACAGCTCGTCAAAGCAGATCCCCGGCACGCCGGCCTGGGCCGACAGGCTGCGCACCTGCGCCTCGGTTCGCTTGCCGTCGACCAGCAACAGCATGGTGCGGTGGCGCTGGCTGATGCGGCGCTGCCGATTGCTCATTTCCGCCTGGCCCGCAGGCGTCTTGATCGGGATGACCGGTCTGTCCACCAAAAGCTCCTCATCGCGCACTGTGTCGGGCGCTGCGGCCGCCGGCACGCGAGCCCTGCGCCTGTTCAAGCGCGCGATTGTGCCGTCAAACCTCAGGCCCGCGATGGGTGTTCGCACGGGTGGCCGAACGGCTGGCGCGTCCGCCGGGTAGCGATACACTCACCGTTGACGTATACGTCAATTGATCTCAATCACCCGAATCCGGAGGCAGCGTGGCCAAGAAGACCCCTCGCCTGGAGGACTACCAGCACGATGCCGCACTCAAGGAAAGTGCGTCCGCCAGACGCTTCGACCTGGCGCGCTTCGACCCCGGCGCCAAACCCTTTTCCAGCGGCGACAAGGCCAAGGACAAGGCCGCCACCGAAGCGCTGGCACTCGAACTCGATGTGCTGCAGAACCTGTTCTACGCCGACCACCGCTACAAGCTGCTGGTGGTGCTGCAAGGCACCGACACCAGCGGCAAGGACGGCACCATTCGCGGCGTGTTCGGCCAGATGAGCCCGCTGGGCGTTCACACCATCGGCTGGAAGGTGCCCTCGGAGGACGAGCGCGCGCACGACTACCTGTGGCGCATCCACAGCCAGGTGCCCTCGCTCGGCGAAGTGATGATCTTCAACCGCAGCCACTACGAAGACGTGCTGGTGCCGGCGGTGAACGGCTGGATCACACCCGAACAAACCAGGGCGCGCTACGCTCACATCAATGACTTCGAGCGCATGCTGACGGAGACCGGCACGGTGGTCCTTAAATTCCTGCTGCACATCTCCAACGATGAACAACGGGTGCGCCTGCAAGAGCGCCTGGACGACCCGGTCAAGCGCTGGAAGTTCGCGCTCGGCGACCTGGAGGTGCGCAAGCAGTGGGCCACGTACCAGCAAGCCTACAGCGCGGCGATTGCTGCCACCGGCACGCCCTGGGCACCGTGGACCATCGTGCCGGCCGACTCCAAGACCCACCGCAACCTGATGATCGCCATGCTGGTCAAGCAGGCGCTCGTCAAGCTCAAGCTCGGATACCCGACCGGCGACCCGGCCTTGACCCGGATACGCGTCGAATGAGCGCAGGGCGATCTTGCCGCACACCGCTTCGGAGACACGATGACCGACCTGTCCGCTGAATTCAAGGCGCTGGCCGCCTACCGCCCCACGAACAAGGTGCGCTTCGTCACCGCCGCGAGCCTGTTCGACGGCCACGACGCCGCCATCAACATCATGCGGCGCATCCTGCAGGGCATGGGCACAGAGGTCATTCACCTGGGCCACAACCGATCCGTCGACGAGGTGGTGACCGCGGCGCTGCAGGAAGACGTGCAGGGCATCGCGATCAGCAGCTACCAGGGCGGCCACGTCGAGTACTTCAAGTACATGGTCGACCTGCTCCGGCAACGCGGCGGCGCGCACATCCAGGTGTTCGGGGGTGGCGGCGGCGTGATCGTGGCCGACGAGATCAACGAGCTGCAAGGCTACGGCGTGGCCCGCATCTACAGCCCCGAAGACGGCCAGCGCATGGGGCTGGCCGGCATGATCGGCGAGATGGTGATGCGCGCCGACCACGACCTTTGCGGGCACGCGCCCCAGGCCGTGTCCGCCATCCAGGGCGGCGGCGAAACGCACTGGCGCGCGCTGGCGCAGTTGATCACCGCGCTCGAAAACCGCAAGGTCGGCGAGGCGATGAAAGCCGAGTTGCACGCCGCGGCAACACAGGCCGGGACACCGGTGATCGGCATCACCGGCACCGGTGGCGCGGGCAAGTCCAGCCTGACCGACGAGTTGATCCGGCGCCTGCGCCTCGATCAGGACGATGCGCTGCGCATCGCCGTCATCAGCATCGACCCGAGCCGGCGCAAGAGCGGGGGCGCGTTGCTGGGCGACCGGATTCGCATGAACGCCATCAGCCCGTGGAATTCAGGCCAGCGCATCTTCATGCGCAGCCTGGCCACGCGCGACTTCGGCAGCGAGATCAGCCAGGCCTTGCCCGATGTGCTCGCGGCGTGCAAAGCGGCGAGCTTCGACCTCATCATCGTCGAGACCTCGGGCATCGGCCAGGGCGACGCGGCCATCGTGCCGCTGGTCGACGTGCCGATCTACGTGATGACGCCGGAGTTCGGTGCCGCCAGCCAGCTCGAAAAAATCGACATGCTCGACTTTGCCGAGTTCGTCGCGATCAACAAGTTCGACCGCAAGGGCGCGCCCGACGCGCTGCGCGACGTGGCCAAGCAAGTGCAGCGCAACAAGGAAGCGTGGACCGCCAAGGCCGACGACATGCCGGTGTTCGGCACCATGGCCAGCCGCTTCAACGACGACGGCGTGACCGCGCTCTACCAGGCCGTGCTGCCCCGGCTGGCCGGCTTGGGCCTGAAGCTCGGCCAGGGCAGGCTGCCGCGCGTGGCCACCCGCCACAGCACGAACGAAGTGCCCATCGTGCCCGGCGCCCGCGTGCGTTACCTGGCCGACATTTCAGACAGCGTGCGCGGCTACAAGAAGCGTGCGCGCGACCAGGCCCGGCTGGCGCGCGAAATCCAGCAGTTGCGCGCCTCGGCGCAGATGCTCAGCGTCGACAAGCCCGACAAGCCACGCGCCGCCGAAGCCGCGATCAACCTGGCCGAACAGCGCGAGGCCCGGCTCGATGCCGGCGCGAGCAAGCTGCTGGCCATGTGGCCGCAGATGCAACTGGCCTATGCGGGCGACGAGTACGTGGTGAAGATGCGCGACAAGGAACTGCGCACCGCGCTGACCACCCGGTCGCTCAGCGGCACCAAGATCCGCAAGGTCGCGCTTCCGTCCTACGAAGACCACGGCGAGATCCTCAAGTGGCTGATGCTGGACAACGTGCCCGGCAGCTTCCCGTTCACCGCCGGCACCTTTGCCTTCAAGCGTGAAGGCGAAGACCCGACCCGCATGTTCGCCGGTGAAGGCGATGCGTTTCGCACCAACACCCGCTTCAAGCTGCTCAGTTCGGGCATGGCGGCCAAGCGCCTGAGCACCGCGTTCGACAGCGTCACGCTGTACGGCAACGACCCCGCGGTGCGGCCCGACATCTACGGCAAGGTCGGCAATTCCGGCGTCAGCATCGCCACGCTGGACGACATGAAGGTGCTGTACGGCGGCTTCGACCTGACCCATCCGGCCACGTCGGTCAGCATGACGATCAACGGCCCGGCGCCGACGATCCTGGCGATGTTCATGAACACCGCGATCGACCAGAACCTCGACAAATTCAAAGTCGACAACGGCCGCGAACCGACCGACGACGAAGCGCAGAAGATCAGCGCCTGGGTCAAGGAAAACGTGCGCGGCACGGTGCAGGCCGACATCCTGAAAGAAGACCAGGGTCAGAACACCTGCATCTTCAGCACCGAGTTCTCGCTCAAGGTGATGGGCGACATTGCGCAGTACTTTGTGCAGCACGACGTGCGCAACTTCTACTCGGTCAGCATCAGCGGCTACCACATCGCCGAGGCCGGCGCGAACCCGATCAGCCAGCTCGCCTTCACCTTGAGCAACGGCTTCACCTTCGTCGAGGCGTACCTGGCGCGCGGCATGCACATCGACGACTTCGCGCCGAACCTGAGTTTCTTCTTCAGCAACGGAATGGACCCCGAATACACCGTGATGGGCCGCGTGGCGCGCCGCATCTGGGCGGTGGCGATGCGCGAGCGTTACGGCGCCAGCGAGCGCAGCCAGAAGCTCAAGTACCACGTGCAGACCAGCGGCCGCAGCTTGCACGCGCAGGAGATCCAGTTCAACGACATCCGCACCACCTTGCAGGCGCTGATCGCGATCTACGACAACTGCAACTCGCTGCACACCAATGCCTTCGACGAGGCGATCACCACGCCGACCGAAGACTCGGTGCGGCGCGCGATGGCGATCCAGCTCATCATCAACCGCGAGTGGGGCCTGGCCAAGAACGAGAACCCGAACCAGGGCGCCTTCATCATCGACGAGCTGACCGAACTGGTCGAAGAAGCGGTGCTGTCGGAGTTCGAGAAAATCGCCGAGCGCGGCGGTGTGCTGGGGGCGATGGAAACCGGCTACCAGCGCGGCAAGATTCAGGAAGAGAGCATGCACTACGAGATGCTCAAGCACACTGGCGAGCTGCCCATCATCGGTGTCAACACCTTCCGCAACCCGCACGGCGACGCGGCCGCGCACACGCTGGAACTGGCGCGCTCGACCGACGCCGAAAAGCAGTCGCAGCTGAAACGGCTGGCCGAGTTTCATGCGCGCCATGCAAACGACGCACCCGCCATGCTGCAACGCCTTCAGCAGGCGGTGATCGCCAATCGGAACGTGTTCGAAGTGCTGATGCAGGCGGTGCGGTGCTGCTCGCTGGGGCAGATCACGAACGCGCTGTTCGAGGTGGGCGGGCAGTATCGGCGCAGCATGTAGCGGCCTTATTTTCATTGCAATTTGAATACGCCGAATTTATTATGCAACGATGTTTGATCGCCTTGCAGCGCAACGCATTCGGCAGCGGCTGACCTCCAGCCCCGCCGTCGCCATTCTCGGCCCACGCCAGGTGGGCAAGACCACGCTGGCCCGCGCCATCGCCAGCGAACATGCCAATGCGCTGTACCTTGACCTGGAAAAACCGGACGATCGAGCCCGGCTGGAACAGTCTGGCGTCTTCTTCCGCGCCAATCGCGAGCGCCTTGTGGTGCTGGACGAAATACAGAACCTGCCCGAGGTCTTCAGCGTCATGCGTGGAGAGATCGACGACGACCGCCGCGCCGGCCGCTTCCTGGTGCTCGGATCGGCGTCGTTCAAACTGCTGCGCCAGTCCCAGTCTCTGGCCGGACGGCTGGCCCTGGTGGACATGGCGCCGTTGCTGCTGCCCGAGGTCCACGAGTCATTCGAAGACATTCAGACGCTGTGGCTGCGCGGAGGATTCCCGGGCAGCTTCACCGCCGCGGACGAGCCCACCGCCTGGGCTTGGCGTGAAGACTTCGTCCGCCATTTCCTGAACACCGACCTGCCGGGCCTGGGCATCAAGGTCGAGCCCGAACTGATGCGGCGTTTCTGGCGCATGGTGGCGCACCTGCATGGCCAGCTCTTCAACGCGTCGGCCATCGCCAATTCACTGGGGCTGTCAGCACCCACCGTGACACGCTATCTGGACCACCTGTGCAACAGCCTGATGCTCAGGCGGCTGGAGCCCTACCACGCCAACCTGGGCAAACGGCTCGTCAAGTCGCCCAAGGTGTATGTGCGCGACAGCGGTCTGCTTCACTATTTGCTGGGCATTCGGGACGTGAACGATCTGCTCGGCCACCCCTCCACCGGCGCGTCCTGGGAAGGCTTCATCGTTGAGCAAATCTGCAGCCAGCTCGGCTCCGGCTACCCGGTGACCTTCTACCGAACCGCCGCCGGGGCCGAACTGGACATGGTGATCGAAACCGGCCTGAAGAAAATCGGCATCGAGATCAAATTCTCCAGCGCGCCAAAGGTCACCAAGGGATTTTGGCAGGCCTGTGAAGACGTGGGTGTCGACAAAGCCTACGTGGTGGCGCCGGTGCGGGAGGGCTGGGCGATGGCCGAGAACGTCGAGGTGGTATCGCCGCGCGCCCTGCCGCTTCCATAGACCAGGGGGGCCAGAGGCAACCCGTCAGCCCTTTCGGCTCGGTCCGGCAAATGCGGTGGGCCGGCGATGCTCGGCAGCCCATCACACGGCCGCCGGGGACTGCCGTGTCAGATCGCCGACGCCCGCAAGCAGCCCCGCGACCGAGCCCTCGCGCGTGGACATGGGTCGGCTCGCGCGGGCTTGCCTCATTCGAGTAGAAGAAGAACCGGAACCCCTGGTAGCGAAACACGACGGGCATGGCCGGACCTGACCAGTGACCATGTTCAGCTACGCCGCGCGCCTCCCCCTCACCCCAACCCTCTCCCCCGAGTACAGGGGAGAGGGAGTCCGAATTTGCTCCCTCTCCCGCTTGCGGGAGAGGGCTGGGGTGAGGGAAGAGCCGTGG
>JANORB010000217.1:0-11250 GCA_031415135.1 Methylibium sp.
CAGATCCTGATGGTGGTCAACGAGGGCACCACCCCAAGACAAGACATCTCCCAGGCCTTCGCCGCCGTCCAGGCCTGCCCCATCGTCCTGTCCATGCTCAATAAATCCACCCACTCCATTGAACAGCAGCAATATGGATACTATTGAAGAGCCGGGTGGGTGCTCGCCGTTCAAAGGCGCGTCGGCAGTCTTGTTGCCGTGATTGAATCGCGGCAGCAACTGGTCGCCATCCTTCGCCGGGCGCAAAAATCCTCATCCGCCGACGCCACTCCCTGCTTCTGAGCTTCGATGTACGAATCGCACTTTGGCTTCAGTGGTCCGCCGTTTCAGCTGATACCGGACCCGTCGTTCTACTTCAGCAGCCGCGGGCACAGCAATGCCCTGGCGTTCCTGAAGTTCGGCGCCCACCAGGGCGAAGGCTTCATCGTCGTGACGGGCGAAATCGGCGCTGGCAAGACCACGCTGGTCCGCACGCTGCTGGAGGGGCTTGATCCGGCCAGCGTGGTCGCCGCGCCGGTGGTCAGCACTCAACTGGAGTCCGGCGACCTGCCGCTGGCCATTCTGATGGCGTTCGGCGTCGCCACCGCCGGTGAGAACAAGGCGCAACTCATTGCCGGGCTGGAAGAATTCCTGACCGGGCTGTCCGCCAACGGCCGGCGCGGCTTGCTGATCGTCGACGAGGCGCAGAACCTCGCACCCGAGGTGATTGAGGAATTGCGCTTGCTGACCAACTTCCAGCTCGGCAAGAACGCGATGCTGCAAGTGTTCCTGGTCGGGCAGCCTGAACTGCGCACGATGCTGCAAGCCAAGGCCATGGACCAGTTGCGCCAGCGGGTGACGGCGTCGTGCCATCTCGGCCCGTTGGACCCAGCGGAAACCCGCGCTTATGTGCAGCACCGGCTTCACCTGGTCGGGTGGGTCGACAAGCCGGCCTTCGAGCTCGATGCGTTTCAGCAGCTGCACCGCTGGACCGGCGGCATTCCACGCCGCATCAACCGCTTGTGCAATCGTTTGTTGCTGGCCGCGTTCCTCGAAGCCAGGAACACGGTGACGCCTGAAAACGTGGAGCAGATCGCGCAGGATCTTCGCGCCGAGATCGGTGAAACAGACGACATCCCATCGGCGGAAGCGGCCGCCGTGCCGGGTTTCCAGAGTTCGATGGGCGAAACGAGAGAGGCCGGCAGCGAACCCGCCGACACGGCCGCCGAGACGCCGGTTCATTTGCTGATTGCCACGCCCGAGCCGGATTCGCGCGCCGGCGCCGCAGCCGACCGGGATACGAAGCCTTCACCGCCGCCCGAGCCGCAAGTGCGGGGCGTCGTTGCCGCGCACGAAGCGTCGGCGGCGCAGACCTACAGGCCCGGCGCGGAGGAGTCTGTGGCGGACGAGCCCGCGCGGGCTGTGCCCGCGTCCGCTGCACCTTCCGCACCCGCTGCCGCCGAAGGCGTCCGGCCGGAGTTGGTGGCGGTGCCGCAGGTCCGGCGCGACACCAAGGCCGCCAGCGGCCCGCTTGCGCGCGTCGCGGCGGCCGAGCCGGTGGCCGTCCGAGTGGACACGCCGCGCAATCCCAAGCTCTCGGAGCCGCTGATTTGCCTGGTCGATTCGGCCGCAGATTACGTCAAGGCGCGTGCGCTGGCGCGCATCCTGGCCGGCTACCCCAAGCTGCCGTCGATCATCACCGTGCACACCGGCAGCGCCGACAGCATCGACGTCGGAGACGGCCTGTCCGGTGTGTTGCCCGGGTCGGCTGCCGATGTCCACCTGGACATCGACGAGCACAACGGCGCCGCTGGCGCGGCGTCGGCCCTGCTGCGCTTCGACAGCGTGATGCGAGAACACTCGCCGTCCGCCGTGCTGGCCATGGGCGCGACCGACACGCTGTTGACCTGCAGCCTGTTGGCCCACAAGAGCAATGTGCCCGTGCTGCGCAACGATGCGGGCCGCCGAAGGGCCTGGGCGCGGCCGGGCGAGGAAATGAACGCGGTTCTGCTGGAGCGCTTTGCCGACATTTCCTACATCAGCGATCTGGCGACCTACTACACGCTGTACCGGGTCGGCATTCCGACCGACCGGGTTCTGTGTGTGGGCGATTTGTCCGACAATGTGGTGCGCTTTGCCGCCGACCACACGGTCCAACCCGACGAGGTCTTGAGGCGCGCCAATATTTCAACGGCGGCGCTCAAGCACCCGCGGGGTTACGCGGTCGTCACGGCCCAGCTTGAACGCAATCGGGAGCCCAACCAGGACGCGCAGGAACTGGTGTCCAAACTGGCTTTGGTGGGCAAGGAATTGCCGGTCTTCTGGGCGGTCAATCCGTACACGCTGCGCGAACTCAAGGAGTCGGGGCAAGAGGCGCGGCTGGAGGCGGCGCGCATCGTGCTCGTGCCTTCGTTGGGTTACCTGGATTGCCTCGATTTGTTGCGGCGGGCGCGCTGCCTGATTGCCGGCGCCGGCGGCGAGTTGCTCGACGAAGCCGTGTCGCTCGGTGTGCAGAGCCTGGTGCTGGGCAAGGACATCGTGGTGCCGATGAAGGTCACCGAGCCGATGCAATTGAATGTGGCGCAAGGCGCCGACAAGCTCGAAAAGCTGGTCGTTGACATGCTCTCCGTCCCGGCCACGCGGCGCCCGGTTCCGGACTACTGGGACGGTGGGCCCGCGGCGCGCATCGCCAGCCATCTGGAGGCGTGGCTGCCCAAACAGATGCGCAGCAGGAAAGGCAACGCCGCGGGGCGACCCGCCCGGGCCGTCAGGGCAACCGCTTGACACCGGGCCCTTGAAGCGTCAGCCGCCGAACGCTTCCTGGACTGTCAAGACCCGCCCGGTTTCGCCTGCTTCGTAACCCACCAGCCCCGCCACCGATGAGCGGTAGGCGGGCGAACGCAGCAGCTCCAGCACTTCCGGCATCGGCGGGCGTTCGATCGCCGATCGGTCCAGCGCCAGAAAGTAGCGCTCGCGCGCCAACGGGATGAAATGCAGGCCGAAGCGATGGGCCGCAGTTTGCACACCGATGCCCACGTCGGCCATGCCACTGGCGATGAACGCCGCCACCGCCGCATGGGTGAACTCGGCGCTCTCGAAGCCTTGCACCTCGCCGGGTGAAATGGCGCGCCTGGCGAGCATCAATTCGGTCAGCATGCGCGTGCCCGAGCCTTCGGGCCGGTTGACGAAGCGCAAGTCTTTGCGCTTCAGATCGTCAAGCCCGCGCACCTGCTTTGGGTTGCCCGGTGCGGCGAACAGGCCTTGCGTGCGCACCGCCAAGTGCACCAGGGGGTGCGTATCGTCGCGCAACCAGCGCCGGTAGTGCTGGGCCGCGGGCCGCTCGAACTGGCCGATCGGCACGTGAAACCCCGCCAGATCGCATTCACCGTGCGACAGCGCCGCGACCGACTCCAGGCTGTTCCGGTAGCGCAACTCGACCGGCACCTGCGCAGCGTCGAGTTGCTGCACCAGCGCGGCCACCGCAAACCCGTGGCTGGCATGGACCCTCAGTGCCCGGGGCTGGCGCGGCTGGGTGCGGTCGAGTTCGTTTTCCAGCTCCGAGGCCAACGATTCCAGCAGCGGCGACAAGCGGGCCGAGATGCGCCGATCGGCCCAGATGAGCTTCTCGGCCAGCGGCGTGAGGGTCGAGCCGCGACCCCGGCCGGCGTCCAGCAGCGGGTGGCCGAAGAGCACTTCGGCGCGTTTGATCTGGCCCCAGGCGTGCCGATAGCTCAAGCCCAGGCTGCGTGCGCCTTGCGCAATCGCGCCACTTTCCTGGATCGCGGCCAGCAGCCCCAGCAACTCTGTGGTGTCGAGCGAGACATCGGCCTCGCGGCCCAGCTCCCAATGGGGAATGATCTTGATGCGCAGCATTCGGCAATCCTGTGCATATATTGTGACGCTGGCGCCGGTATCTTCTACAGTTTCGATGGGCGGTTGCCATGTTTTCGGCACCACCCATCGATGCAGCTTGCCAGCCGCGAAGGATCGCTCCGAGATGAACGCCCCCGTCATTCGAATTCACGCGCTGGCCGACCCGTCGGCGGCGCGCCCCAAACGGACCCAGCGCGAACGCCCGGTCACAGCGCAGGCGCTCGCCGCCGTTCGCGCGGCCGTGGGGCAAGCGGCCTGGCGGCGCGACTTGCTGATCGAACATCTGCATGCCGTCCAGGACCGGTTCGGCCAGTTGCAGACCGACCACCTGGCCGCGCTGGCCGAATTGCTGCGCCTGTCGCAGGCCGAGGTCTACGAGGTTGCCAGCTTCTATCACCACTTCGACGTCGTGCGCGAAAACGCGGCGGGCGGGTTCGATGCGCCGGCGCGAATCACGGTGCGGGTGTGTGACGGGCTGGCGTGCGAGATGGCCGGCGCGCGCGACCTGCTGCAACGCCTTCCAGTACTGCTGCAGGCCGATGTGCGCGTCATCGCAGCGCCCTGCATCGGCCGCTGTGAACAAGCGCCCGCAGTCGCAGTGCACCAGCATCCGCTGGCGTTCGCCACGCCACAGGCGGTGGTCGAAGCGGTGGCCGCCGGCCGCACGCGTCACGAGCCGGAGCCGGCGATCGGCATCGAGGCCTACCGGGCGGCGGGCGGCTACCAAGCCCTGGCCGCCTGCATCGATGGCCGGCGCGACGTCGAATCGGTGATCAAGGAACTCGAACATTCGGGCTTGCGCGGCCTGGGCGGCGCCGGTTTCCCGACCGGGCGCAAGTGGCGCATCGTGCGCGAGCAGCCGGCGCCGCGCCTGATGGCGGTCAACATCGACGAAGGCGAGCCCGGCACCTTCAAGGACCGGTTCTACCTCGAGCGCGACCCGCACCGCTTTGTCGAAGGCATGCTGATCGCCGCCTGGGCGGCGGGCGTCAGCGCCGTCTATGTGTACCTGCGCGACGAATACCACGGCTGCCGCGCGTTGCTGGAGCGCGAGTTGGCGCTGCTGCGGGCCGCGCCGCCGATGCTGGGCATGCCGACGATTGAATTGCGCCGCGGCGCGGGCGCCTACATCTGCGGCGAAGAGTCGGCCATGATCGAGTCGATCGAAGGCAAGCGTGGTCTGCCTCGGCTGCGGCCACCGTATGTCGCGCAAGTCGGGCTGTTCGGCCGGCCCACGCTGGAGCACAACTTCGAGACCTTGTTCTGGGTCCGCGACATCCTTGAAAAAGGCGGCGCGTGGTTTGCCGGCCAAGGCCGCCATGGCCGCCAAGGGCTGCGCTCGTTCTCGGTCTCCGGCCGGGTCAACAAGCCCGGGGTGCACCTGGCGCCGGCCGGCATCACGCTGCGCGAACTGGTCGACGAATTCTGTGGCGGCATGCCAGCCGGCCACACGCTCTACGCCTATTTGCCGGGCGGGGCGTCGGGCGGCATTTTGCCGGCCCGCCTGGCCGATGTGCCGCTCGACTTCGACACCCTGCAGCCGCACGGATGTTTCATCGGCTCGGCTGCCGTGGTGGTGCTGTCGCAGCACGATCGCGCGACCGACGCGGCGCGCAACCTGATGGCATTCTTCGAACATGAAAGCTGCGGCCAGTGCACGCCGTGTCGCAGCGGCACGGCCAAGGCGCGCGAACTGATCGCCACCGACCGCTGGAACACCGCGCTGCTGGCCGAGTTGTCGCAGGTGATGCGCGATGCGTCGATCTGCGGCCTCGGGCAAGCGGCGCCGAATCCGGTCGATTGCGTCATCAAGTACTTTCCCCAGGAGTTGTCTGCATGAACGCGCCAAGCTCTCACACACTGCTGCGGGTCGACGCGCCCACGATCGAGTTCACGCTCGATGGCAAAGTGGTCCAGGCCCGCGCCGATGAAACGCTGTGGCAGGTCGCCCGGCGCGAAGGCAACACGATCCCGCACCTGTGCCACAAGGAAGGCCTAACGCCGGCCGGCAACTGCCGCGCCTGCGTCGTCGAAGTCGAAGGCGAGCGCACGCTCGCCGCATCCTGCTGCCGCGTTGTGGGCGCGGGCCTCAAGGTCCACACGCAGTCGCAGCGTTCGGTCGCGGCGCGCGCCATGGTGGTGGAACTGCTGCTCAGCGACGCCGGCCAGACGACCGACACCTACACCCGCGCGTCCGAACTCAGCGATTGGGCCCAGCGTCTGGGCGTGGCCCGCGGCCGGTTGCCGCAGCGCAGCCCGGAGTACGCCGTGGCCGACAACAGCCATGCCGCCATCAGCGTCAACCTCGATGCCTGCATCCAGTGCACCCGCTGCTTGCGCGCCTGCCGCGACGAGCAGGGCAACGACGTCATCGGCCTGGCGCTGCGCGGTGCGCACGCCACCATCACCTTCGACGCCGGCGATGCGCTGGGCCAGTCGAGTTGCGTGGCCTGCGGCGAATGCGTGCAGGCCTGCCCGACCGGCGCGTTGATGCCCGCGCGCGGCGCCGGCATGGCCGCCATCACCAAACAGGTCGACTCGGTCTGCCCGTATTGCGGCGTGGGCTGCCAGCTCACCTGGAACGTCGGGCCGGATGCCGACGGCAACGAGCGCATTCATACCGTCACCGGCCGCGACGGCCCGGCCAATCACAAGCGGCTGTGCGTCAAGGGCCGCTATGGTTTCGACTACGTGCACAGCCCGGCTCGCCTGCTGAAACCCTTGATCCGCCGCGCCGGTGTGGCCAAGGACCCAGCCGACATCGAACGCTTCAAGCGGGGTGAAAAGCGGCTCGACGAGATGTTTGAAGAAGCCAGTTGGGAGCGCGCGCTGGAGGTCGCCGCGGGCGGGCTCAAGCGCATCCGCGACGGGGCGCCGCAGGGTGCGCGTTCGGCGCTTGCGGGCTTTGGCTCCGCGTCCCCTCTTGCCGGTTTCGGCTCCGCCAAAGGCAGCAACGAAGAAGCCTACCTGTTCCAGAAACTGGTGCGCCAGGCCATGCACAGCAGCCACGTCGACCATTGCACCCGGCTGTGCCATGCCAGCTCGGTCGCCGCACTGCTCGAAGGCATTGGCTCGGGCGCGGTCAGCAACCCGGTGGCCGATGTGGCGCAGGCCGAGTTGATCTTTCTGATCGGCGCCAACCCGACCGTCAACCACCCGGTGGCGGCCACCTTCATCAAGAACGCGGTCGATCGCGGCGCCAGGCTGCTGATCGCCGATCCGCGCCGCTCGCCGCTGGCGCGGCGCGCCACCTGGCACCTGCAGTTCCGCCCCGACACCGATGTGGCGCTGCTCAACGGCCTGCTGCACACCATCATCGAAGAAGGCCTGGTCGACCAGCGTTTTGTGCAGGCGCGGGTCAACGGTTTCGAGGCCCTGAAGGCCTCGGTCAAAGAGGCGACGCCGGAGCGCATGGCCGAGATCTGCGGCATCCCGGCGCAGACGATACGCGAGGTCGCGCGCGCCTACGCCGGCGCCAGGAGCGCCATGATCCTGTGGGGCATGGGCATCAGCCAGCATGTGCACGGCACCGACAACGCGCGCGGGCTGATCGCGCTGGCGCTGATCACCGGGCAGATCGGCCGCCCCGGCACCGGCCTGCACCCGCTGCGCGGCCAGAACAACGTGCAAGGCGCGAGCGACGCCGGCCTGATCCCGATGATGCTGCCCAACTACCAGCGCGTCAGTGAGCCGGCCGTGCGCGCGCACTTCGAGGCCTTGTGGTCCACCACCATCGACGCCCAGCCCGGCCTGACTGTGGTCGAGATCATGCATGCCATCAACGCGGGCCGGATTCGCGGCCTGTTCGTCGAAGGCGAAAATCCGGCCATGAGCGACCCCGACCTGAACCATGCCCGCGCCTCGCTGGCCACGCTGGAGCACCTGGTGGTGCAGGACATCTTTGCCACCGAAACGGCCGTGCTGGCCGACGTGATCCTGCCGGCCTCGGCCCAGCCAGAAAAGTGGGGCAGCTTCACCAACACCGACCGCTTGATCCAGATCGGCCGGCCCGCGCTCAAGCCACCCGGCGAGGCGATGCAAGACCTGTGGGTCATCGAGCAGATGGCGCGCCGGCTCGGCGCCGACTGGCACTACTGGAGGCCCGAGGACGGCGACGGCCACGCGGCGGCCGAGGCACCGGTGGCGCGTGTCTACGAGGAAATGCGCTCGGTGATGGAGCCGCTGGCCGGCGTGCCCTGGGCGCGCCTGGTGCGCGACGGCGCGGTCGTCACACCCGCGCCCCGCGAAGACGAGCCCGGCCGCAGCGTGGTCTTCATCGACCGTTTCCCCACCGCCGATGGCCGCGCCACCGTGGTGCCCACCACGTTCAGGCCGGGCGCCGAGCAGGTCGACGCCGCCTACCCGTGGGTGCTGACCACCGGCCGTGTGCTGGAGCATTGGCACGGTGGCGCGATGACACGCCACGCCAGCATGCTCGATGCGATCGCGCCTGAGGCGCTGGTGCTGCTGCACCCGTCGGATGCGGGGCCGCTGGGCATCGAGGATGGGGCGATGGTCGAACTCGCCACCCGCCACGGCTCGGTGCGGGCGCGTGCCAGCCTGGGCACCGAGGTCCAGCCGGGCCAGGTGTTCCTGCCGTTTGCCTACTGGGAAGCGGCGGCCAACAAGCTGACCGGTGACGCGCTCGATCCGGTGGGCAAGATTCCGGGCTTCAAGGTCACGGCGGTGCGGGTTCGCCCATGTTGAAGCGCTGGATGGCGGCGGCGCTGGCCTGACGAGTGTGGGCATGACACGCACCACCGACCGGGTTGTCAGTGTGCAGGCGCCCGGGCGGCTGCACCTGGGTTTTCTCGACCCGGCGGCCAGCCTGGGGCGGCGCTTTGGCAGCCTCGGGCTGGTGGTCGACGGGTTCCAGACCGTTGTCGAACTGCGCGCCAGCGTGAACGACCACGTGAGCGCCGACTCGCCCGCCGCGCTGGCGGAGGCCGAACGCGCCAGCGCGCACCTGCACACCTTGCGCCAGCGCAGCGGCCGGCAGCAGGCCTTGCACCTCCGCCTGGTCGAGGTGCTGCCGGCGCATGCGGGCTTTGGTTCGGGCACCCAGCTGGCGCTGGCCGTGGGGCGCGCCTTTGCACAGTGGCATGGCCTGGACCTGCCGACCTTCACGCTGGCGCAGTGGCTCGCGCGGGGTTTGCGCTCGGGTGTCGGCATTGCCGGGTTCGAGCAGGGCGGCTTGCTGCTCGACGGTGGCCCGGGCCCGGACGGAACGCCGGCGCCCTTGTTGGCGCGCATTCCACTGCCCGAGGCCTGGCGCATCGTGATAGTCGGCGACCCGGCCCACTGCGGCTTGTCCGGAATCGACGAGCGCCAGGCCATCGCCTCGTTGCCGCCATTGCCGCAGGCGTGCGCCGCCGACATTTGCCACCAGGTGTTGATGCGCGTGCTGCCCGGCGCCGCCGGCGCGGAGTTCGAGCCCTTCGCCATCGGCATCTGCCGGATCCAGCGCCTGCTCGGCGCGCATTTCGCGCCGGTCCAAGGGGGCAGCGCCTACACCAGCGCGGCGGTCGGTGCGCTGGTGCGCTGGATGGGCAACGCCCGCGGCGGTGAGGCCGGCGCCGCGATCGGCCAAAGCTCGTGGGGGCCGACCGGTTTTGCCATCGTGCCGACACAGGCCAGTGCCGACGCCCTGCTCGATGCGGCACACGCCGCCGGCGCGCTGGACCCGGCTTTGCGCGTCTCCATCGTGTGTCCGCGCAACCACGGTGCGACGATCGCCGACGCCGCGCCGATCCGCTAGCCCGCTCGAACCGCACCCCCCAACACTTTTCCACCCGAGGTCTTATGGAACGCCCGTACATCCTGCACATGTTCACGCCCACCCGCCAGATGAGCCCGTTCGACATCAACATGGCCGCCGATGCCGGCTACCAGATCATCGTGCCGTACTGCGATGTCGCCATCGACGGCATCGCCGGGCTGACGCAGGACACCATCTTCTCGCGCGGCCCCAAGGGTGTGGCGCGCACCGGCATCTTCATCGGCGGGCGCGACGTGACCCTGGCCGCCGACATGGTCGAGCGCGCCTGCGCCGCAATGGTCAAGCCCTTCATCGTGTCGGTGATGGCCGACCCCAGCGGCGCCTACACGACGGCGGCGGCGATGGTCGCCTGCGTCGAGTCGGCCCTGTTGCGCCACCATGGGCAGGGCCTGGCCGGCCAGCGTGTGCTGGTGCTCGGCGGCACCGGGCCGGTGGGGCGCATTGCCGGCGTGATCGCCGCGCAGGCGGGCGCCGTGGTGCACTTGTCCAGCCGCCATGGCACCGACGTGGCCGAACAGGCGGCCGGCGAGTCGGGCCGGCGCTTCGGCGTCACGCTGCACGGCATCTCGGCCGGCGACCGGGCGGCGCTGCGCGCCTCGCTGGCCGATGCCGACGTGATCCTGGCCTGCGCCGCCGCCGGTGTGCAGGTCGTGTCAGCGGCCGACCTGGCCTGTGCCACGCGCGTCAAGGTGGCGGCCGACGTGAACGCCGTGCCGCCCGAGGGCATTGCCGGGGTCGGTGTGATGGACGACGCCAAGCCACTGGCCGGCACCGGTGCGGCGGGCACGGTGGTGGGCATCGGCGCGCTGGCGGTCGGCAACGTCAAGTACCAGACCCAGCACCGCTTGCTGGTGCAGATGCGCGGCGCCGACAAGGCGGTGGTACTGAGCTTCCCGCAGGCCTTTGCCGTGGCGCGCGCGTTCCTGGCCGAAACGGCAGCCTGAAATCTGCCGTGCCGACATGACCACGCTGGTTGTCGCCGGCATTTCAGCCCGCATGATGGCCGAGGCCGCAGCGCAGGCGGGCTACCGCGCCGTGGCGCTGGACGTTTTCGGCGACCGCGACACGCGCCTGGCCAGCGCCGAATGGGCGCCCATCGGACGCAAGGGCGGCTGGGCGCTCGATGCTGACCGAACGCTGCAGGCGCTGCGCGTCGTGGCCGCGCAAGCCGATGTGGCGGGGTGGGTGGCGGGCAGCGGGTTCGAAGCCGAGCCGGTGTTGCTGGAACAGGGCGCCGGCATGCTGCGGCTGATCGGCACCCCGCCTGCTGCGGTGCGGCGGGTTCGCGATCCGCATTCCTTTTTCGACTTTCTCGATGCGGCCGCCATCGGCCATCCGCAGGTGTCCATGACGCCGCCGCGCGATTCGCGCGGCTGGCTGGCCAAGAGCGCGCGGGGAACCGGCGGCTGGCACATCCGGCGCGCCGATGCGCAACCCGGCGCGGAGCCGGATTCGCGCGACTATTTTCAGCGCCACGTGGCGGGGCAGCCGATGTCCGCCACGTTCATCGCCAGCGGCAGCAAGGTGTGTGTGCTCGGATTCAACGAGCTGATCGTGCGGCCGTTCGGCACCAGGCCGTTCGTGTACTGCGGCGCCATCGGGCCGGTGCCGCTGCACGC
>JANORB010000218.1:0-16583 GCA_031415135.1 Methylibium sp.
CCCTCGCCCTCTGGGAGAGGGTGGGGGTGAGGGCTCGCAAAACACCATCGTGCCCGGCGCAGCCCCTCACCCCAACCCTCTCCCCAAAGGGGCGAGGGAGCAAGTACGGTCGCGGCAGAAAAACTCTCACTCTCTCAGGCCGGGTCGGTCTGGCGCTTCAACTCCAGCGCCCGCTTGTACAAACTGTTGCGCGGCGCGCCGGTCAACGCCACGGCCAGCGCCACCGCCTGTTTCAACGGCAACGCGGCCAGCAGCGGCTGAAGGGTGGCGTCGTGCACATCCGGACCTGGGGCCGCTTCGGTGTGTTGCAAGCCATGCACGACCAGCACGAACTCGCCGCGGCTGCGGTTGGCGTCGGCCGCCAGCCAGGCGGCGAGCGCGGACGCCGCCATCGTCGCCACGGTTTCGAACTGCTTGGTCAATTCGCGGCACACCGTCACGCGCCGCTCGCCGCACAACGGGCCCAGTGCCTGGGCCAGCTGGTCGATGCGGTGCGGCGCCTCGAACAGCACCTGGGTCTGCGCACTGGCCGCCAGCGCCTTCAGCGCCTTCGTGCGTTCGCCGCCGCGTGCGGGCACGAAGCCGATGAAGCTGAACATCGCGCCCGTCAAATCCCCGGCCACGCTGAGGGCCGCCACGGCGCTGCTGGCGCCCGGGATCGGAATCGTGCGATAGCCGGCCGCCTGCGCCGCGGCCACCAGGCCGGCGCCGGGGTCGCTGATCGAGGGCGTGCCGGCGTCGCTGATGTAGGCCACGCGCTCGCCGCGCGCCAGGCGGGCTAGCACGGCCGTGGCCGCTTCGCGTTCATTGTGTTCATGCAGCGCCACCAGGGGCTTGTCGATGCCCAGCTGGCGCAGCAGCGGCGCGCTGTGGCGCGTGTCCTCGCAGGCAATCGCATCCACCAGCGCCAGCACGTGGATGGCCCTCAGCGTCAGGTCGGCCAGGTTGCCGATCGGCGTGGCCACCACGTACAGTGCAGCGCTCGGATGGTGTTGCCCGCCGGCCGCGCTGGCCGCAGCCTGTTGAATGAGAGAGGCGTTGAACGTGGTCACTGATGGTCGCTAAAGGTCCGACGACAAAGACGGTCGGAGACGCCGGCGAGACGCGTGCCCTGGCCTACCTGGCAAGCCACGGGCTCACGCTGGTGCGGCGCAATTATCGGGTCGCCGCCGGCCCGCACGCACGCGGCGGCGAGGTCGACCTGATTCTGCGCGAGCGCGACGGCACGCTGGTGTTTGTCGAGGTGCGGGCGCGCGCCTGCGCGACCCACGGGGGTGCGGCCGCCAGCATCACCGGGCCCAAGCAGCGCCGCCTGATCCATGCCGCGCAGCACTTCCTGCTGGCCTATGCGTCGCCACCGGCGTGCCGGTTCGATGTGGTCGCCATCGACGGCGACCAGTTGCGGTGGTTGCGTGGGGCTTTCGACGCGCCGTGACTGGGGTCATTGCGCCGGAACCGATGGCCGGCACCTGTGTCATATCATCCGTGCCCATGCTTGAACAACGCATCCAACAACAATTCTTCGACAGCGCCGATCTGAAATACGCTGCCGCTGAAATCCTGTCCAAGCCGATCGCCGATGGCGTCAGCGCCTTGGTGGGCTGCATCACCGCGGGTGGCAAGGTGCTGGCCTGCGGCAACGGCGGTTCGGCGGCCGACGCCCAGCATTTCGCGGCCGAGTTCGTCGGCCGCTTCGAGCGTGAGCGGCCGGGCCTGGCCGCCATTGCGTTGACGACCGACTCCTCGATCCTCACCGCGATCGGCAACGACTACGACTTCAACGCCATCTTCTCCAAGCAAGTGCAGGCGCTGGGCTCGCCGGGTGATGTGCTGCTGGCCATGTCCACCAGCGGCAATTCGGCCAACGTGCTGGCGGCGGTGGAGGCGGCCCATGCCAAAGAGATGACGGTGATTGCGTTGACCGGCCACACCGGCGGCAGGATGAGAACCCTGTTGGCCGAAACCGACGTGCACATTTGCGTTCCGCACGAGCGCACCGCGCGCATCCAGGAGGTGCATCTCCTGACGCTGCATTGTTTGTGCGATGCGGTCGATCTGCAGCTCTTGGGCGAACAGGAAAACACATGAACAACTTCGCCCAGCGCGCCCGCCGACCCTTGCTGGCCCTGGTCGCGATGGCAGCACTCGGCACCGGCCTCGGCGGTTGCGCCGCGCTGGTGATCGGCGGCGCATTCGTCGGCGGCTCGCTGATCGTGACCGACCGGCGCACTTCCGGTGCCCAGATCGACGACCAGTCGATCGAAATCAAGTCCAACAACCGGGTGCGCGAATTGCTGGCCGACCGCGGCCATGTCAGCACCACCAGCTACAACCGCCTGGTGCTCCTCACCGGTGAGGTGGCGACCGAGGCCGACAAGGCGGCCGTCGAACAGGCGGTCGCGCGCGTCGACAACGTGCGCTCCGTCGTCAACGAGCTGGCGGTCACCGGCATGAGTTCACTGACCAGCCGCTCCAACGACACCTTTTTGACCAGCAAGGTGAAGACCAGCCTGGTCGATGCCAAGGACCTTCTTGCCAACGCCTTCAAGGTCGTCACCGAGCGCGGCACGGTCTACCTGATGGGACGGGTGTCCGAACGCGAGGCCACCCGCGCCAGCGATATCGCGCGCGGGGTGCCCGGCGTCCAGAAGGTGGTGCGTGTGTTCGAGCTGCTGAGCGAGGCCGAACTGGCCAACCTGCCCAAGGTGACGCAGTAGGTTCGGTCGAAAGCGCCTTCAGCGCAGGCGGCGGATCAGGCTGGAGGTGTCTTGGCGGCCGCCGCCCTGGGCTTGCAGGTCGGCATAGAACTGGTCCACCAGCGCCGTGACCGGCAGCCGCGCGCCATTGCGCCTGGCTTCATCGAGCACCAGGCCCAGGTCCTTGCGCATCCAGTCGACCGCGAATCCGAAATCGAACCGGTCGGCCATCATCGTCGGGCCGCGCTGGTCCATCTGCCAGCTCTGGGCGGCGCCCTGGCCGATGACCGCCAGCACCGCAGCCATGTCCAGCCCGGCGCGCTCGCCGAACGCGATGGCCTCGGCCAGGCCTTGCAGCAGGCCGGCGATCGCGGCCTGGTTCACCATCTTGGCGAGTTGACCGGCGCCGCTGTCGCCCAAAAGTGTGACCGCTCGGGCATAGGCCAGCGCCACCGGCCGCATGGCCTCGAACGCTGCGGCGTCGCCGCCGCACATCACCGTGAGCGTGCCGTTGATGGCGCCCAGGTTGCCGCCGGAGACCGGTGCGTCGATGAACCGCAGCTCGAGCGCGCGGGCCGCCGCACTCAGTTCACGAGCCACCGCGGCCGAGGCCGTGGTGTGGTCGACGAACACGGCACCCGGCCGCATGCCCGCGAAGGCGCCATGCTCCCCGAGCACCACCGAGCGCAGGTCGGCGTCGTTTCCAACGCAGCAAAACACCACGTCCGCCCCTTCGGCCGCGGCCCGGGGCGTGGGTGCCGTGGCGCCGCCGTATTCAGCGGCCCACTCGGCGGCCTTGGCCGCAGTCCGGTTGTAGACCGTGACGCGGTGCCCGGCGCGCAGCAGGTGGCCCGCCATCGGATGGCCCATGACGCCCAGGCCAAGGAATGCCACGCGCCGTGGCGCCGTCGGTTCGCAGGTCTTGCGGTTCATCGTCGCTGTCCATTTACAAAAGAGAACGGCCTCGACTGAGGCCGCCCGGGTCCAGCCGCCCGCTTGCTCACATCAGGCTCATGTGCTCGGTGCCCGCCGACAGGTCGAGGTTGCGGGCGCGCTGGCTGTTCAGCTTGATCTGCAGCCGCAGGTCGTTCACCGAGTCGGCATTGCGGATCGCGTCCTCGTAGGTCACGAGCTGGTTTTCGTACAGGTCGAACAGGCTCTGGTCGAAGGTCTGCATGCCCAGTTCGCGCGAGCGCTTCATCAGCTCCTTGATCTCGGTCACTTCGCCCTTGAAGATCATGTCGGCGATCAACGGCGTGTTGAGCAGGATCTCGACCGCCGCGACCCGCCCCTTGCCTTCCTGGCGCGGCAACAGGCGTTGCGAAATCAGCCCGCGCAGGTTCAGCGACAAGTCCATCAGCAGTTGCGCGCGCCGTTCTTCGGGGAAGAAGTTGATGATGCGGTCGAGCGCCTGGTTGGAGCTGTTGGCGTGCAGCGTGGCCATGCACAGGTGCCCGGTTTCGGCAAAGGCCACCGCGTGTTCCATGGTCTCGCGGTCGCGAATCTCGCCCATCAGGATCACGTCGGGCGCCTGGCGCAGCGAGTTCTTCAACGCCAGGCCCCAGCCGTCGGTGTCGATGCCCACCTCGCGCTGCGTGATGATGCAGTTCTTGTGCACATGCACAAATTCCACCGGGTCTTCGATGGTGATGATGTGGCCGTAGGAATTCTCGTTCCGGTAGTCCACCATCGCCGCCAGCGAGGTGCTCTTGCCCGAGCCGGTGGCGCCCACCAGGATCACCAGCCCGCGCTTGGTCAGCGCCACGTCCTTGAGCACCTGCGGCAGGTTCATGCTGTCGATGGTGGGCAGCTTCTGCGGGATGGTGCGAAGCACCAGCCCCACATGCCCCTGCTGCACGAACGCGTTGACGCGGAAGCGCCCGATGCCCTGCGGCGAGATCGCGAAGTTGCACTCCTTGGTGCGCTCGAACTCGGCCGCCTGCTTGTCGTTCATCACCGAGCGCGTCAGCGCCATCGTGTGCTGGCCGGTGAGCGGCTGGGGCGACACCTTGGTGACCTTGCCGTCGACCTTGATGGCCGGCGGAAAGTCCACCGTGAGGAACAGGTCCGAGCCGTTGCGCGACACCATCAGGCGCAACAGGTCGTTGACGAATTTCGAAGCCTGGTCGCGTTCCATGTCAGTGTCCTTGCCTTTCAGCCGGGGAAGTTCTCCGGGAACTTGGCCTTGCCCCGCGCCTCGGCCGCGGAGATCACATTGCGGCGCACCAGGTCGGCCAGGTTCTGGTCCAGCGTCTGCATGCCCATGCTGTTGCCGGTCTGGATCGACGAGTACATCTGCGCCACCTTGTTCTCGCGGATCAGGTTGCGGATGGCCGCGGTGCCGAGCATGATCTCGTGCGCCGCGACGCGCCCGCTGCCGTCCTTCAACTTGCACAAGGTCTGCGAGATCACGCCGATCAGCGACTCCGACAGCATCGAGCGCACCATTTCCTTCTCGGCCGCGGGGAACACATCGACGATGCGGTCGACCGTCTTTGCGGCGCTCGACGTGTGCAGCGTGCCGAACACCAGGTGGCCGGTCTCAGCGGCCGTGAGCGCCAGCCGGATCGTTTCCAGGTCGCGCATTTCGCCGACCAGGATCGCGTCCGGGTCTTCGCGCAGCGCCGAGCGCAACGCGTTGGCAAAGCTCAAGGTGTGCGGGCCGACTTCACGCTGGTTGATCAGGCACTTTTTCGATTCGTGCACGAATTCGATCGGGTCTTCGACCGTCAGCACATGGCCGAATTCGTTCTCGTTCATGTGGTTGACCATCGCCGCCAGCGTGGTCGACTTGCCCGAGCCGGTCGGGCCGGTGCACAGCACCATGCCGCGCGGCTTGAGCGACAGCTCGGCGAACACCTTGGGGGTGTTGAGCTGCTCCAGCGTCAGGATCTTGGACGGAATGGTGCGGAACACCGCGCCCGCGCCGCGGTTCTGGTTGAAGGCGTTGACGCGAAAGCGCGCCAGGCCCTGGATCTCGAACGAGAAGTCGCACTCGAGCGACTCCTCATACGCCTTGCGCTGCGAGTCGTTCATGATGTCGTAGACCATCTCATGAACCTGCTTGTGTTCCAGCGGGTCGACGTTGATGCGCCGCACATCGCCGTGCACCCGGATCATCGGTGGCAGGCCGGCCGAGAGGTGCAGGTCAGACGCCTTGTTCTTGACCGAAAACGCCAGCAGTTGGGTGATGTCCATGGGTCTTGGGTGCGTTGCCGCCGAGCTTGCCGAGGAGGTTGGCGAACCGGTCGACACATGAGGGGTCAACCGCAGGGTACGCTCGGCACATTATGGCGATGATCGCAGACAACCTGGCGCAAGTGCGCAAGCGCATCCAGAGCGCCTGCATGGCGGCCGGGCGCCCCGTGCAAAGCGTCACGCTGCTGGTGGTGGGCAAGACATTCGGCGCCGGCGCCGTGCGCGAGGCCTTCGAGGCCGGCGAGCGGCGCTTCGGCGAGAACCATGTGCAGGAAGCGGTGGACAAGATCGCCGCGCTGGCCGAGCTGCGCGGCCACATCGAATGGCACCTGATCGGCCCGCTGCAAAGCAACAAGACACGCATCGTTGCCGAACAGTTCGACTGGGTGCACTCGGTGGATCGATTGAAGATTGCGCAGCGGCTCAGCCAACAGCGGCCGCCCCACCTGCCGCCGCTCCAGATCTGTCTGCAGGTCAACATCAGCGGCGAAGCGAGCAAGAGCGGGCTCGCCGGCACCGATGCGGCCGATGTGGCCTCGGTGGCGCACGCTGTGGCCCGCCTGCCCGGCCTCGCGCTGCGCGGCCTGATGGCCATCCCCGAAGCCGCGGCCGGCTTTGCCGATCAGTGCCGCCCGCATCGCGCATTGCGTGAACTGTTGATGGCGCTGCAGGCGCAAGGCCTGGCGCTCGACACGCTGTCGATGGGAATGACCGGTGACCTTGAAGCGGCGATCACCGAAGGCGCCACCATCGTTCGCGTCGGCAGCGCAGTCTTCGGTCGCCGCGGCTGACGCGGCGCGCCGCGCATCAGCCCTGCGCGGCGATCTGCCGCAGCGCCTGTTCGAACACCTCGGGCGGCTGGCCGCCCGAAATCAGGTGGCGGTCGTTGATGATCACGGCCGGCACCGAGTTGATTCCCTGCTGCTGATAAGAGCGCTCGCGGTCGCGCACTTCGTCAGTGAATTCGCGCGAATCGAGGATCGCGCGCGCCCGGTCCACGTCCAGCCCGGCCGCGCCGGCCACGCGCAACAAAACGTCGCGCGCGCCCGGGTTCTCGGCATTCGTGTGATAGGCCGTCAGCAGTGCGTGCTTCAGTTGGCGCTGCTGTTCGTCCGACCCTTCCAGACCGGCCCAGTACAGAAGGCGGTGCGCATCGAAGGTGTTCCACACCCGCGGGCGTTCGCCGAACCTGAAACCCACCGCCGCGCCACGCTGGCGCAGGGCCTCGCGGCCTTGCGCCAGTTGGGCCGGCGAGGAGCCGTACTTCTTCGTCAGGTGTTCGATGGTGTCCTCACCCTCGGGCGGCATGGCGGGGTTCAGCTCGAAGGGCTGGAAATGCAGGTCGACGGCCACGTCACCGGCCAGCCGTTGCAGCGCTGCCTCAAGCGAAAACAGGCCGACGGCGCACCAGGGGCAGGCGATATCGGAAACAAAATCGATCTTCATGGCTTGCCTTTCAAATCGCCAACAGCGTGGTGTTCTTGACCTCTTCCATCACCGCGTAGGTGCGCGTCTCGCGCACGCCGGGCAAGGCCCAGATCACCGAGCCGACGAACTCGCGGTAGGCCTGCATGTTGGCCACGCGGGTCTTGATCAGGTAGTCGAAGCCGCCCGCCACAAGATGGCATTCCAGGATTTCGGGGCGCACCTGCACGGCCGCCTTGAAGCTGTTCATCGCGTCATGCGTGGTGCGGTCCAGCACCACCTCGATGAACACCATCATGCCCGCGCCCAGCTTGTTCGGGTTGAGCCTGGCCTCGTAGCCGAGGATGTAGCCATCGCGCGCCAGCCGCTTCACGCGCTCCAGCACCGCGGTGGGCGACAGGTGCACATCCTCGGCGAGTTTCAGGTTCGAGATGCGGCCGTCCTTTTGCAGCACGCGCAGAATCCGGGCGTCGATCTTGTCCAGGGAATGGCGGGCGGTGTCGTCCATGGGTGTGCTTGAGAATTCGCGGCTGTTTGACGTGAGTTTAGCGAATATGTCCGAGTATCTGCAGATAACCTGGCGGCTTGTTCGTTTCAAAGGGGGTTTTCATGCTGTCCATCGCCGAGGCTTCCGAGCGCCTGCCGCACCCTTGTCGTGACGAAAGCGCCGTGTTGGCCGGCCTGATGGCCACGCTCGCCGGCGCGCTGGACTGGCCCGCCGCCGCCGACTCCGCGCGCCCCTGGGTGCAGGCGGTGCGCGACAACCCGGCGCCGTTCTGGGCCATGGAGTCGCTGCTGCGCGAGTACCCGATCTCCAGCGCCGAAGGCCTGGCACTGATGCGGCTGGCCGAAGCGCTGCTGCGTGTGCCCGACGCCGAAACCGCCATCGCGCTGACCGCCGACCAGTTGGGCAAGGCCGAGTTCGACAGTGCCCACGGGGGTCCGCACAAGATGCTCGCGAGCCTGTCGGCCAGCGCCATCGGCCTGTCGAAGAAGTTCCTGCCCGACAGCGAAGGCGAATCGGGTGTCCTCAAGCGCCTGGGCGCGCAGACGGTCGTGGCCGCCACCGTGCGTGCGATTCAACTGCTCGGTCGGCAGTTCGTGCTCGGCCGCGACATCCGCGAGGCGATGGCCGAGGCGGCGTCGGCCCGCAAGGCCCAGCCGGCACTGCGCTACAGCTACGACATGCTGGGTGAAGGCGCGCGAACCGACGCCGACGCGCAGCGCTATCTGGCGTCGTACCTGAATGCCATCGAGCACATCGGCAAGGCCGGCACGGGCGCCGGGCCCGAACAGGCCGACGGCATTTCGATCAAGCTCAGCGCGCTGTTCCCGCGCTACGAAGACACCCAGCGCGAGCGGGTATTCAACGAATTGCTGCCGCGTGTGTGGCGGCTCATCGACCCGGCGGCGCGGGCCCACATCAACCTGACCATCGACGCCGAAGAAAGCGACCGGCTGGAGCTGTCGCTCGACATGTTCGAGGCGCTGGCGCAGCGCATCGCCAAGGAATTTCCGCAATGGCGCGGCTTCGGCCTGGCGGTGCAGGCCTACCAGACACGGGCTTTGCAAGGGGTGGACGAAGTGGCGCGCATCGCCCGCGCGAACCGGTTGCGCTTCATGGTGCGCCTGGTCAAGGGCGCGTACTGGGACGGCGAGATCAAGCGGGCGCAGGAGCTGGGCCTGTCGGGCTACCCGGTGTTCACGCACAAGCACCACACCGACATCTCGTACCTGGCCTGCGCGCGTGCGCTGGTGGGCCATGCCGACGTGATCTACCCCCAGTTCGCCACCCACAACGCCGGCACCATCGCCGCCATCCTGAACATGGCGCGGGCGCAGAACGCCGCGTTTGAAATGCAGCGCCTGCATGGCATGGGAGAGGGTGTGTATCGCGAAGTGATGAAGGACGCGCAACTGCCGGTGCGCGTGTACGCCCCTGTGGGCGAACACCGCGACCTGCTGGCCTACCTGGTGCGCCGGCTGCTGGAGAACGGCGCCAATTCGTCCTTCGTGCACCAGTTGTCGGACGAGGCGGTGAACCTGGAGGAATTGCTGGCGTCGCCCTTGCATCCGGCGCCGCAACCCGCGTTGCCGCGGCCGGCGTCGCTGTATGGGTGGGACGGCCGCCATGGCCGCAAGAACTCGCGCGGCGTCGATCTGGCCATCCTCGCCGAGCGCGAACCGCTGGACACGGCGATCGCTTCTGTCAAGGTCGAGCCGGTCGCCGAAGCCAGCCGCGCAGACATCGACGCCGCCATGACCCGCCTGCAACACGGCTTCAACGGTTGGAACGCGACCGCGGTGGCCGAACGCGCCGCCGTGCTGCGCCGCGCCGCCGACGCGCTCCAAGCTCTTCTGCCCGAGTTCTGCGGCCTGCTGGTGAAAGAGGCGCACAAGACGCTGGGCGACTGCGTGTCCGAAGTGCGCGAAGCGGTGGACTTCTGCCGCTACTACGCCGACCAGGCCGAAGACCGCTTGACAACCCAAGTGCTGCCCGGCCCCACCGGCGAAAGCAATGAACTGCGGCTGCACGGTCGCGGCGTGTTCGTGTGCATCAGCCCGTGGAACTTCCCGCTCGCCATTTTTGCCGGCCAGGTGGCAGCGGCCCTGGTGGCCGGCAACGCGGTGGCCGCCAAGCCCGCCGAGCAAACCCCCGCGGTGGCGCAGCGCCTGGTCGGCTTGCTGTTCGAGGCCGGCGTGCCGCGCGACGCGTTGGCCTTGCTGCACGGCCCTGGTGAAACGGTGGGCGCCGCGCTGGTGGCCGACCGGCGAACCGCGGGCGTGTGCTTCACCGGGTCGACCGCCGTGGCCAGGATCATCAACCGCGCGCTGGCCGCCAAGGACGGCGCCATCGTGCCGCTGATCGCCGAGACCGGCGGCATCAACGCGATGATCGTCGACAGCACCGCCCTGCCCGAGCAAGTGGTCGACGCGGTCGTGCAAAGCGCGTTCCGCTCGGCCGGCCAGCGCTGTTCGGCGTTGCGCCTGCTGTGTGTGCACGAGGGCGTGGCCGACGGCGTGATCGAGATGATCCGCGGCGCGCTGAAGGAGTTGCGCGTCGACGACCCCGCGCTGCTGGCCACCGATGTCGGCCCGGTCATCGACGCCGAAGCGTTCGACGCCATCGGCGCCCACATCGCGCGCTTGCGGCGCGAGGCCAAACTGATCGGCGAGGCGACGCTGCGCTCGGGCTTTCCCAGGCTGATCGCACCCATCGCGTTCGAGCTGCCCGCGATTGCGGCGGTCAGGCAGGAGATATTCGGCCCCGTGCTGCACGTCGTGCGCTGGGGCGGCGACGTGGACGCGGTGGTCGCGCAGATCAATGCGCTCGGTTATGGCCTGACGCTGGGCATCCAGACCCGCATCGACAGCCGCGCGTTGCGCCTGGCCACGGCAGCCCGCATCGGCAACGTCTACATCAACCGCAACATGATCGGCGCGGTGGTCGGCGTGCAGCCCTTCGGTGGCGAGGGCCTGTCGGGCACCGGGCCCAAGGCCGGCGGGCCGCACTACCTGTACCGCTTCTGCGCCGAGCAGGTCGTGACGATCAACACTGCGGCCGCCGGTGGCAATGCGGCCTTGCTGACCGGCGCGGCATAGGCCCCGGCAGGCGGGTTCGCACCAGCGCGCGCCGAGGCTCCGAGGGGCCGCCGAACCGAGGGAAAACGCTGTAGCGATTCGGGACGCGCGCCGCGCTTCGGGGCACCGGACATGCGTCCGATCCTGCGACACCCTATGTGTCACGAGGCCACGGGAAAGCCACCACAACGTGGAAATTCTCCAGCGCCATCAATGACTTGAGACGACTGCGCACACACCGTCGAGGCTGGCACACCGATTGCGAACAAGACCGCTGCGACGGGCGCAACGATGCGTCTTCCACACTCGCCCCACCGGAGACGATCCATGAAAGCCGCAGTGCTGCACCAGTACAACGAGTCGCTCAGCGGCGACAACTTTGTGCACTACGAGGACGTGCCCGACCCGAAGATCGAAAGCCCGACCGACGTCATCGTGCGCATCGGCGGTGCCGGCGTGTGCCGCACCGACCTGCACGTGGTCGAGGGCATCTGGCGCAGCAAGGTCGACGTCAAGCTGCCCTACATCATGGGCCACGAAAACGCCGGCTGGGTTGAAGCCGTGGGCGCGGGCGTGACCGGCGTGAAGGTGGGCGATGCGGTGATCTGCCACCCGCTCGTGACCAGCGGCCATTGCCTGGCCTGCCGGCGCGGCGACGACATGCATGCCGAAGAAAGTCGCTTCCCCGGCATCAATGCGGACGGCGGTTATGCCGAGTACCTGCGCACCGGCCAGCGCTCGCTCATCAAGCTGCCCAAGACATTGGCGCCGAAAGACGTTGCGCCGTACACCGACGCCGGCCTCACGGCCTACCGTGCCGCGAAGAAGGCCTCGCGCCACCTGCTGCCGGGCGAGTACGCGGTGGTCATCGGCGCTGGCGGGCTGGGCCACATCGGCATCCAGGTGCTGGCCGCGTTGTGCGCCGCCGAGATCATCGTCGTCGACCGCGGCGACATGGCGCTGCAGCTTGCCAAGGAATGCGGCGCCCACCATCTGGTGAAGGCCGATGGTCACGAGCTGGACCGGGTGCTGGAACTCACCAAAGGCAAGGGCGCTGAAGCCGTGATCGACTTCGTCGGCGAAGGCGACGCGGTGGCCAAGGGCCTGGCAATGACCCGCAACGCCGGCAGCTACTACATCGTCGGTTACGGCGGCAAGATCGAACTGCCGACGCTCGACATGGTCACCAGCGAAAAGACCATCGTCGGCAACCTGGTCGGCACCTACCCCGAGCTGGTGGAGCTGATGGCGCTGGCCGACCGCGGCTTGGTGCACCTGGCGACCAAGGAATACAAGTTGAAGGACACGAACCAGGCCTTGCTCGACCTGCACCACGGCAAGATCAAGGGCCGCGCCGTGCTGATTCCCTGATTTGCCGCGCGCGCCGCGATCGGCTCAGGGCCGGCCGCCGCCGCACATCACTTCCCAGTTCCGCTTTCTCCCGGCGCGCAACGAATGTTCGGCGCCTTGAGGATCCGGCCGCGCCCCGGTGGCGCGTCGTTTTGGTTCGGAGACCTCAGACATGGCGCGCATTCCGGTGACCGTTCTGACCGGCTTTCTCGGCGCGGGCAAGACCACCCTGCTGAACCGCCTGCTGCGTGATGCCGGCGGGCGGCGCTACGCCGTCATCGTCAACGAGTACGGCGAGCTCGGCATCGACGGCTCGCTGGTGGTCGGCGCCGAGGAAGAGGTCTACGAGCTGAACAACGGCTGCGTCTGCTGCAAGCTGCGCGGCGACCTGATCCGCGTCGCGAGCAACCTGGTGCGGCGCCCGGGCGGCTTCGACGGCATCCTGATCGAGACCAGCGGCCTGGCCGATCCGGCGCCGATCGTGCAGACCTTTCAGCTCGACGACCTGCTGCGCCAGCACACCCGGCTGGACAGCGTGATCTGCGTGGCCGACGCGCGCCACCTGCCCGCGCAATTGCGCGATGCACCCGAGGCCGGCGCGCAACTGGCGCAGGCCGACCTGGTGCTGCTCAACAAGGCCGACCTGGCCGACGCCGCGATGCTGGCCGAGGCCGAACGGGCCGTGCAACAACTCAACCCGAGCGCCGAACTGCGCCATGCAGTGCATGGCGACACCCCGCTGGCGCCACTGCTGGACCGCGGCGCCTTCGACATCGCGCGCTTGCGTGTGCCCGCACCGCGGCTTGGTGCCGCAGCAACCGGTCGGCCGCAACACCGTTATGCGCCGGTCGACGCGGGCCGCCACAGCACTGATCTCTCTAGCGTGTCATTGAGCTTCGCGCGGCCGTTCGAGCGCAGCCGCTTCCTGCCCTGGCTGCAACGCCTCGTGACCGAGCGCGGCGCCGACCTGCTGCGCGCCAAAGGCATCATTGCGTTCGAGGGCGAAGACCGGCGCTTCGTTTTTCAGGCCGTGCACATGACCGTGGACAGCGGCCTGGACCGCGCCTGGGTTCAGGGCGAGTCACGCACGACGCGACTCGTTTTCATCGGTCGAGGGCTTGACGCCGATGAGTTGAACGAAGAGCTAACGCACTGTTTGACCGACGTGTCCGAGGCCGTCGCATGAACGCGCCTCCGCTGCTCAACGCGCTCGGAGCGAGCTGGGATTTCGGTGCGCCGGTCGTCGCCGCGGCCTGGGATGTCGAAGGCGGCACTGTCGGCTTCGCACTTGGCGACGGGCATCTTGCCGTGGCCGATGCGCAGTGGCCGCGTGGCCCGCGCGTCGAGCCCAAGCCGGGTGGTGGCGTCAGCCTGGTGGCGGCCGAAGCACCCGCCCCGCGCCCGGTGCGCGCTGTATGCCACCAAGGCAGTTGCCTGTGCATCGCGGCCGATGCGCGTGGTGGTTTTCTCACCGGCGGCGACGATGGCCGTGTGGTGCTTGTGCCGCGCGTGGGCAACCCGGCGGTGGTGTCCCAGCTGGCCGGCGCGTGGTTCGATTCCGTCGTCTGCAGCAGTGCCGGCGTGCGCGCCCACGGCTGCGGGCGGCGCGTGCAGCGCTGGATCGGCGACCGCAGCGAAAGCATCGAGTTGCCCGCGCCGGCGATCGCGCTCGCCTTCAGCCCCGACGGTAGCTGCCTCGCCATTGCGCACAGCGGCGGTGTCACGCTGTGGTCCGACGAGAGCGAGCCGCGGCGCCTCGTCTGGAACGGGTATCACCGTGCGCTCGCCTGGAGCCCCGACGGCCGCTACCTCGTCACCGGCATGCAGGAGAACGGCCTGCATGGCTGGCGCGTCGCCGATGGCGGCGACATTGAAATGGGCGGTTACCCGGGTCAACCGCTGTCGCTCTCGTTCGCTCACGATGGGCGCTATCTCGCCACCAGCGGCGGTACGCGGCCGGTGTGCTGGCGCTTCGATCCGCCGGGCACCACCGAACCGCCCATCGAGTGCGCCATGGCCAGCAAGACACCGGTGACCTGCGTCAGCTGCCACCCGCGCCAATCGCTGATCGCGGCTGGCTATCAAAACGGCGCCGTCGTGCTGTGCCAGCCGGGGAACGACGAGGCTCTGTTCATCAAGGGTTCGGGTGGTGGTGCGGTCAACGCGCTCGTCTGGTCCGGTGACGGCAGCCGCCTCGCGTTCGGCACCCAAGACGGCGTGCTCGGCTGGCTCGGCCTGCCGGACGCGCTGTTCCGCTCGCGTCAGCAGACGCCCATCAAGGAGACGATGCAATGAACCCCGACACGACCAGCAAGGACTACTTCTTCGCGCAACTCGCGACCCTCTCCGACGCGATGATCGCCGCCCACGGCAAAGACTTTGCGATGGGCGCGATGGTATTGGCCGCGCGTTTCATCGCCGAGAGCGAAGCCCGCGCGCTTGCCGCCGTCGAGGCAGGCAAAACGCCGGAGCCGTCGCGCATCATTCTCTGAGGAGCAAGACCATGGCCGCAAGAACGATGAAGGTTGCCCGGTTCGGCGAACCCGGCAACATCGTGCTCGACGAGAAACTGCTGCGCTTCGTGGCACTGCCGTACCGGTCATGTTCCGCTCAAGCGATTGGCAGGTTCTCGAGAGCCTGCGGCTTGTTGATCACCGTCTTCACGGTCGCCTTGTTCGCGTGGGTATTCAAGGCGCAAGCTGCGGGCGATCTGTCGCGGCAGGTGCCGCTGGAGGTGCGGCTCCAGCTCGGCGACGACAAGGGCGTGCGCCGCTTCTTTCCGGAGCGGATCGAACTCGAGACTGGCAAGCTGTATCGGCTCATTTTGTCGAACCCGAGCCCGGAGAAACACTATTTCAGTTCCGACGCGTTTGCGCAGGCCGTCTACACGCGCAAGGTTCAGGTGAACGGCACGGACGGAGACCCGGTGGCGGAGGTCAAAGGCTTCATCCGGGAAACCAAGGTCCTGCCCAATGCTTCCACGGAGTGGTGGCTGGTTCCGATCAAGACTGGACAGTTCGGCGATCTCAAGTGCACCGAGCAAGGTCACACCGAGGCCGGCATGGTTGGCCAGATCGTGATCAAGTGAACTTGGGCCTCGCTCGGCCTCGTCTCTCACGGCAGGAGGCGTGTAAGCCACAAGCTTTGGGCTGATGCACCGGGGGATCAGGCCGGATACGCCTGGGAAGATCGAATGGATTATTAGGGATACTGAGTAGTGGCACAACAATCGCTATTTGGTAGGGTTCCTGATCTGTGGGGGTAATCCGTGGGCTGACGTCGGCGTACGCGTAGCCAGTGCTTGATCACTTCCATCACGCGACTGAAAGGAGTTACGCAATGCATGCACGCGTCGCCTACTACCGGTTGATATCCGGCTCATTCGAGCAGGTGGTCGACGCCGTCAATTCCCACGAGGGTCTGCTCGAGATCTTCCGCGCGCAGCCGGGGTTTCAGTCCTACGAGATCATTGAGACCCCGTCCGGGCTGGTCTCCGTATCGCACTGGATTTCCTCCAAACAGGCGAATGCCGCGTCACGGGTCGCCGCCTCGTGGGTGGCTGCCCATCTCGACGACCTGGTCAAGCTGCAGCAAAGCGACGTCGGCGAGGTCGTCCTGTCGTCGCCAGTCGCGGCAAGTTGAAAGCGGCGGGGTCCGGCGCGAGCCGTCGGCGCCGGGATGGACGAATCCAGGATCGTCACGTCGCTCCCCGCCTGTTGGCAAGCAGCTTATGTATCAGGCACAAACCACCGTTGGCTCTGATACGCGCCGTCGGTCGGGCGCGTCGCCCAGGGTCGACCAGTTCGACATCGCCACGCCGCCTTCGAGGTTTGCGAAGCAGCGCGACAGCGTGTCGAAAGCCGGACGACCTCATGCAATCCCGCGTCCCACAATTGGACGCGATGACCCATCGGATCGTCCCAAAACACGACGCTGACGCCGAGCGCACTTTGGGGACCTGGACCCACTTCCCCGGCAAATACGAACGCCACTAGGGATATGGAGCAGTGGCATGCGAATCGCTATGACATGAGCAGGGCGCAAGCCCGGACCTGCCGCGGATGGGGCGACTTCACCGACCCGTTCCAAGCGGCTTGACGTAACGGTGCAACCTGACATTTCAAGGAGACATTCATGGCAGTGGGTTTGACACTCAACAAGATCACCTCCCAAAAGGGGATCAACGTCGGCGAGGCGACACGCCGCATCGCCGATCTCGGCTGGACACCCAGCTATGTGCAGGAAGCGATGACCTTCCCGACCGATTACAAGATCGGCAAGGCCCCACGCGACCCGATGAAGCAGGTGCTGCGCTCCTACTTCCCGATGCAG
>JANORB010000219.1:0-2267 GCA_031415135.1 Methylibium sp.
CTGCTGGTGCTGTTCGTCACCGCGTTCGGCCTGGCCGTGGGTGTGCGCGATGCCGGGCACATCGGGCTGGAGTCGCTGGTGGTGCTGCTGCCTGAACGCTGGCGGCACCGCATCGAAATCCTGATCCACGCGCTGGTGGGCTTGTTCGGCGGGCTGATGGTGCAAGGCGGCTGGCTGTGGATGTCGGCCAAGTGGAACGAGAAGAAGCCGATGCTGCCGGTGCCCGACGGCATCGACTACCTGCCGATCGTGATCGCCGGCGCGCTGATCGTGCTGTTCTCGATCGAACACATCGTCGCGCTGCTGCGCGGCACGGTGGTGGAGCCGGCATGGAACTGACCGTGCTGGGCTTGAGCTTCACGCTGCTGCTGTTGCTGGGCGTGCCGGTGGCGTTTGCGATCGGCCTGTCGTCGGTGGCCACCATCGTCGCGGCCGGCCTGCCGGTCGCGGTGGTGTTCCAGAAAATGGTCGGCGGCATGCAGGTGTTCAGCTTCCTGGCCATTCCGTTCTTCGTGTTCGCCGGCGAGCTGATGCTGTACGGCGGCATTGCCGAGCGCATCGTGCGCTTTGCCAACAGCCTGGTCGGCCATGTGCGCGGCGGCCTGGGCATGAGCAACGTGATCGGCTGCACCTTGTTCGGCGGTGTGGCCGGCTCGCCGCTGGCCGATGTGTCGGCGATGGGCTCGGTGATGATCCCGCTGATGAAAAAAGAGGGCTACGACGCCGACTACGCCGTCAACGTCACCACCCACGCCGCGCTGGTCGGAGCGATCATGCCGACCTCGCACAACATGATCATCTTCACGCTCGCCACCTCGGGCATCGCCTCGGTCAGCATGCTGAGCCTGATCCTGGCCGGTCTGGTGCCGGCACTGATCCTGACACTGTGCAACCTGGGCGCGGCCTACTACGTGGCGGTCAAGCGCGGCTACCCCACGCGCGGCAGGTTCCCGGGCTGGGGCGAAGTCGGCCTGGCGTTCGCGGCCTCGCTGCCGGGCTTGCTGGTGGTGGTGATCATCCTGGCGGGCATTTTGTCGGGCGCGTTCACGGCCACCGAGTCGGCGTCGATCGCGGTCGCGTGGGCCTTGCTGATCACGGTGTTCGTCTACCGCTCGCTGAGCTGGAGCAACTTCATCCGGGCCTGCGCCAAGGCCTGCAAGACCACCGGCGTGGTGTTGCTGCTGATCGGCATCTCGGCGGCGTTCGGCTACTTCATGGCGCTGTACGACGTGCCCGAGCGCACCGGTGCGCTGATGAAGGCGGTGAGCAGCGAGCCCTGGGTCATCTTCCTGATGATCAACGTGCTGCTGTTCGTGCTGGGCACGTTTCTGGACATGGCGGCCACCATCCTGATCTGCACGCCGATCTTCATGCCGATCGCGATGCAGTTCGGCATGGACCCGGTGCAGTTCGGCATCGTGATGCTGATCAACTGCGCGCTCGGGCTGAACACGCCGCCGGTCGGCACGGTGCAGTTCGTCGGCTGCGCGATCGGCGGCATTTCGGTCGGCGAGGTGATGCGCTCGATCCTGCCGTTCTACGGCGCGCTGGGCCTGTGCCTGATGCTGGTGACCTACGTGCCGGCGTTTTCGCTCTGGCTGCCATCCATGTTCAAGTAATGTCATGACCACGATCGTCTACGTCTCCAACGCCGACAGCGGCGACATCTCGGTGCTGCGCATGGACCCGCTCAGCGGCGAGCTCACCACGCTGCGCCACGCTGCGGTCGGCGCCGGCGCCGGGCCGCTGGCGGTCAGCCCGGACCGGCGCTTCCTCTACGCGGCGCGCCGCTCGGCGCCGCTGGCCGCGCTGGCCTTCGCCATCGACGCGCACACCGGCGAACTCGCGCCCGTGGGCGAAGCCGCGCTGCCCGCCAGCATGGCCTGCATCACCACCGACCGCGGCGGCCGGTTTCTGTTCAGCGCGTCGTATGCCGGCCACCTGCTGGTGGTGAGCCCGATCGGCGCCGACGGTGCGCCCCAGCCCGCCCAACAAGTGCTGCCCACCGAGCCGCATGCGCATGCGGTGCTTGCGGACCCGTCGAACCGCTTCGTGCTGGCCACCAGCCTGGGCGGCAACATCGTGATGCAGCTGCGCTTCGACGCGGCGACCGGGCGCCTCGCCGCCAACCAGCCGCCCGCCGTCCACGTGCGCCAAGGCGCGGGGCCGCGCCACCTGGTGTTCCACCCCAACGCGCACTTCGTCTATGTGCTGAACGAGCTGGATGCGTCGATCGACGTGTTCGCGTTCGATGCCGCGCGAGGCCT
>JANORB010000220.1:0-12354 GCA_031415135.1 Methylibium sp.
CTCGGGGGGCCGGGGTCGCCGTGTTGCCCCCCACGGCGGCGCGGTGGGGCGGCCGGCCCCCCGAGGGGGAGCCAGGACACGTGGGGCGGCCCGGCGTTTCCTGGGGTCCCCCCAGGCCGCCGCGTTGCGGCGTCCGCCCCCCGAGGGGGAGCCAGGAAACTTGGGGCGGCCCGGCGTTTCCCTGGTTCGTCCGCGCCGAGAATGGCCCGCATGTACTTTGCCTGGCCTCTTCCCGCGCTGCTGAGCTGGGCGCTCGCCTGGGGCGCCTTCCTGTGGTTGCGTTCGCTGGCTGCACCCACCGGTTTGGCTTTTGCCGGGGCGTTGTTGCTGGGCGCGGGATTGGCCGTGTTCGGGCCCACAAAATGGCGCCGGATTTTCATCGCTGGCGGCTTTCCGTTGTCGCTCGCCGCCTCCGGCCTGGCCGGGCCGCTGCCGGGCTGGGTCTGGTTGTTGCCGCTCGGCCTGCTGGTGCTGCTGTACCCGCTCAACACCTGGCGCGACGCGCCGCTGTTCCCCACCCCGAGGGGCGCGCTGCAGGGGCTGGCCGCAGCGGTGCGCTTGCCGGAGCGGGCGCGCATCGTCGATGCCGGCTGCGGCCTGGGCGCAGGCCTGATCGAACTGCACCGCGTCTACCCGCAGGCCGATATTTCCGGCTGGGAGTTGAGCTGGCCGCTGCGCCTGCTGTGCGCGCTGCGCTGCCGCTTTGCCACGGTGGAACGGGCCGACATCTGGGCCGCCAGCTGGCGCCCGTTTGACCTGGTGTATTTGTTCCAGCGCCCCGAAAGCATGCAGCGCGCGGCCGACAAGGCGGCCATCGAGCTGAAGCCCGGCGCGTGGATGGTGAGTCTGGAATTCGAGGTGCCGGCGCTGCAAGCGCAGGCGGTGCTCGATCTGGGCCAGGGCCGGCGGGTCTGGGCCTACCAGGCGCCGTTCAAGCCCAAGCGCTGATCAGGATCAGGCGCGCAGGCCGCTTCTGAGCCGCTGCGGCTTGTGGCCTTCGCCGGCCATCGAGTACAGGGCCGGGGCATCGCGCGGCATCAGCACGTCGATCGCGCGGTCCAGTGCCGAGGTGGCGCGCGCCAGCGATTCGCGTTGGGCCGCCACCTGCCCGCTGGCCATCACCAGGCGGCGGCGCAAGGCCGGCGAAACCGGGCCGTTGCGCACCGCGACACAGAAGTTGTCGACCGCCGCAGCCAGCGCCATGTGCAGCGCGGCGGCATGCTGGTCGATGCCGGCGAGGTCGCGCACGCGCAGAGCCTCGCCCAGTTCGGCCAGGCGCGATTCCACCGCGCCGAGCATGTCGTCCAGGTCGACACCGCGGTTCGCGGCGGTGGGCGGGACGGGGTGTTGCACTGCGGGCATGGGGGTGTTTCGCGGAACGGGGAGTGGCACGAACAAGCGAAACTCAGTGCGAATGCTTGTTCAGCAATTCCTTGGCGTTGGCGATCAGCTTGTCGGCCACCGCGCCATGGTTGACGACGTAGCTGCCGTCGGCGATGGCCTTGCCGATGCGTTCGACCTTCTCGGCGTCGAAGTCGGCCTTTGCCGACGGTGCGGCCGACAACAGCGCCGCGGCGGCGTCGGACAGCACGACCTTGGCGCTGGCGTCGCCTTCCAGCGCGGGAGGCTGGGTCTTGGGGGCATCGGCGCCACCGGTGCGGGCCGGGGTGGTGGGCGTCAGTGCGGGTTTGTCTGCGGGTTGGCCAATTTTCATGATGTTCTCCAAAGGGCTGGGGCGGTGCCCTGCCCATTCAACATGGATTGTTTATCGACCGGGGTGGCGGCGACTTGAAGATTATTTTCCGCCAAGCCGGATTCGACGCTGCGTTGGTCACAACGGCAGCTCCACCTGGCGCTCGCCCACCGGCATTCCGACCACAACCCGCCCGGATTCGATGCGAACCCGCACCGGCTGGCCTTCCAGCCCATGGTTCAGGGCCTGGCCCGAACCCGACACGCTGAACCCGCTGCCGCTGGCCAGCAGCCGGACTTCGTCGCCGGCGGCAAACCACTGGCGCGCCTTCAGGTCGGACTGGCGCAGCGCCTGCCCGGCGCCGAGCGCGCGCGCCAGCGTGCGGCCGAGCGCGAGCCGGGTGTCGGTGATCGCCAGCGACGGCTCTTCGGCCAGGTTGACCTCGGCTTGAGTCAAATCGCCGGCCGCGATGACGCTGCCGGCGGGCAGGGCGGCCAGCGCCACCCAGGCTTGGCCGAACACGCCCACGCGGATCGGCAGGAACACGTTCCAGGCGCTCGGCCCCTGGGTGCAGCGCAGGCCGATGCGGGTCTTGCCCCACAGCACCGTGCCGGCCGGCAAGTAGGGCTCGATGCGCTGGCACGGCGCCAGCCGCAAGCGTGGATCAAGCTGCCCCAGGCTGACCTCGACCCGGCTGACCCCGGCCGGCGCGCGCCGGCTGCCGGCCAGCGCCAGCTGCCTGACCTGGCCTGCGAGGCCGGGCTGCAGCGCCTCGACTCCGCTCGCGTCGGTCGCGCCAACGGCGTCAGCGGCGTCAGCGGCGAAAGCGGCGGGGCCGGCCAGCGCCATGCTTGACGCCAGCGCCAGCGCCAACGCCAGCCGGGCGATGAGCACACGCGCCGTGGGCAGTGTCGAGAGCCTTGGTTCGTCCATCGCATCACTCTAGTGCGCCGGCCCGCGCCGCGAGGGCGGGAACAGGCCGGCCTTTCGGGCGCTTCTCCGGCTCATGTTGCGCCAGGGGCTGCCCACAATCCTTCCACATCGCCCAATGGGTCTCGCCGCGGGAGCCAATCCACCATGCTGAACCAGTTGACCCAAGCGCTCGACTTCCACGGCCAGGCGCTCGGCCTGCGCTCGGAACGCCAGCGCCTGATCGCCAGCAACATCGCCAACGCCGACACGCCGGCCTATGTGGCGCGCGACTTCAACTTTGCCCAGGCCCTGCGCGAGGCGACCAGCGCAACGCCCGGCGCGGGCGCGCTGGCGGCAACCAACGCCGGGCACATCGGCGGCGCCAGTGGCGCCCGCACCGAGGCGCAGCTTCTGTACGCCACGCCAAGCCAGACCAACCTGGACCGCAACACCGTCGACATGGACCGCGAACGCGCCAACTTTGCCGACAACGCGGTGAAGTACGAAGCGACGCTGCGCTTCATCAACGGCAATGTGCGCACGATGCTCGACGCCATCAAAGGCCAATAGGAATCGCCTTCATGAGCATGTTGAACATCTTCAATGTCGCCGGCAGCGCGGTGTCGGCACAGAGCCAGCGGCTCAACGTCGTGGCCTCCAACCTGGCCAACGTCGACACCGTGGCCGGCCCCGACGGCAAGGCCTACAAGGCGCGCCAGGTCACGTTCCAGACCCAGCTGGTGGGGGCGTCGCAGACCGACGCGGCCTCGGCCGGCGTGACCGTCAGCACGATCACCGAAGACCAGACGCCCGGCCGCCGGGTGCACGACCCCAAGCACCCGCAGGCCGATGCCGACGGCTACATCACCTACAGCAACGTGAACCCGGTCGAAGAGATGGTCAACATGATCTCGGCCTCGCGTTCGTACCAGAACAACATCGAGGTCATGAACACGGCCAAGAGCCTGTTGCTCAAGACCCTGCAGCTCGGCCAGGGCTGAGCGTTCAACTTTTGAAAGCCATCATGACCCCGGCCATCTCCTCCACATCCACCGACCCGTCCAGGCTCGGTGCCAGCGCCAGCGCAAAGAAGGACGAAGCCGGCAGCGCCGACCGCTTCCTCAAGCTGCTGGTGGCGCAAATGCAGAACCAGGACCCGTTGAACCCGATGGACAACGCCCAGGTGACCAGCCAGATGGCGCAGATCAACACCGTCAACGGGATCGAAAAACTCAACGCCACGGTGCAGGGCCTCTCGGGCCAGTTCGTGCAGATGCAGGCGCTGCAGGGCGCGGCGCTGGTGGGGCGCGACGTGATCGTGCCGGGCAACGTGCTGTCCATCAAGGACGGCGTGGGGCACGGCGGCTTTGAGCTGACGTCGGCCGCCGACAACGTGAAGGTCGAGCTGCTCAGCGCCGCCGGCCAGGTGATCGACACCGTGGACCTGGGCGCGCAAGGCAGCGGCCGGCACGGCTTCGACTGGCCGGCCGACAAGGTGGACGCCGACGCCGGGCTGCGCTTCCGCGTGGTGGCCACCAGCGGCGCGGCCACGCTGCCGACCACCGCGCTGATGCGCGACCGTGTCGACGCGGTGAGCGCCGGCGGCGACACCCTCACGCTCGAACTGCAACGCTCCGGCCTGGTGCCTTACAGCGAGATCAAGGCATTCAATTGATTCGGCCGACGCGCGGCCATCACTCGTCATCGAACTTCGGACCAACGATCAAGGACACCCCATGAGCTTCCAGCAAGGCCTCTCCGGACTGAACGCCACCAGCAAGAACCTGGAGGTGATCGGCAACAACGTGGCCAACGCCAACACCTTCGGCGCCAAGTCCTCGCGGGCCGAATTTGCCGACATGTACGCCACCGCGCTGAACGGCGGCGGCTCCACCAGCGTGGGCATCGGCGTCAACCTGGCCTCGGTGGCGCAGCAGTTCACCCAGGGCAACATCACGTCGACCGGCAACCCGCTGGACCTGGCCATCAACGGCGGCGGCTTCTTTCAGCTGAGCAACACCAACGCGCCGGTGTCGTACACCCGCAATGGGCAGTTTCGCGTCGACCGCGAAGGCTACATCGTCAACGCCCAGCGGCAGCAGTTGATGGGTTACCCGGCCGACGGCACCGGCACCATCCAGCCCGGCCAGGCGCGCGCGCTGCAAATGCCCACGGCCGGCATCACGCCGAAAGCGACGAGCGAGATCCGGATGGAGTTCAACCTCGATTCGCGCGCCGCCACCACCTTGCCGGTGGCCGGCCCGGCGATCAACCTGAGCGACCCCAAGACCTACAACAACGCGACCACGCTGACGCTGTACGACGACAAGGGCCAGGACGTGGCCATGACCTACTTTTTCCAGAAGGCGTCGACCGACACCTGGAACGTGTACGTCACCGCCAACGGCACGCCGTTGGCGGTCGACGGCGCGGGTGATCCGGCGGCGTCGACAACCATCAACTTCCCCGCCAACGGTGGCACGCCGACCGCGCCGCTGGGCACGGTCTCGCTCGACATTCCGACCACCACCAATGCGGCCGGCGCGCAGACGCTGGCCATCACCGGCGTGCAACTCGACCTGACTGGCGCCACCCAGTACGGCGCCAGCTTCGGCGTGACCGACCTGACCCAGAACGGCTACGCGCCGGGCCAGCTGGTGGGGATCCAGTTCGAGTCGAACGGCATCGTGATGGCGCGCTATTCCAACGGCCAGTCCAAGCCCGCCGGCCAGATCGAGCTGGCCAACTTTCGCAACCCGCAGGGCCTCCAGCCCACCGGCGGCAACGGCTGGTCGAGCACCTATGCCTCGGGTGACCCGGTGGTGGGCGTGCCCGGCAACGGCAATACCGGGCCGTTGCAGGCCGGTGCGCTGGAAGAGTCGAACGTCGACCTGACGGCCGAACTGGTCAACATGATCACCGCCCAGCGTGTCTACCAGGCCAACGCCCAAACCATCAAGACACAGGACCAGATGCTGCAGACGCTGGTGAACCTGCGCTGATGAGCCACTGATCCCGCCACGCTGAAGGGCCGCCATGGACCGCATGATCTACCTGTCGATGTCGGGCGCCAAGGCGACCATGCAGCGCCAGGACACGCTGGCCAACAACCTGGCCAATGTGTCCACGCCCGGCTTTCGTGCCGAGCTGCAGGCGTTTCGCTCGGTGCCGGTACTGGGCAGCGGTGCCAGCACACGGGTGTACGCACTCGAAACGACACCGGCCTACGACGCGACCCCGGGCGCCATCACCGCCACCGGCCGCAGCCTGGACGTGGCGCTGAAGGGCAACGCCTGGCTGGCCGTGCAAGGGCTGGACGGCACCGAGGCCTACACCCGCGGCGGCTCGCTCGATGTGGCCGCCGACGGCACGCTGACCACCCGCAACGGCCTGACGGTGCTGGGCGACGGCGGCCCGATCCAGACCCCGGCCAACAGTGAGATCAGCATCGGCAGCGACGGCACGATCAGCGCCCGCGGCGTGAATGGCAAGAGCAGCGTGGTCGGCCGCCTCAAGCTCGTCACGCCCGAGGCGGTTTTGCAGCGCGGTGAGGACGGCCTGTTCCGCGCCGAGGAAGGCGAGCTTGGCGCCGACACCAGCGCGCGCGTGCAGGACGGGGCGCTGGAGGGATCGAACGTCAGCGCGGTCGAGACCATGGTGGCGATGATCAGCGCGGCGCGCCAGTTCGAGGCGCAGATGAAGATGCTTCAAACCGCCGAGGCCGACGAGAAGGCGGCGGCGCAGCTGCTGTCGATGGGTTGAGGCAGCGCGGCTCAGGGCTTGGCCAGCCAGCGATCGTGCAGCGTCATCCCGAGCAGCATCGCGGCGACAAAACCCAGCGCCGCGGCCGAGCCTGAACTGGCGGCCACGAGGGCCGGGCCCGGGCAGAAGCCCGCGATGCCCCAGCCCGCGCCGAACAGCGCGCCGCCCAGCAGCAGGCGCCGGTCGATCAGCGAGTTCGCCGGGAGTTCGATGGGCGTGCCGGTCCACGACCGCGGGCGGCGCCGGGCCCGCGCAAAGGCCAGCGCGCCGACCGCGATCGCCCCGCCCATCACCAGCGCCAGGCTCGGGTCCCAGGCGCCGAACAAGTCAAGGAAGCCCTTGACCTTGGCCGGGTCGGTCATGCCGCTGGCCAGCAGGCCGAGGCCGAACACCAGGCCGCTCAGCACGGCGAAAAATGCGTTCATCAGGTCCCCTCAAAGCCAGTGCCGAAGCACCCACACGGTCACGACGCCCGCACCCATGAAGGCCAGCACGTTGGCCAGCGAGCGCAGCGAAAAGCGGCTCAGGCCACACACGCCGTGACCGCTGGTGCAGCCGTTTCCCATGCGCACGCCGACACCGACCAGCAGGCCGGCGGCCAGCACGCCGAACCAGCCCACGTCGACCCGCATGCTCGGCAACGGCGCCGCCAGGCGCCACAGCCAGGGCGCGAGCAGCAGGCCGCCGATGAACAGCAGCCGGGTTTTCTCCGGCGCGAGACTGGCGCCTGAGACGAGCGCGCGCAGCGGGCTGGCCACGATGCCCGCAATGCCGGCAATGCGCCCGTTGCCGAGGATGTAGAGGGCGCTGGCCAGCCCGATGACCAGGCCTCCGGTCAGCGCGCTCCAGGGTGTGAATGCATTCCAGTCGATCGTCATCGTCGTTGTCCTTGGTGTTCTTGTGATTGACCTTGTGGTTCAGTGAATGCCCGCGCCGCCGGGCGCGCAGTACAGCCGGTACAACGTGCGCAACAGCGCGCGCACCGCCGGCGACGCCACGCGGTAGTGAACCGACTTGCCCTCGCGCCGTGCCGCCACCAGCCCCTCGTTGCGCAGCACCCCGAGCTGCTGCGACAGCGTGGGCTGCGTGATGCCGGTGATCGCGGCCAGCCCGGCCACCGGGCGCTCGCCGCCGAGCAGGTGGCACAGCAGCATCAAGCGGTGCGGATTGGCCAGGACCTTGAGCAGCGCGGCGGCCTCTTGGGCGCGATGCCGCAAGTCGGCCATGGCCATGGCCACGGCCGGGCCTGACGGAGCCTGTGCCCGCCGAGGGGGCCGCGATGCGGGGCTTGTATTCATAAGATTGGGATTATATGATACTTAAATGAGTTGTAAATTGTTGAGCGCGAGGCCATGAACCCACCGACGATCAAGACCTTCTTCGATGCCGCCACCTCCACCGCCACGCACGTGGTGTCCTGCCCGGCCACGGGCGCGGCGGCCGTGATCGACAGCGTGTTCGACTACGACCCCAAGTCGGGCCGCACCTCCAGCGCCTCCGCCGACCGGGTCTTGCGGCACCTGCGCGACCACCGGCTCACGGTGCAATGGCACCTGGAGACCCACGCGCATGCCGACCATTTTTCGGCCGCGCCCTACCTCCAGGAACGGGTCGGCGGGCGGATTGCGATCGGGCGCCACATCCGCGAGGTGCAGGCCGTGTTCCAGCGCATTTTCAATGCCAAGGACATGGCCACCGACGGCACCCCGTTCGACCACCTGTTCGAGGACGGCGAGCGTTTCCGCATCGGCGAGCTCGAAGCGGTCGTGTTGCACACCCCCGGCCACACACCGGCCTGCGTGACCTACGTGGTCGGCGGCGACGCCTTCGTCGGCGACACCTTGTTCATGCCCGACTACGGCTCGGCCCGCTGCGACTTCCCCGGCGGCGATGCGCGAATCCTGTTCCGCTCGATCCGCAAGGTGCTGGCGCTGCCGGCCGGCACGCGGCTGCACCTGTGCCACGACTACCTGCCGGGCGGGCGCGCGGCGCAGTGGGAGACCAGCGTGGCCGAGCAGCGCGCCGCCAACATCCACGTGCACGACGGCGTCAGCGAGGACGCGTTCGTCGCGATGCGCACCGCGCGCGACAAGACGCTCGAGATGCCCACGCTGCTGTTGCCGTCGGTGCAGGTGAATGCCCGCGCCGGCCACTTCCCGCCGCCCGAGGACAACGGCACCCGCTATCTGAAGATTCCGCTCAACGCGCTGTGACGCCACCGCGCGCGCCGGCGTGGCGGCGGCGCGGGCGGGTTTCTCCGCATGGCGCGGCATCCGATTCATCTTAATATTAGCGTACACCAATATCCGGATAAACAGTTCCATGTGCCACGCGGTGTCGAATCGAGTGCTCCCACCCGCTGCCAGCGGGTGCGTCGCCACGGCGTCGACGCCAGCGCCCCGGATCGCCGCGCCGGCGTGACCCCAGGAGAGCCGGTGGATTGGCGCAACAACGTCGCGGGCCGCCTGATCAAGGCGCCGGAGCACTTCCTCGACCGGGACGGCGTGCGCGAGGTGTTCACCCAGGCCAGGGCGGGCCGGCGTGACTTCATCCGCGGCGCCTTCGCCGCGGCTGCCGGCGCGGCGGTGGCACCCCAGGCGCTGGCCACCGGCAACCCGGTGCCGCCCGGCGGCGGCGACCCCAACATCCTGACCCTGCCCGAGCACAGCACCGGCCTGGGCCAGCCGGTGGCCACCGACGGCTACGGCCGGCCGTCGAAGTATGAATCCAACGTCCAGCGCCGGCGCAGCCCGGGGCTGACGCAGACCACGCAGTCTTCGGTGTCGTTCGCGCCGCTGCAGTCGCTGTTCGGCATCGTCACGCCGAGCGGCCTGCATTTCGAGCGCCACCACCAGGGCTGGTGGGACATCGACCCGTCCAAACACCGCCTGATGCTCAATGGCTCGGACGCCGCGATCATGCGCAAGCCCATGGTCTTCACGATGGACGAGTTGATGCGGCTGCCGTCGGTGAGCCGCTTTCACTTCATCGAGTGCGGCGCCAACACCGGCATGGAGTGGGGCAACGTGGCGGTGCCGACCTGCCAGTACAGCCACGGCATGCTCAGCTGCAGCGAGTTCACCGGCGTGCCCTTGAAGGTGCTGCTCGACATGGCGGGGGTGGACTACAAGCGCGCCCGCTACGTGCTCGGCGAGGGCGCCGACGGGTCGTCGATGACACGCACCGTGCCGATGGAGCTGGTCGAGCGCGGCGAGGTGTTCGTCGCCTACGGCCAGAACGGCGAAATGCTGCGGCCCGAGCAAGGCTACCCGCTGCGCCTGGTCGTGCCCGGCGTGCAGGGTGTGAGCTGGGTCAAGTACCTGCGCCGCATCGAGGTCGGCGACCAGCCTTACGGCACCAAGGACGAGGCGATCCACTACATGGACCTGATGCCCGGTGGCCTGCACCGCCAGTACAGCAGCACGCAGGAATGCAAGAGCGTGATCACCACGCCGTCGGGCGGCCAGGTGTTGCTCGACCAGGGCTTCTACAACATCAGCGGCCTGGCCTGGTCGGGCCGGGGCAGGATCAGAAAGGTCGATGTCTCGGTCGACGGCGGGCGCCACTGGCGCACGGCGCGGCTGGAGGGGCAGGTGATGCCCAAGTGCCTGACGCGCTTCAACCTCGATTGGGTCTGGGACGGCCGGCCCGCGCTGGTGCAGAGCCGGGCGGTCGACGACACCGGTTATGTGCAGCCCACCTACCAACAACTGCGCGCGGTGCGCGGCTCGCGCTCGATCTACCACAACCACGCGATCCAGACCTGGCTGGTGCAGGAGAGCGGCGAGGTGAAAAATGTCCAGCTGGCCTGAACGGGTGCTCGCGCTGTCGCTGCTGGGCGCGAGCGCGGGCGCGGGCGCGGCGCAGCCGGCCACCTACCCCGGTGTCGGCCGGGCGGCAAGCGCCCAAGAGCTGGCGGCATGGGACATCGACGTGCGCCCCGACTTCAAGGGCCTGCCCAAGGGCGCCGGCTCGGTGGCCCGGGGCATGGAGGTGTGGGAGAGCAAGTGCAGTTCCTGCCACGGCATCTTCGGCGAGAGCAACCAGGTGTTCAGCCCGGTCGTCGGTGGCACCACCCCGGACGACATCAGGACCGGCCGCGCAGCGCGCCTGAACGACCCGTCGTATCCGGCCCGCACCACGCTGATGAAGCTCCCGACCGTGTCGACGCTGTGGGACTACATCAACCGCGCCATGCCGTGGACGAGCCCCAAGTCGCTGACCACCGAAGAGGTCTACGGCGTCACCGCGTACATCCTCCACATGGCCGACGTGCTGCCGGCCGAATTCAACTTGTCGGACCAGAACATCGCCGAGGTGCAGCAGCGCATGCCCAACCGCAACGGCATGACCACCGCGCACCCGCTGTGGCCGGGGGCCGGGCTGGGCCGGCGCCAACCCGACGTGTCGGCCGTGGCCTGCATGACGAACTGCGGGCCGGCGCCCACGCTGGCGTCGTTCCTGCCCGACTTCGCGCGCGACGCGCATGGCAACCTGGCCGAGCAGAACCGTGCCGTCGGCGCACAGCGCGGCGCCGACACCAGCAAGCCGGCGCCCAGCGTGAGGCAACAAGGCGCGGCCGCCACGCCCACGCCCACGCCCACGCCCACGCTGAAGGCCGAGGCTGCCGGTGATGCGGCGTCAGCCATGGCGCTGACGCGCAAGCACACCTGCGTCGCGTGCCATGGCATCGACAACAAGTTGATCGGCCCGAGCTTTCGCGACGTGGCGAACAAATATGCCGGGCGGGCCGACGCTGTGTCCGCTCTGGCGGGCAAAATCAAGCGCGGCGGTTCAGGCGAATGGGGGGCGGTGCCGATGCCACCCCAGGCTCTGGCCGAAGGCGACGCGGCGGTCATCGCGCAATGGCTGGCCGATGGGGCAAAAAAATAGCCCCGGCTTCGTCCTCCACATCACAGGTTTTTCAATCATTGCGGTATCCAGACAAAGGGGATTGATATGCAGACTCGTCGAGACATGCTTTCACGATCGGCGCAGGTCGCGGCAATGCTCGCCGCGGCCGGGCTGATGCCCGGCGTGGCACAGGCCCAGGCAAGCGCCTACAACGCCGCGGCGTTCTCGGCCAAGACCATGGCCGAACTGACCAAGGCGCTCGGTGCGGCGGCCCCCGCTGAAAGCAAGGACGTGACCGTGACCGCCCCCGACATCGCCGAGAACGGCGCCGTGGTGCCGGTCGGTGCGGCCACCGCGCTGCCGGGCGTCAAGCGCCTGCTGCTGCTGGTCGAGAAGAACCCGACGATGCTGACCGCGATGTTCGACGTGACCGAGTCGGTCGACGCCAACATTTCGACCCGCGTCAAGATGGGCCAGTCGTCCAACGTCATCGCCGTGGCGATGATGGACGACGGCCGGGTGCTGTTCGCGCAGAAGGAAGTCAAGGTCACCCTGGGCGGCTGCGGCGGCTGAGTGCCGCCGTTTGCCCACCCGATTCACCGACATTCGATCAAGGAGATCACCATGGCAGATCCGATGCGCATTCGCGCCCAAGTGGCCGGCACCTCAGCCACCGTGCGCGTGCTGATGGCCCACGAAATGGAGTCCGGCCAGCGCAAGGACGCCGCCGGCAAGGCCATTCCCGCCTGGCACATCCAGGAAGTGACCGCGCAGCACAACGGCAAGACGGTGATGACCGCCCAGTGGGGCCCGGCGGTGGCGAAAAACCCGTTCCTCCAGTTCAGCGTCAGGGGCGCGAAGGCCGGCGACAAGATCACCCTGTCGTGGGTCGACAACAAGGGTGACAAGCGCAGCGACGAAGCGGTGGTTTCGTGAACCCGGCCAGCGGCGCCACCCCCATGAAAACAATCCTCGCGGCAAGTGCCTTGCTGCTGTGCTTTGCCGCCGGCGCGCAAACCAGGTCGGCCGCCGACGGCATTGCCGAGTACCGAAAGATGCTCGAAGACGGCAACCCGGCCGAGCTGTTCGAGGCCCGGGGCGAGTTGCTGTGGAAACAAAAACGCGGCCCGAAA
>JANORB010000221.1:0-15263 GCA_031415135.1 Methylibium sp.
GCGGCGAAGGCCTGCGCAGCACGATTCAACCGTGCCATTCGAAACGGCACCACCGTGGCAAAGTCCAGCCGCTGCGCGTCGAACGCGGTGTCGCCGACCAGCTCTTCGGCTCGCAGCCAGCCGCGGCCGTGCAACTCGCCCCGATCGATCAACAGCACGTTGCCGGCAAACGCCGAACTGCTCATGTAGGGCGAGTTGCCCGGCCCGATGCCGCCGAGCGGGAGGATTTGCCACAGCGTCTGGTCGGCGCCGACGAGCCCGTCGACAAAGTGATAGGCGGCCGGGCCGAAGTCACCCGAGCCATGCGGGCCGGGCAGTGAGGTGGGGTGCAGCAGGATGCCGCTGGCGCGAGGGAAGCGCATGGGTGGATTCCTCGTGGGGCTTGCAACGAATCAGGGAAGCGGCGCCGGTTCGGAGTCGAACGTGACCAGCAAGACCAGGCTGCGGGCCGACAGTGTGAACGCCGCATCCGCCTCGCCGCGGTGCAGCGGCAAACCGGTGGCCTGGGCGGTGTCGAGCACCGCCTGCCAGCGCCCGAGGGGCAGGGTGAAGTCATGGTCCACCGCCTCGGCGTTGACCAGCAACAGCAACGGGTCGGCCGCCGTGGCCGGCTTGCCGATCACGCAGCCCAGCACCCGGTTGTTGGGGTCACGCCAGGCCTCGCCTTCGAGCGACCCGCCACCGGCGCTGAACCAGGCCAGGTCATGCCGGCCGCGGGCGTCGCTCAGGCCGTCGTACCAGCGCTCGCCGAACGGCAAGGCCTGGTGGCGCAAGCCGAGCACGCGGCGGGTGAAGGCCAGCAGGTCGGTGTCGGCCCGCGCCCAGTCGATCCAGCTGATTTCGTTGTCCTGGCAGTACGGGTTGTTGTTGCCGCGCTGGGTGTGCCCCAGTTCATCACCGGCCGCCAGCATCGGCGTGCCTTGCGACAACAGCGTGGTGGCCAGCAACGCGCGCTGGAGGCGGCCGCGCAGCAAGTTGACCACGGGATCGTCGGTCGGCCCTTCGACACCGCAGTTCCAGTTGCGGTTGTGGTTGTGGCCGTCGCGGTTGCTTTCGCCGTTGGCCAGGTTGTGCTTGGCATCGAAGCTGAGCATGTCGTTCAAGGTGAAGCCGTCGTGCGACACCACGTAGTTCACCGATTCGCCCGGCGTGCGCCCGCGCGGCTGGAAGATGTCGGACGACGCGCACAGCCTCAATGCAAAGTCGCCGCGCGTGGCGCTGCCCTGGACCCAGAAGCTGCGCATCGCGTCGCGAAAGTGATCGTTCCATTCCAGCCAGCCGGCCGGGAACCCGCCGACCTGGTAACCGCCAGGCCCGATGTCCCACGGCTCGGCGATCATCTTGACGCGCGCCAGCACCGGGTCTTGGGCGACCGCGTTGAAAAACGGCGCGTTGCGGTCAAAGCCGTGCTCGCCGCGGCCCAGCACCGGCGCCAGGTCGAACCGAAAGCCGTCGACATGCATGTCGTGCACCCAGTAGCGCAGGCTGTCCATCACCCACTGCAGCACGCGCGGGTGGCGCACATCGACCGTGTTGCCGCAGCCGGTGTGGTTTTCATAGTGCGCCTTGTGGTGCGCCGGCAGCCGGTAGTAGCTGGCGTTGTCGAGGCCGCGAAAGCTGATCGTGGGGCCATGCTCGTCGGCTTCGGCGGTGTGGTTGAAGACCACGTCGAGGATCACCTCGATGCCGGCTTGATGCAGCCGCTTGACCATGGCGCGGAACTCGTCGCGCACCGACAGCCCGCCCGCACCGGACGCAAAGCGCGGGCTGGGGCAGAAGAACCCGATCGAGTTGTAGCCCCAATAGTTGCTCAGGTCCAGCTTGACCAGACGCTGCTCGTCGATGTGCTGGTGCACCGGCAGCAGGTTCACGGCCGTGACATTCAATTGTTTCAGGTGCGCCAGCGCGGCATCGGACGCCAGGCCGGCGTAAGTTCCGCGCAACGCCTGCGGCACATCCGGATGCAGTTGCGTGAAGCCCTTCACATGCAATTCGTACAGCACGGTTTGCGCCAGTGGCGTGTGAGGCGGGTGGTCGTCGCCCCAGTCGAACGAATCAGCGACCACCCGGGCCTTCAGCGCGTGCCGCGCGTTGTCGCGCGGGTCCATGTGATGCGGATGCTGCGGGTCAGCGCCGAAATGCTCGGCCCGCCAATCGAACTGGCCGACGATCTCGCGCGCGCACGGGTCGAGCAGCAGCTTGTGCGGGTTGAACCGGTGCCCGCGGTCGGGCCGCCACGGCCCATGGGCGCGCAGGCCGTACACCAGACCGGGCGCCGCGCCGGGCAGGTGGCCGTGCCAGACGTCCTGGGTGCGCGCGGGCAAGTGCGTGCGCGACAGTTCCTCTACCCCGGCGGCGTCGAACAGGCACAGGTCGATGCGCTGCGCATGCGCCGAAAAGACCGCGAAGTTGACGCCCTGGCCGTCCGCGTGGGCGCCCATCGGCCAGGGCCGGCCGCGCCCCAGGCCGCTCAGGCTTTCCATTCGAGGATGACGGTGGCCAGCGGCGGCAGGTCGAGTTCGATCGAGCACGGTTTGCCATGCGATCCGAAGGACCGCGCGGTGATTTCGCCGAACGGCGCGCCGACGTTGCTGCCGCCGTAATGTGCCGAGTCGGTGTTGATGCGCTCGCGGTAGACACCGGGGTTCGGAACCCCGACGCGGTAGCCGCGGTGGATGGTCGGCGTGAAGTTGCACAGCACGACGATCACGGTGTTTGCATCGGCCCCGCGGCGCATGAAGCTCAGCACCGAACGGTCGGCGTCGTCGTGCGAGATCCACTCGAAGCCGCTGCCGTCGAAGTCGCGCTGGTACAGGGCCGGCGTGTCGCGGTACAGGTGGTTCAGGTCATGCACCAGCCGCTGCACGCCTTCGTGATGGGGGTCGCCGAGCAGGTGCCAGTCCAGGCTGTGGTCGTGGCTCCATTCACGCTCCTGCGCGAACTCGCAGCCCATGAACAGCAGCTTCTTGCCCGGGTGGCCGAACATGAAGCCGAGGTAGGCGCGCAGGTTGGCGAACCTCTGCCAGCGGTCGCCCGGCATCTTGTTCAGCAGCGAACCCTTGCCGTGCACCACCTCGTCGTGCGAGATCGGCAGCACGAAGTTTTCGTTGAACGCATACACCAGCCCGAAGGTCATCTCGTTGTGGTGGTGCTTGCGGTGCACGGGATCGCGCGCCATGTACGACAAGGTGTCGTGCATCCATCCCATGTTCCACTTGTAGTGAAAGCCGAGGCCACCGGTGTAGGTGGGGCGCGAGACCTGCGCGAACGCGGTCGACTCCTCGGCCAGCGTCACGGCCTGCGCCCGCTCGACGCCCACCACCTCGTTCATGCGGCGCAGGAACGCGATCGCCTCCAGGTTCTCGCGCCCGCCGTGCATGTTGGGCACCCACTCGCCGGCCTTGCGGCTGTAGTCGCGGTACAGCATCGAGGCGACCGCGTCCACGCGCAGCCCGTCGACGTTGTAGCGCTCGAGCCAGAACAGGCCGTTGGCGACCAGGAAATTGCAGACCTCGGTGCGGCCGAAGTTGTAGATCAGCGTGTTCCAGTCCTGGTGAAAACCTTCGCGCGGGTCGGCGTACTCGTACAAGTGCGTGCCATCGAAGTTGGCCAGCCCGTGCGCGTCGGACGGAAAGTGCGCCGGCACCCAGTCGAGCAGCACGCCCAGGCCTTCGGCATGGCAGCGGTCGACGAAGCGGCGGAAGCCGGGCGCATCGCCGAAGCGCGAGGTCGGCGCATACAGGCTGACCGGCTGGTAACCCCATGAGCCGTCGAACGGGTGCTCGCTGACCGGCATCAACTCCAGGTGCGTGAAGCCCATGTCGCGCGCATAAGGCACCAGGGCGTCGGCCAGTTCGTCCCAGTTCAGGAAGCGGTCGCCCTCTTCGGGCTTGCGGCGCCATGATCCGAGGTGCACTTCATAGATGCTCATCGGCGCGTCCAGCGCGTTGGCCGCCTTGCGCTGCTCCGACACCGGCGCCAATGTAGGCATGCGGGCCACCACGCTGGCGGTGGCCGGCCGCATCTCGGCCTGCAACGCGTATGGGTCGGACTTGAGCGGCAGGACGTGGCCGTCGCGTGACCGAAGCTCGAACTTGTAGTGCGCGCCAGCGCCCACGCCGGGAAGGAAAATCTCCCACACCCCGCATTCGCGCCGCAGGCGCATCGCGTGGCGCCGCCCGTCCCAGCCATTGAAGTCGCCCACCACGCTGACGCGCGACGCGTTCGGCGCCCACACTGCAAAGCTGGTCCCGGCCACGCCTTCCATCACGCGCTGGGTGGCGCCCAGCACCTCGTAGGGCCGCAGGTGCGAGCCTTCGCCCATCAGCCACACGTCCATGTCGCCCAGCACGGGGGGGAAGCGGTACGGGTCGTCGACGATCGCCGTGCTGCCATCAGCCCAGGCCACCTGCAATCGGTAGTCGGGCCGCGCCGAGACCGGCAGCAGCCCTTCGAAAAAGCCATCCGCGTGGCGCGGGTCCATCACACCGAGCGACCCACCGGTGCGCGCGTCCAGCACTTCCACCTGCGCCGCACCGGGCAGGAACACGCGCAACCAGAATCGGTGTTGCGCGTCTTCGTGCAGGCCCAGCAGCGAGAACGGATCGCCGTGGCTGGCCGATCTGAGTTGGTCGATTTCATGCGCCAGCAGCACGGTGATGTCCTTCACTGAGTGTTTGAGCGCGCCTCAGCGCGCGGCGGGTTCGATGTTCCAGATCAGCTTGGCGTACTCGCGAATTGTGCGGTCGGACGAGAAGCTGCCCATGCCCGCCACATTGCTGATGGCCCGGGTCGCCCATTCTCGTGGGGTTCGGTACAGGGCGTCCACCCGCAGTTGGGTTTCGACGTAGGCGGCATAGTCGGCCAGCAGCAGGTAATGGTCGCCGCCCCACAGCAGCGAGTCGACCAGGCCGCGGTAGCGGGCCGGCTCGTCGGGTGAAAAGCCGCCGCCGGCAATCGCGTCGAGCACCGCCTTGAGCGGCGCATTGCCTTCGTACAGGCGCATCGGCTGGTAGCCGCCTTGTTTGAGGGCCACGACTTCGGGCGTGCGCAGCCCGAAGATGAAGATGTTGTCGTCGCCCACGTTCTGCCGAATCTCGATGTTGGCGCCATCGTCGGTGCCGATGGTGAGCGCGCCATTCAGCGCGAGCTTCATGTTGCCGGTGCCGGACGCCTCGGTGCCGGCGGTCGAAATCTGCTCCGACAAATCCGCGCCCGGCATGATGGTTTCGGCCACCGACACGCCGTAGTTGGGGATGAAGACGAGCTTCAGGCGGCCGGCCACGCGCGCATCGTTGTTGACCACCGCGCCCACGTCGTGGATCAGCCGGATGATGGTCTTGGCCATGTGGTAGCTCGACGCCGCCTTGCCCGCGAAGATCACCGTGCGCGGCACCCAGTCGGCGCGCGGGTTGGCCAGGATGGCCTGGTAGCGCGTCACCACATGCAGCAGGTTGAGCAGTTGGCGCTTGTACTCGTGGATGCGCTTGACCTGCACATCGAACAGGCTGGCCGGGTCGACGCTGACGCCGGTCGCGCGCAGGATGTGCGCCGCCAACCGTTGTTTGTTGGCGCGCTTGATGGCCATGAAGCGTTCGCCAAACGATGCGTCGGCCTTGAACTGATCCAGCCCGCGCAGGCGGTCCAGGTCGAGCCGCCAGGCGCTGCCCAGCGTCTCGTCCAGCAGCGCGGCCAGGCCCGGATTGGCCTGCGCCAGCCAGCGCCGCGGCGTGACGCCGTTGGTCATGTTCGTGAAGCGCTCCGGCCACAGCGCGGCGAAGTCGGCGAACAGGCCTTTGACCAGCAAGTCGGAGTGCAGTGCCGACACGCCGTTGACCTTGTGGCTGCCGACGATCGACAGGTTGGCCATGCGCACCCGGCGCTCGCCGTTTTCGTCGATCAGCGACAGCCGGCTCAGGAAGCCCGCGTCTCCCGGCCGGTGCCTGGCCGCGAAGTCCAGAAACTCCTGGTTGATGCGAAAGATGATCTCCAGGTGGCGCGGCAGCACATGCTGCATCAGCGCCACCGGCCAGGTCTCCAGCGCCTCGGGCATCAGCGTGTGGTTGGTGTACGAAAACACTCGGCTGCACAGCGCCCAGGCGCTGGCCCACGGCATCGCGTGTTCGTCGCACAGCAGCCGCATCAACTCGGCCACGCCGATGGCCGGGTGGGTGTCGTTCAGGTGGATCGCCACCTTGTCCGGCAGGTTGGCCAGCGTGCCGTGCTCTTCGAGGTGGCGGCCGATGATGTCCTGCACCGACGCGGCGACGAAGAAATACTCCTGCCGCAGGCGCAGTTCGCGCCCGGCCGGCGTGCTGTCGTTGGGGTACAGCACCCACGAGATGTTTTCGTATTCGTTCTTCACCCCCGCGGCGCGCGCGTAGTCGCCGGTGTTGAACGCATGCAGGTCGATGTGCGCCGGCGCCACCGCCTTCCACAGCCGCAAGGTGCTGACACGCTGCGTGCCATGGCCGGGCACGACCATGTCGTAGGCCTTGGCGGCCACTTCGGCGGCCGGCCGCCACAAGGCCTTGTCGCCATGATGTTCGACCCAGCCGCCAAAGCGCACCGGGTGGCTGATGCCGGCGCGCGGGAACTCCCAGGCGGTGCCGTTCTCCAGCCACGGATCGGGGTATTCGACCTGGCAACCGTTCTGGATTTCCTGCGCGAACATGCCGTATTCGTAGCGGATGCCGTAGCCGAACGAGGGCAGGCCCAAGGTGGCCATCGAGTCGAGAAAGCACGCCGCCAGACGGCCCAGGCCGCCATTGCCCAACGCCGCGTCGGCCTCCTGGTCGGCCACGTCTTCCAGGCGCTGGGCATGCTCGGCGACCGCGGCGCCGGCCTCGCCGCGAAGGTCGAGTGCGGCCAGCGCATTCGACAGCGTGCGCCCGATCAGGAACTCCATCGACATGTAGTACACGCGGCGCGCCTTCTCGGCCCGCTCGCGCGCCTGGGTCTGGACCCAGCGGGTGGAGAGCTGCTGGCGCGCCAGTTGCGAGACCGCCTGCATCAGGTCGGTCGGGCTGGCGTCGGGCGGGTTCACGCCCACGGTTTGCAGCAGCAGTTGTTCGACGCCGCTGTGAACGGCGCGCTCGGAATCGGGGGGAGCAGAAGTCACCGGAAGTGTCCTCGGGGTGTGCGTGGGCGGCTGGCTCGGATCGGGCATGAACGCCCGCGCCATGCCGGATGAGCCGTCAGTGTGTCGCACGCCTTGCAGGGGCGTCAACCGGCGTGCGCCCCGCCATGCAAGCGCCTGGCCGCGAACGCCGCACCGAAGAGCCGGCGGTTACGCGCCATTGCCCGATCCGAGTGGCCGCCACACCGGGGCTCTGGCCGCGGGTCGCGTCCTGTGGCGCGCCCGGATTACACCGGGTTACCGGACTTCGCCGTGGGTTTCACCCGGTTTCGAAAACCGCCCGCCGGCCCAGAATCCCAGGGCGGCCGGCGCGCCCTCGTTGCGCCGGCGCCTGGACAAGGCGATCATCGCGGGACAGCACAACACACGGAGGAGTCATGGAATCCAAGGATCTGGCGCTCAATTTCGAACTCCCCAAGAAAGCCGTCGCGCTGGTGCTGGCGGGCGGGCGCGGCAGCCGCCTGAGGAGCCTGACCGACCGCCGCGCCAAGCCGGCGGTGTATTTCGGCGGCAAGTTCCGCATCGTCGACTTCGCGCTGTCGAACTGCCTGAATTCCGGCATTCGGCGCATCGGCGTGATCACGCAGTACAAGTCGCACAGCCTGTTGCGCCACCTGCAGCGCGGCTGGGCGTTCCTGAAGACCGAGATGAACGAGTTCGTCGACCTGCTGCCGGCGCAGCAGCGAATGGACGAAGAGAGCTGGTACCGCGGCACCGCCGACGCCGTCTACCAGAACCAGGACATCCTCGACGGCTACGAGGCCGACTACGTGGTGGTGCTGGCCGGCGACCACATCTACAAACAGAACTACGCTCTGATGCTGGCCGACCACGTGGCCAAGGGCCGGCCGTGCACGGTGGGCTGCATCGAGGTGCCGCGCGCCCAGGCCACGGCCTTCGGCGTGATGGCGGTCGACACGCAGTGGAAGATCATCGACTTCGTCGAAAAACCCGCCGACCCGCCGCCGATGCCGGGCAATGACGCGGTGGCGCTGGCCAGCATGGGCATCTACATCTTCGACGCCAAGTACCTCTACGACGAACTGGCGCGCGACATGGCCGACCCCAACTCGAGCCACGATTTCGGCAAGGACATCATTCCGCACGCGGTGCGCAACGGCTGCGCCAGCGCGCACCCGTTCGCGCTCAGCTGCGTGTCGAACAAACCGGGCGAAGAACCGTACTGGCGCGACGTCGGCACGATCGACGCGTACTGGGACGCCAACATCGACCTGACCGCCACCGACCCGCTGCTGAACCTGTACGACACCACCTGGCCGATCTGGACCTACCAGCCGCAACTGCCACCGGCCAAGTTCGTGCACAACCAGGAAGACCGGCGCGGCATGGCCATCGAGTCGATGGTGTCGGGCGGCAGCATCATCTCCGGCCAGGTGTTCCGCTCGGTGCTGTTCTCCAGCGTGCGGGTGCATTCGTACTCTGCCGTCAACTGGTCGGTGCTGCTGCCGGCGGTCGAGGTCGGGCGCCACGTGCGGCTGACCCGCGTGGTGGTCGATCGCGGCTGCACGATTCCCGACGGCCTGGTCATCGGCGAAGACGCGGTGGCCGACGCGCAACGTTTCGAGCGCACCGACAACGGCATCACGCTGGTCACCAGCGCGATGCTGGCGCGCCTGTCGGCGTGAGCGAGCGCGCATGAAGGTCTTGCATGTCGCGGCCGAAATCTTTCCGCTGATCAAGACCGGCGGCCTGGCCGATGTAGTGGGCGCGCTGCCGCAGGCGCTCAACGCGTGCGGCGCCCAGGCCCGGCTGGTGCTGCCCGGCCTGCCGGCGATTGCCGACGCCGTGCTGCACCAGAAAACCCTGTGCTCCCTGTCGCCGTTGTTCGGTGCCGGCCGCGTGAGCCTGCGCCTGGGCCAGATGCCCTTCAGCCATGTGCCGGTGTACGTGGTCGACGCACCCTACCTGTACCGCCGCGGCGGCAGCCCCTACCAGGCCAGTGACGGCACCGAATGGAGCGACAACCTGCAGCGCTTTGCGCTGCTCGGCTGGGTCGCGGCGCACCTGGCCGCCGGCGAGCTGGACCCGGACTGGCAGCCCGACGTGATGCACGCCCACGACTGGCATGCCGGCATGGCCTGTGCCTACATGGCCGCGCATCCGGCCACCCGCGCGGCGTCGGTGTTCACGATCCACAACCTGGCGTTCCAAGGCCTGTTTGCCCAGGCCGACTTCAACCTGCTGGGCCTGCCGTCGCGCTTTCTGGCTTCGCACGGGGTCGAGTTCCACAGCCAGTTGTCGTTCATGAAGGCGGGCTTGAAGTACGCCCACCGCATCACCACGGTCAGCCCGACCTACGCCGCCGAGATCGCCACGCCCGAGTTCGGCAGCGGCCTGGACGGCGTCATTCGTGGTCGCGCGGGCCATGTGTCGGGCATTCTCAACGGCGTCGACGGCGCGATCTGGAACCCGGAGAAGGACACCGGACTGGTCGCGCGCTATTCCGCGCAAGACTTCCGCGGCAAGGCGCTGTGCAAGCAGGCCCTGCAGGACGAGCTGGGCCTGGACGTTCAAGCCGATGCGCCGGTGTTCGGCGTGGTCAGCCGCCTCAGTGCGCAAAAAGGGCTCGACCTGGTGCTCGGCGCCCTGCCCGGCCTGCTGCGCCGCGGCGGGCAGCTGGCGCTGCAGGGCACCGGCGACGCCGCGCTCGAGTCCGCGTTCAGCGCCGCGGCCCAGGCCCACCCGGGGCGCGTGGCGGCGCGGATCGGCTACGACGAAGCGCTGGCGCATCGTTTGATTGCCGGCGCCGATGCGATCATGGTGCCATCGCGCTTCGAGCCCTGCGGGCTGACCCAGCTGTACGGCCTGCGCTACGGCACGCTGCCGGTGGTGCGGCGGGTCGGCGGCCTGGCCGACACCGTGGTCGACGCCAGCGCCGATGCCGTCGCCACCGATCGCGCCACCGGATTCAGCTTCGACGCCGCCAGCCCGGCGGCGCTGGAGCACGCGCTGCAGCGCGCCACCGAGGCGTTCAGCCAGCCACTGCTGTGGCGCCAGCTGATGCTGCGCGCGATGGCGCAAGACCATTCGTGGGAAGGCGCGGCGCGCAAGTACGTGGCGCTGTACGCCGACACCTGGGCGGCTCGGTCAGGCGAGCGCCCGGCGGCCGGCTGAGCCGCTGGCTGGGCCGACAGGCCGAGGCGATTTCAGGCGGGCACCTGCCGCACGATCGTCACCGGCACCGGCGAGTCGTGCACCAGCGCCTGCGACACCGACCCCAGCAACGCGTGGCGCAGCACTCCCATGCCGCGCGCACCCATGATGACGGCATCACAACCGTAGCGCTCGATCAGCTCCACCAGCGTGTGGCCGGGGTCGCCCGAGGCGATTTCGCGCTCGAAGGTCAGGCCCGCCCCTTGCAGCAAGGCCTGCGCGGCTTCGAGTGAATGGGTTCCGGCCGCGCCGCTGACCCGCTCCAGCACCTCGGCGTCGGGCGCCAGCACCATCTCGTACAGGTAGGTCGGCTCCTGCACGTTGGCCAGCACGAAGGTCGCGCGCAATCCATCGCGGGCCAGGCGAATGGCGAATCGAACCGCTTCGAGCGCGGGCTCCGATCCATCGACAGGCAGCAGGATTTTCATGGTGGCTCCAGCGTTGCGGGGTCAGGGGCCCAGATTACCCCGATTCAGGCGCTGCCGCGTTGCCCGGGATCAAGCCGCGCCGCCACGCCAGCGTGCTCGCACGATGTGATCTCGTACGGGTTGCCGTCCGGATCGGTGAAATAGAGCGACCAGGCGACCGCGTGGTCGATCGCGACAACGGCCTTTCCCAGCACGCCGGACAGGTGCGCCTGCCAGGCCATGAACTCCGCGGCCGATGCGGCCAGCGCAATCGTCGAACGGCACGGCCGCGCCGCGCTTTCGAACAGCGCCAGGTGCACGTGGCCCGAGGCATCCTGCAGCGTCAGCGGGCCGCCGTCGCGAGCCCAGAAGGCCAGATCGGGCACGCGGCTGAACCCGAGCACGTCGCGGTACCAGCGCTCCGACGCGGCGCGGTCCGACACAAAAACGTGAACATGATCGATGCGGTCGATGGACGGTGGCATGCCGGGCTCCGCAGGTGGATGGGCAATGCTACGGGAGTGCTCGGGGCGGCCCGGCGCTCACGCGATCTGCTTGCGCCGCGCCTTCCACGCGCCCCACAGCACCAGCAAGCCCGGCAGCAGGATGGCGGCCCAGATGATCTTGTCCAGGTGTTCCTTGACCCAGGGAATGTTGCCGAACAGGTAGCCGGCCAGCGTGATGCCGCCGACCCACAGCACGGCACCGGTGACGTTGAACAACGTGAACTTGCTGCGCGTCATTTCCGCCACGCCGGCCACGAAGGGCGCGAAGGTGCGCAGGAACGGCATGAAGCGCGCCGCGATGATGGTCACGCCGCCGTATTTTTCATAGAAGGCATGCGCCTGCTCGAAGGCGCGCTTGTTGAAGAAGCGCGAGTGTTCCCACTGGAACACCTTCGGCCCGAAGTGGCGGCCGATGGCGTAGTTGCACTGGTCGCCCAGGATCGCCGCCACGATCAGCAGGCCGATCGACAGCGGCAGGCTCATCAACCCCACGCCGCACAGCGCGCCCACCACGAACAGCAGCGAATCGCCGGGCAGGAAGGGCATGACCACCACGCCGGTCTCCACGAAGATGATCAGGAACAGCAGCGCATACACCCAGGCGCCGTAGGTTTGCACGAACGTGGCCAGGTGCGTGTCGACACGAAGGATGAAGTCGATCAGAAAGGCGATGATTTCCATGCGGCGCGATTATCCCGGCACACCGGCGCGCCGCGGCCCGCTTCTTACAATGCGCCGATGAACGCTGTGCCGCAGTCGACACCCCGCCGGCCGATTCTTGGGCTGCCCGACGAACTGATCAGCCAGATCGCCGCCGGCGAAGTGGTCGAGCGGCCGGCCTCGGTGGTGCGCGAGCTGGTCGACAACGCGCTGGACGCCGGCGCCACCGAGATCAGCATCCGGCTCGCGGCCGGTGGCATTCGCGCGGTGATCGTCGAAGACGACGGCCACGGCATCCAGGCCGCCGAACTGCCGCTCGCGCTGCGCCGCCACGCCACCAGCAAGATCGCCTCGCTGACCGATCTGGAAAACGTGTCGACGATGGGGTTTCGCGGCGAAGCGCTGGCCGCCATCTGCTCGATCGCCGAGGTGAGCCTGGCGAGCCGGACCGCGGACGCCGCGCATGCGCAGCGGCTCGATGCGCGCTCGGGCGAGCTGGCGCCGGCGGCGCGCGGCGTGGGCACCAGCGTCGAGGTGCGCGAGCTGTTTTTCAGCACGCCGGCGCGGCGCAAGTTTCTCAAGACCGAAGCGACCGAGCTGGCTCACTGCATCGAAGCCGTGCGCCGCCACGCCCTGGCCCGGCCCGACGTGGGCTTTGCCGTGTGGCACGACGGCAAGCTGGTGCAGCAATGGCGCCGCGCCAGTGGTTTGCACGGTGGGCTGCAGCGCCTGCGCGACGTGCTGGGCGAAGAGTTCACGTCGGCCAGCCGCGAGGTGTCGCTCGACCTGGGCGTGCTGCGCATCACCGGCCGCGCCGGCCTGCCCGAAGCTGCGCGGGCGCGCGCCGACCAGCAGTACGTGTACGTGAACGGCCGCTTCGTGCGCGACAAGCTCATCGCGCACGGCGTGCGCTCGGCCTATGAAGACGTGCTGCACGGCGGGCGCCAGCCGGCCTACGCGCTGTTCATCGCCATCCACCCCGAGCGGGTCGACGTGAACGTGCACCCGACCAAGATCGAGGTGCGCTTTCGCGATTCGCGCGAGGTGCACCAGGCGGTGCGGCGCGCGGTGGACGGCGCGCTGTCGGTGTCGCGCGCCGGCTCCTCCGCTGTGCCCGCCGTGCCCGCCCTGCCCGCCCCGCCCGCCGATACCGGCGCGCAGGCGGCCGGCGACCAGGCGCGTGCCTGGCCGCCGCTGGCGACCCGCTTCGACCGCTTCGACCGCTTGGCTTCGGCCCGGCAGGTGGCGCTCAGCCTGCACCAGGTGGCCGCGCTGTACGCGCACGAACCGGCGGTGGCGTGGGCGGGGCGCCAGCAGGCCCCGGCAGCGCCCCTCAGCACGGCGTTGCCGGTGTCGCACCCGAACGAGGACTGGCCGCTCGGCAAGGCCATTGCACAACTGGCCGGCATCTACATCCTGGCCGAGAACGCGCGTGGGCTGGTGATCGTCGACATGCACGCGGCGCACGAGCGCATCGTCTACGAACGGCTCAAGGCCAGCCTGGGGCAGGCGGCCATCGAAGCCCAGCCCTTGCTGATTCCAGTCACCTTCAACGCCACCGCGCAGGAGCTGGCCACCGCCGAGGCGCAGGCCGACAACCTGCGCCGGCTCGGGCTGGACATGGCGCCGCTGTCGGCCAGCGTGCTGGCCGTGCGCTCCCACCCGGCCGCGCTGGCCGGCGGCGATGTGGTCGAACTTGCGCGCAGCGTGCTCGGCGAGCTGGCCCAGTTCGATGCCAGCAGCGTGATCCAGCGGGCGCAAGACCAGATCCTGTCGACCATGGCCTGCCATGGCGCGGTGCGCGCCAACCGCCAGCTCGGCCTGCACGAAATGAATGCGCTGCTGCGCGACATGGAGCACACCGAGCGCGCCGACCAATGCAACCACGGCCGGCCCACGTGGCGCCAGATCACGATCAAGGAACTGGACGGGTTGTTCTGGCGCGGGCGGTAGGCCAGGCCGATGACCGACCCGCCCTTCCAGTTGCTTGCCGACCTGGTGCTCGCGTTGCACGTCGGCGTGGTCGCGTTTGTCGTCGGCGGCCTGGTGCTCGTGGTCGCCGGCAATCTGGCCCGATGGCACTGGGTCAATGCACTGTGGTTCAGGCTCGCCCACCTGGGCGCGATCGGGGTGGTGGTGGCCCAGGCCTGGCTGGGCGCCAGCTGTCCGCTCACACAGCTGGAGATGTGGCTGCGTGTACAGGCCCGTGCCAGCACCTACAGCGGCAGCTTCATCGAGCATTGGCTGCAACGATGGCTCTACTGGGACGCGCCGGCATGGGTTTTTGGGCTCGGCTATTCTCTGTTCGGGCTGCTGGTGGTGGCCGCGTGGTGGCTCTTCCCGCCGCGGTCACGCAAGAGGCGATGAACACGATGAACAACACACCCTCTCCCACCCGCTGGCGCTGGCCGGCCGCGGCACTGCTCGCCGCTGCGCTGCTGGGCGGCTGCAACAGCCTCGAAGTGCAGCAGCGCAAGTGGATCTTCATGCCGTCGGCGTCGCCCTCGTGGGCGGCCGCGCGCACCGATGGCATGGACGACGTGTGGATCGAACACGTCTCGGCGCAATCGGCCAAACCCGTGAAGCTGCATGCGCTGTGGCTGGCCCACGCGCGCCCCGATGCGCCGGTGATGCTGTACCTGCACGGCGCGCGCCGCAACGTGGCGGGCAGCGCGTTTCGCATCCGCCACATGCGGGAGCTGGGCTTCAGCGTGCTGGCGGTGGACTACCGCGGCTTCGGCCAGAGCACCGACGAGCTGCCGTCCGAAGCGATGGTCTACGAAGACGCCCGCGCCGCCTGGGACCACCTGGCGCGCCAGCATCCGGGCCGCGACCGCTACATCTTCGGCCACTCGCTGGGCGGCGCCATCGCGGTGCAGCTGGCCACCGAGGTGGCCGACTCCAAGGGGCTGATCGTCGAAGGCACGTTCACCTCCATTGCCGACGTGTTCCAGACCTTCAAGTGGGGCTGGCTGCCGATCACCCCGCTGATCACCCAGCGCTTCGAGTCGGCCGACAAGATCGCCAGCGTCAAGACCCCGGTGCTGGTGGTGCACGGCAGTGGTGATTCGCTGATCCGCCCCGAACTCGGGCGCGCGCTGTTCGAGCGCGCGACATCACCCAAGCGCTTCGTGCTGGTGGAGGGCGGCACGCACTACAGCACCAACGGCATGGGGTCGAGGATGTACCGCGAGGCGCTGAAAGACCTGTTCGGGCTGGGCGTCTGAGGCGGATGCCGCTGAGAGGCTGAGAGTCTTTCAATCATGCCCGCTCATCACACCAGAAGACGCCCGCTCGTCGTTGCAAATGCTCGCCATAGCCCGAGCTATGGCTGCGCTTTGCGCCTAGATCGGCCGCCTTCTGGCGCGCTGCTCGGAC